>CAZWDQ010000001.1:0-78464 GCA_964632475.1 uncultured Acidimicrobiaceae bacterium
CGGGGCCGGTCTTGGGTGTTTCGCGCGTCTCCACGACCTTGACGCTAGTGCTGCGTCCAACTCTCCGAGGCCCTCTCGAGCATCAACACAGTGTTGCCATCGTTCGTCGCAGGGCCGATACCTCTCTATCTGACGTTCGTCCTTGTCGGTGCAACCATGAGCGGACTCCGACTTGGCTACGCGAACATCATTCTCGAGATGGCTCCGGAACACCTCCGAGCGACATGCGTCGCTCTCCTGGGAACACCGCTCGCTCTCCTCCCCCTCGAGTCTCTGGCTCCTGGATGTCGGCTGTGTGTTGTGATCGCTCGGTTCGTACCTTTCGACTCTGGTCAGCGCTCTTGGCATCGTGTAGACCGGAACCGTGGAACCCAAACCAACGGTCGCACCTCGCTACGAACGAGTTCTCAGCCCTCTCGTCATGCGGCGTCTCAGGATGACGTTCCGCACGATGAACAGAGGGATGGTGTTCATGTGGAGACTGGGTCTGGGACGGTGGGCCGACGCCTGGCCGTCCGCAGCCGGTCGGATCCTCGTTGTCGAGCATCGTGGGCGCAAAAGCGGAGCTCGCTACCTCACGCCGCTCAACTTCGCCGCCGACGGCAACAGCAGATACTGCCTGGCCGGCTTCGGGTCGAAAACCGACTGGTACCGCAACGTGCTCGCCGCAGGACGGTCCGTGCTGTGGCTCCCGGACGGTCGTTGGACGGCGGGCGCCACCGATGTGACGGGTGAGGCGGGATCGTGTGACCTCTTCCGGCGCGTCCTCGTCGACTCGGGTTTCGCTGCGAGAGCGTCTGGTCTCAATCCGAAGAGGATGACCAACGCCGAAATCGACGCTGCGACATCCAGCTATCGCCTGGTCCGTTTCGATTTGATCGACCGCTGCAGTGAGGGCCCTGCCGACTTGTCTTGGGTGTGGGTCCCGATCGCATTCGGAACAGCGGTAGTTGGAGCTGGGGCGGTGCTCAGTCGGCGGCGCTCGACCTCCGTCTGAAGGCTACGGTGCGCGGCTGAGCGCCCGATTCGGTACCCATCCCTCGGCGCCACTGTTGGCAACGCACCAGGTCCAGTCGCCCGCTGCTTGGAAACCCATTACCTCGTCGTCGGCTTCGACCTGGAGTTCGGCTGTGGAGTAATCCACCGTCGAGACGCCTGTGCCGTCGTCTTCTGTCACGAGGTAGTCGTGCGGCACCCATCCGCCCGTTCCGGCCTCGTTCTTGCACCACCGGTATGAGGTCCATTCCGTGTCGTGTTGCCCTACCGTGACGCGATCGCCGGCGCTGAGAACGAGCGGCTTGCGATATGCCGGTTGCCACGTCTCGATGACAAGAAGACGGATGCCTGTCATGCGATCGGAACGTCCCTTCCCATGTCGGCAAAGAGTGTGAACTCGGGCAGGAAGGTCATCTGAATCTTTCCGACGGCTCCCTGCCTGTGTTTGGAAACAACGATCTCGGCGACGCCCTTCGATTCCATCTTGTCCGGGTTGTACGCCTCATCCCGATAGATGAACATGACGACGTCGGCATCCTGCTCGATCGCGCCGGACTCACGAAGGTCGCCGAGGCGTGGACGCTTGTCCTCTCTGCTCTCGAGCGATCGATTCAGCTGCGACACCGCAATGACCGGGACTTCGAGTTCACGCGCCAGATTCTTCAGGGATCGCGAGATGAGAGCGATCTCCTGTTGACGATTCTCCCCACCTGAACCGTGCATCAACTGGAGATAGTCGACGATGACGAGACCGAGCCCCGGTCTGCGCCGGAGACGACGGGCCTTCGCCCGGATTTCGGTGACGGTGAGACCCGGTGAATCGTCGACGAAGATCGGCTTCTTGTAGAGGGCGCCTGCCGCATTCGACAGCTTGGTGAAGTCTGCCTCCGCGAGTCGGCCCGTGCGCAAGCGCTGCGAGTCGATCCGGCCGGTGGAACAGAGCATTCTGGACACGATCTCTTCCCTGCTCATCTCGAGCGAGAAGATCGCCACCGGTTGGTCGTTCTGTGCGACATTCTGCGCGATGTTCAGGGCGAGCGCCGTCTTCCCCATACCCGGTCGTGCGGCGATGATGATGAGGTTCGTCGGATGAAGGCCTGCCAATTTTCTGTCGAGATCCCGAAAGCCGGTCGGGAGACCGGTGATTTCCGATCCAAGTCGCTGGAGCTCCTCAGCCCGCTCGATCGCGGGTCCGAGCAATGGATCGATGGGGGCAAGGCCCTCGCCGACACGGCGCTCGGCGACCTGGAAGACCTCCTGCTCGGCACGGTCGAGAACGTCTGCGATCGGTTCGTTCATCTCCGACGCGATAACGCCGATCGTTCCGCCGACACGCATGAGCCGTCGGCGAAGTGCGTGCTCCTCGACGATTCCTGCGTAATAGTCGACGTTCGACGTCGTTGGGACGGTGTCGAGGAGGCGGGTGAGAAAGGCCACACCGCCGAGGCGTTCGAGAGCCCCCTCGCGCCGGAGCATCTCGGAGACCGTGACGGCGTCGATCGGCTCATTCGCATCGAACAACGTCCGAATTGCCTCGAAGACCTGCTGGTGGGCAGGCCGGTAGAAGTCGTCGGCATGGAGTTTCTCGAGCGCGATGTTCGCGGCGTCCGACGACAGGAGAACGGCACCGAGGACCGACTCCTCGGCCTCAACGCTGTGCGGGGGCACCTGCAAACCGCGGGCCCCTGTTGGGCGTTCGGCGACGCTCGTCACTGGTCCTCCATTCGTTCTCACACGGCCTATCTTCATCAGCGTCGCACACGGGTGTGACAGAAACGCGTCGAACACCCGGGCACGACGAGAAGAATGGCGAGTCTACGTTCGGGAGCAGCCGAGCGGTCCCGCCCCGGCAGACTGTTTTCCGCGCATCGGGCTTTGTTTTCGCGCAGTTGCCATACCCAGGGTACGCGACGTCCTATTTGCGGTCTCCGGCCCGCGGAATGACGATCCTGGACGCGAGAAGGGCCCGTCCGGAGACGGGCCCTCTTCGTTTCATGTTGGCGCCAGCTACGCCGGGATCACATCAAGCGTAACCGAGAACTGGACCTCAGGATGCGGCTCGAGAATCACTTCGTGAAGGCCGATCTCCTTGATCGGTCCTTCGATCCGGACGATCTTGCGATCGACCTCGATCCCGGTGAATTTCGAGATCGCCGCAGCGATGTCACCATCACCGATCGATCCGAATAGCTTGCCTTCGTCGCCCGAGCGAGCAGCGACGACAACCCTGGTGCCGGTGAGCGACTGGGCGTACCCCTCTGCCTCTTGACGGGCAGCAAGGAGCGACTCCTCGCGAGCGACTCGCATGGAGTCAGCCTGGCGGAGCGCCCCGTCGGTCGCCTTGACGGCGAACGATCGAGGAACGAGGTAGTTGCGGGCGTATCCATCGGACACGTCGACAACATCACCCTTGTTCCCAAGATCGAGGACGTCCTTGGTCAGAATCAGCTTCATTTACTCTTCCCCGTACCGAGGTACGGCAGCAACGCCATCTCGCGAGCGTTCTTGATCGCCGTGGCGACCTGGTGCTGCCGCTTCTCATTCAGCCCGGTGACGCGGCGTGAACGGATCTTGCCGCGATCGGACATGAACTTGCGCAGGAGGGCGATGTCCTTGTAATCGACGAGCTCGTTCTCTTTGAACCGATAAACAATGCGCTTCCGCCGGCCCCGGTCTTCGCTGGGGCGGCGCCGCTTCGTCCGTGTACTTCGTGTCTTTGCCATCGATGTTCTCCTCTAGAAGGGTGCCTCGTCGGGCCCGGGGTTCTGGCGAGCGACCGGGGCTGCAGGCTGGCCCTGCCCCTCTCCCTGACTCGACCAGCCGCCGTCGGCTCGGGGCGTTTTGGTGACCGTTGCGGTAGCCCAGCGAATCGACGGGCCGATCTCTTTGATGTCCACGTCGATCGTCGAACGCTTGTCGCCTTCCTGGGTCTCCCAGGAGCGTTGCTGAAGCTCGCCGACCACGATGACGCGCATACCTCTCGTCAGGGTCTCTGCCACGTTCTCGCCCAGGTCACGCCAGCACGTGCCGCTGAAGAAGCTGGTCTCCTCTTTCCACTCGCCCTGGCTCTGATAGCGCTTGTTGACGGCGAACCGCACTTTGGTCATCGCCACGCCACTCGGGGTGAACCGGAGTTCCGGATCCTCGACGAGGTTGCCGATCAAGGTCACACTGTTCACATTGCTCATGTTCTCTCTCTTCTCTCTTCCCGCACTCCCCCATCATGAGGGGAGCGTGTGACAGGAATCAACTCTCTCGATCAGTCCTTCGAATGATCTTGTGGCGTACAACGGCGTCGGACAGCGAGAGTGCGTGGCCGAGCGCGTCGACAAGGACGGTATCGCCTTCGAAGTCGAGGACGGAGTAGTAGCCCTCGTTCATGTGATCGATCTCGTAGGCGAAGCGGCGCTTCCCCCAGAAGTCGGTCCCGGTTACGTTGCCGCTGGTGTCGATCGTCGCGGAGACTTCCTCGACCTGCTTGCGGACATCCGACTCGACCATGTCAGGTCGGTGAATGATCATCAGCTCATAAGAGCGCATCGATATCAACTCCTCTGGACATTCGCGATGCGAACGGTCCCCGAAGGGACAGGATCTGGCAGCCAAAGGGCCACGTTGGTCGCCGCTCCGGAAGACGGACGGCGGTGTACCGAAGGAAGTGTACCGCGAGCGGTCCGGTAGCCACCGGGGTCCTCGACCGTGGATCATCGCGCGTGTGTGGATGACTCCTCAGGCGCGACCTACACACGCTCGATGACGGAGGTCAACCGGGTGGTGTGAGAACCGATCCCTCTCCGACGAGGCGCAGATCTCCCGCAGGGACCTCAACCGCATGCCGGTAGGCGCCCGACGGGCGGTACACCGGGCATGGATTCCCGGTGCACGGTCGCATCGTGAATGTGTCCACGAAGAGGCCGTCGGTGTCGAAGAAGGCGATGTCCAGGGAGATCAGCGTGTCCTTCATCCAGAATCCACCGTCGGTGGATTTGTCAAAGACGAACAGCATGCCGTCCAATCCCCCGAGGTCGGTCACACCCATCAGCCCCTGCGATCGCAGCGCAGGCGTATCGGCGATGGCAACGGCCAACTGCTGATCATCGATCTGAATCGCCGCGGTATCGAATCCATCCAACCCGACCGGCTCATCCGATCCACACGCAGCAAGCAACAGGGCGAACAGGACGCCGAGAAACAGGAGCGAACGGTATGTCACAGCCAGGAACCTACCGTGCGCGACGATCAGCGTTCGACTCTCGTCTCCGACTCAACGAGGTCTTGAAGGATCGCGAACGACTCATCCGGCATGTGATAGGTCTCGTCCTCCGACGGAAACGCCCCGGATTCCACATCCGTGAAGAACCGCTCGAGCGCATCAACAGCGTCGCCTGCAAGATCTGCATACGGACGCACGAACTTCGGGAGATACTCCCCGCCGCCGAGACCGAGGACATCGTGCATGACAAGCACCTGTCCGTCGCATCCGGCACCGGCACCGATCCCGATCGTGGGAACCTGCACCTCTGCCGTAACAATCTGTGCCACTCGATCGGGCACGCCTTCGAGCACGATCGCAAATACTCCCGCTTCCGCGAGCGCTTGAGCGTCGCTGATCATCTCGTACGCTGCCTGAACCTTCTTCCCCTGCACCCGGTAGCCGCCCATGGCATTCACCGACTGCGGTGTGAGACCGAGGTGTCCCATGACCGGGATCTCCGCGTTGAGAACGGCAGCGATCGCGTCGAGTCGCTTGCGCCCGCCTTCTATCTTCACGGCGGCGGCACCGCCTTCACGGATCAACCGAGCGGCGTTCCGGACAGTGTCTTCGGGCGACACGTGGAAACTCATCCAGGGCATATCCCCAACGACGAGAGCATCGGGTTCGGCCCTGGTAACGGCAGCAGTGTGATGAACCATCACGTCCATGTCGACGGAGAGAGTGTCGGCGTGACCGAGCACGACGTTGGCGACCGAGTCACCAACAAGGATGATGTCCGCCCCCGCCCTACTCGCGATCTTGGCCATCGGATAGTCATATGCCGTGACCATGCGGATCTTCGTCTTGCCTTTTCGGGCGCGAACCTCCGGCGCTGTGATCTTGCTCATCGATTGCTCCTCTCTCCCCACCCTCCGGGTTGGGGGACACGTCGCAGCATTGGACCAGCGCCTCTTTCGACCTCGGCCGCCCAAAGGGTCGCCCGTGCCGGGACGCTTCAGTAAGAACGCTAGTCGCGGCGTTCCTGTTCCGGGCCGTCTGTAGCGGCGGTGGGGTACCGTTGGGTCCATGGCGCGCAAAGACATCACCATGACAGGCGTGGAAGTGACCGCCTTCCTCGACGAGACCGCGATCCTCGAAGTCGCGACGATCGGCAACGACGGCTGGCCGCACCTCGCTCCGATGTGGTTCGTGATGGAGGATGACAAGATCGTCTTCCGATCGTTCACCAGATCACAGAAGATCCTGAACCTCCGGCGAGATCCTCGCCTCACCGTTCTCGCAGAGGACGGTGACGCCTACGAAGAGCTCAGAGGCGTGATGATCAGGGCGGAGGCTCGCCTGGTCGAAGACCCGGCTTACGTCCTCGCCATCTATGGGCGACTCGCTGCCAAATATGGAATGGTCGGGCCGGAACCCGTCGAACTCTCCGAGGAGGAACTCGAAGCCGCCTTCGGTCGATTCGCGTCGAAGAACACGGCGGTCGTCGTGGAACCCACGAAGACCGCATCCTGGGATCACCGCAAGATCGGCGGCGGCTATTAGGGGCATCCTCGCCGGCCTGGTCACTGCGGCTGTCATAGCCGCCGGTTGCTCGTCCGGCGCTACGCCCCCGGATGATCTCCCTGCACAGCTCCCCAACGCCTGGGTGACCGCGCTGGCGACGGTCGACGACGGCACTGTCTGGGTCGGAACGAATGATGGATTGGGTCACCTCGCCGCTGACACGTGGACCAACTACACCTCCCTCGACGGTCTCCCGAACGATCTCGTGAATTCGGTCACCGTCGCCGAGGACGGTGTCGTGTGGGTCGGGACCAATTTCGGTGCAGGCCGACTCGACGACGACCTGTGGGTTAGATACGGCGTCGAGGAGGGTCTTCCGAGCAACTGGGTGAACTCAGTAGTGATCGCCGGGGACGGAACCGTGTGGCTCGGCACGATCTTCGGGCTGAGCATCCTCAACGCCGGCGGTACCTCGACCAATCTGACCACCGACGATGGCCTCCCGAACAGCCGCGTGACAACGCTGGCTTTCGCCGATGGCGACGTTCTGTGGATCGGAACGAACGGCGGCCTGAGCAGCCTGGACGACGGAGACTGGACCTCCTACACGGCCGCAGATGGGCTCCCAAGCGATTGGATCAATTCGGTGGCGGTAGCGCCGGACGGAGCGGTGTGGGTTGCTACCCGGGAGGGGTTGGCGCGCTTCGACAGAGGGGTGTGGACCGTCTTTGCCATGGCCGATGGCCTCCCCAACGAGTGGGTGAACGCGGTTGCGGTGGGAAGCGACGGCACCGTGTGGGCCGGAACGAGCGCTGGACTCGCTCGCCTCGAAGGTGGGAACTGGATCACCGACACGACCGAAGACGGTCTGCCCCACGATCAAGTGACGGCGGTGGCGGTTGCCAATGACGGCACGGTTTGGGTCGGGACGAAGGGCGGCCTTGCTCTTCTGAGCGGCAGCGACTGGGTCACCTACACGGCCGCTTCTATCGAGTCGTAGACCTCCACCTACTCGGCACAGATCTCGAGGATCGCGTCGCCGTGTGCTTCGAGCTTCGCCGGTCCGATGCCGGGGACCGAGGCAAGTTGCGTCTCCGTCTGTGGCCGGATCCCTGCGATCGTCTCGATCGTCGCGTCGTGCAGGATCACGTACGCGGGCATCCCCGTCGCCCGGGCGGTCTCGAGTCGCCACGCCTTCAGTCGTTCCACGAGGTCGGCATCGGGCGTGATGGTTTCCGGTTTCGGCGTCAGCGGACCCTTGCGGCCCTCACCCTTGATCTCATCCCCCCATCGGACCTGGAACAGTCCTCCTCCTTTGACCTCGATCCACAGACCGTCCGCATCGATCTCGTTCACGATCCCGCTGATGCCCCCGTGAACAGCGACGGTCTCGCCCACTTCGACGCTGATTCCCCTGGTCTTCTGCACCGACCGTTTCCTCTGTTTCGTGCGTTCCGGCTCGACTGTTCGCGATGCCTCTCCCGTGAGTTCGTCGAGGAACCGGGAAGGGTTGGCGGTGTCGGACAAGATCGTGACCTGTTCGATGCCCCTGGTGATCGCCACATGGAGGATCCGTCGCTCTTCCTCGATGTCCGTCGCGAGATCGTGAGGGAGGAGGCCCCGATCCACACCGAACACGAGCACGCGGTCCCACTCGAGGCCCTTCGCTCGATGCACCGTCGACAGTGTCACCCCTTCGGACCCCGAGCGTTCGATCATCTCGACGAGCCACGCCTCGAAATCCGAGGCAGTTGGATGGATCGCCGCTGCCCGGCGCAGTGCGACGAGATCGTCCGACTGTGCGGAACGGTCGGCGCGGCTGCGGCCGCTATCGAGGGCCAACGCAGAAGATTCCAATCCGACCCGCCGAACCACGACATCGAAAAGTGCAGTCGCATCGTTCTGCTCCGCCGCGATCGCAACCCGTTCCAGATCATCTACGAAGCCATCCCACCGCTGCGCCTGCTTGCCTGCCAGATCAGCTCCTGCTGCCACCACCCCACTGAGATCGAAGAAGCGTCGCCCCCCAAGCAGGTCGGAGGCAAGCCGGTTGAGTCCGCGTGAGGGCCTCCTCACAGCGGTCATCAGGTCGGTGCGCGCCATCCGTTCCGGTTCGAGACCGAGGCGCATCCAGGCGAGTGTCGCCGCCACGACGGTGCGCGACAGAATCCCCCTACCGATCGGGGACGAGAACGGCACGGATCGTTCGGCGAGGGCGACGTGGACCGGAAGGAGAGCGGAATTGACACGAGCCAGAACGGCGACGTCCGATGGTTCGCCCTCCTCGAGCCAGGTCTCGATTCGTGCCGCCGCGTCGAGGCCGAGGCGGTCTCCGTCGACACGAGCGACGGTGAACGCATCGGGTCGATCGACTGCATCAACTGCGGCCGTGATCGTCTTGTCGATTCTCCGGTCGTTGTATGAGAGAAGATTCGTCGTGGCCGTCACCACGGGAACCGGACACCGGTAGTTGACCTCAAGGGCATGCGAGTCGGCCCCGGGGAAGATCCGGTCGTAGTCGATGAGGTAGCCGGGATCGGCTCCTGCATATCCGTAGATCGTCTGGTCGTCATCTCCGACACCGAACACGTCGAGCTGCGGGGAAGCGAGGAGTCGGATCAGAAGCAAGTAGGCGCCTGTGAGGTCCTGGAACTCATCGACGAGCACATGCCGGCACCGGTCCTGCCATCGATGGCGCAGGGCCGGGTCGGAGAGCAGGGCTTCTATCGCTCCGTAGATCTGTTCATCGAAATCGACTTCGTTGCGGTGCCGCAAACGATCCCGGTACTGCTCATAGGTCGCTGCAAAGCCGGGAACGTCGTCACGCCCTTCCTCAACTGCGTCGGGCGTTCGGAGAGCGATCCTCGTCTCGGAGAGTGCTTCGATGTAGGGGCCGACGATGTCGGTGTTGGGCCGCCGGGGAGCCTGCACGATGGGGTCGAGGCGTGACCTCACTTCTCGTTCGTCGAGAAGCTGCAGATTTCCCCGAGCGTCGCGAAGGATCTCCCAGCCGAGAGAGTGAACGGTTCGGATGAGTGCACCTCCGCTTGCCCCCGCCCGCTGACGCAATTCTGCGGCCGCCTTCGTGTTGTACGCGAGAGCGCAGACCGTCGCGGACTCAACCGCCCGATCATCAAGGAGGTGGCGAAGCCGCGCGGTGAGCGTTCGTGTCTTCCCGGACCCTGCGGGAGCGATGATGCGGGCCGGTCCGGAGGCGTGGTTGGCCCCAGCAGCCTGATCCGGAGCGAGTCCCCCGTCGACCAGTTGATCGGCCGGCAGCGGGTCGAGGCGACCCAACGTCACGGTCTCGGAATGCACCACGGTGTCACCCGCCTCGATCGGCCCTCGTGGACCGCCATCGATCCAGGCGGGTGTTCCGTTGGGGAGGAAGACGTCGGCTGGACCGCCCTCGGTGGCTCCGATCGCCGCGGCCTTGACCGACCACCACCATTTGAGTTCGCCGTCGCGGGCGTCGTAGCTGTTGGCCCATACGAGGAAGTGGAGGCGTTCTAGGGGGAAGGTGAAGGTCGGCCCGATCTCGTAGGGATCTCTGCTCTCGACCTCGGCAAGGCGGAGGGTGGAAGGATCGACGCCGAGTTCGATGACGATGCCCTCCCTGCTCGACCAGGCACGGTGGAGTCGGTCGATCATCGCATCCGGTTCGGCGAGCACCGCCTCGTCGACCAGCACAAGCGCTGCTCCTTCCCACGGTTCGGGAACGGACGCGTCGGGTCCGATCACAACGGATCGACCAAGTATTTCGGAAACAGCCACGACGCCGAGGTTAGGGCGGGCCTACGACACGGAACAGGAAGTGGCGATTGCTGTATCGAAACGATATAGTTATATCGATTCGATACATCGGAGATGAAACGTGCTCGATTTCGCCGTCCTTGGACTGCTTCGCGAACAGCCGCGACACGGCTATGAACTGAAGCGCGCCCTCGGTGATCTCGGCTTCTGGCAGGTCTCGTTTGGATCTCTCTACCCGGCGCTCCGGCGCCTCGAGAAGCAAGGGTCCATCGAGGCGGCCAAAGGTGAGGGACGCCGCAAGGCGTATCGGGTGACAGAGCCGGGGACCATCCGTTTCGGCGAGATGCTCGCGGGTTCCGGCGACGACTCGGACCGTGATTTCCAGCTCCGCCTGGCATTTCTCGGCTACGTCGAACCGGAGAGTCGCCTCGGGGTCCTCGAGGACCGCAGAACGGCACTCCAGGACCGGCTTCACGGCGCACGGCGCTCCTTCCGGGGGGCACGGAGCAACACCAGGAATCCAGACCGGTATCGGATGGCGCTCATGGAGCGAAGGGTTCGGTCGGCCGAGGCGGACATCTCCTGGCTCGACGAACTCATCGCCGGCGAGCGAAGCGCCGCGGCCGGCGCATGAGTTCGCAGAACGAGGAGGGGACCATGTCCAACAAAGTACGGGTTGCGATCGCAGGACTCGGTAACTGCGCCAACTCTCTCATCCAGGGCGTCGAGTACTACCGCGACGCCGACCCATCTCTCAAGGTCCCCGGGTTGATGCACATCGACCTCGGTGGCTACCACGTCGGTGACGTCGAGTTCGTCGCCGCCTTCGACGTCGACGCCACGAAGGTCGGCCAAGACATGTCGAAGGCCATGTGGGCAGGGATGAACAACACGATCGAGTTCGTCGAGGTGCCCAGCCTCGATGTCCAGGTCATGCGCGGCCCGACACTCGACGGTCTCGGGAAGTTCTACGTTGACGAGGTCGAAGAGTCGGCCGCAGAGCCGGTCAACGTCGTGCAGGTCCTGAAAGACACGAACGTCGACGTTCTCGTGTCGTACCTGCCGGTCGGCTCGGAGGCTGCCACCAAGTTCTATGCACAGGCGGCGCTCGACGCAGGCGTGGGATTCGTCAACGCTATCCCCGTGTTCATCGCATCGGATCCCGAATGGGCACAGAAATTCGTCGACGCGAACCTGCCGATCGTCGGTGATGACATCAAGTCGCAGGTGGGCGCCACGATCGTCCATCGTCAACTCGCCCGCCTCTTCGAGGACCGCGGCGTCAAGATCGATCAGACCTACCAGCTGAATTTCGGCGGGAACATGGACTTCAAGAACATGCTCGAGCGAGAGCGTCTTGTCTCCAAGAAGATCTCGAAGACACAGTCGGTAACGAGCCAGATCGAGCGGCGCATGAACTCCGATACGGTGCACATCGGACCGTCGGACCACGTGCCGTGGCTGTCGGACCGCAAGTGGGCGTACATCCGACTCGAGGGCACTTCGTTCGGTGACGTGCCCCTCAACGTCGAACTGAAGCTCGAAGTGTGGGACTCCCCCAACTCGGCCGGTGTGATCATCGACGCCGTACGCGCAGCGAGGATCGCCATGGATCGGGGCGTCGGCGGACCGCTCCTCGCACCGTCGTCGTACTTCATGAAGTCACCCCCGGTGCAGTATCACGACTCGGTGGCGCACGACAACGTCGAGGCGTTCATCACCGGTGAAGGCGATCTCGCCTGTGACCTCGAAGCGTTCCTCAGCGCATAGAGGAGTCCTCGTTCTGTTGAGTAGGGCGGTCCTCCGGGGCCGCTCTTCTCGCGCACGCTCCACCGATCACGAGGGTTGACAGGGGAATGCACGCTCGATCGCTTGTGTCTAGGACCACACTCTTTGTGATCGTAGGCACAAACGACGGGTCAGAGGCGTTTGCGAAGCCAGGCGATGTCGATGGCTTGGTCCTCGGCTTCACCGGGAGTCTCGACCACGACCGGGGCACTCGCATCCCGGACCGACGCGACGAGCAGATCCTCGGGAATCTCGCCGTTCCCGAAGTTGGCGTGGCGATCCCGGTGACTGTCGAAAGGGTCGCGCGAGTCGTTGGCGTGGACGAGGGCGATACCCCCCGTGTGCCTTGTGATTCGCTCAACCGCCGTGTCCAGATCGGCGCCCGCTGCCCAAGCGTGACACGTATCAAGGCACACACCAACGTTGAAGTCGCCGATCGCCGACCACAACGGTCCGTAGTTGTCGAGGTTCTGCATCACGGTGTTGCCCGATCCTGCGGTGTTCTCGACGAGAACAGGCACCGTGACATCGAACGAGTCAAGCGCCTTGAACCAGCGCTCGAAGCCGACGTCCACGTCTTCGTCTGCACCGACGCTGCCGCCGTGCACGATCACACCCTTCGCCCCAATCAGCGCCGAGGCCTCGACAGTTTGGGCAAGCATCTTGCGCGACGGGATCCGTACCCGGTTGTTCGGCGACGCCAGGTTCAAGAGATAGGGAGCATGAACGTATATGTCGATGGCTGCTTCGCGGAGCTCTACGGCGTCGGCTCTCGGGATCGGCTTCTTCCAAGATTGTGGATTGGAGACGAAGATCTGCACGACCTCGGCTTCCCTGGCCGCTGCTTCCCCTATCGGGTCTGCCGCCGGAACATGAGCTCCGATCTTCAGGTCAGTCATCTTGCATCTCCTCTTCTGTCGCGAGCCTATGAGCGTGCTCAAGTGCGATATTGGCGTGGATCGCTACTTCTCCGAGCGGCTTCTCCCAACCTGCTGCATCGATTTGCAGCCGATCGCCGTCCCACGACGCTCCCCACGGTTCCGAGGGAAGCCCTTCCGAATCGATGAAGTCGACCACGAGAACATCGCGGGAGCGCCCGCCATCCGGATCCTTCTCGGCAGCGCAGTAGACACCATCGATGGCATCCCAGGACACGAAGACCGGATCTTCCCCCGGCGCACCCACGGCAATGAGGACTCCATCCTCGCGAAGCACGAGCACCGGGGAGCGGCGTATGAGCGACGTCACGGCATATCCAAAGAGACCGGCGCCGCCAGCGAGCATGAACGCTCCCCAGACATAGTCGGATCGTCGTTGATTGCGTCCCTTCGAGGTGATCTCGTCGTTGTAGGTATCGGGCGGTGTCGAAACCCAATGACCCCACATGACATCCACGGCGCCCAACATCAAGAACAGGCCGACGAGGCCGAACAGGAACAGCCTGACGGGCGATCGATCGATTCGGAGTAGATTCACTCTTCGACCCCCAGGTCTCGCGGAACGACGAGCGCCAAGTATGGGATTCCCACCGCGGCAACCTTGGCGGCTGCGATACCGCCGCTTCGATCCACGAGTGTGATCACCTGAGCGATCCTGATCCCGGCATCGGTGAGGACTTCGATCGCTTCGAACATGGCCGAGCCAGTCGTGGTCGTGTCCTCAAGGACCGCAACAAGGTCGTTCGGTCCGACGGGGCCGACCAACCGACCCCCCGTGCCGTGCGCCTTGGCTTCTTGCCTGACTGAGAACGCCCTCAGTGGTCTTCCAGCCGAAGCACCGGCAACGGCGGTCGCAACGGCGATCGGATCAGCACCCATCGTCAATCCGCCAATCGCGACTACCTCTGGATCGAGCACGTCAAGAAGCGCTTCCCCGACTGCGATGGCTCCCTCCCCATCGAACGTCGTCTGGCGCGCGTCGATATACCAGCCGGAGACCGCCCCGGAACGCAAGGTGAACGGTCCGTCTGTCCGGACCGCATGCGTCAGAAGATGCTCAACGAGTCGCTGTTTGGATGCCGATTTGGGGCTCAAAGAAGAATCCTAGAAATCGCTCAAGGAATACTGATCGGGGTCGATACATTAATCAGACAGGATGCCTTCCTACCTCCCGTCTAAGCCCGAGCCGAAGCCGCCGAAAGGCGGCTTTCGGTTCGTCTTGAGCCGTTTTGCCCAACAGCACCGAGTTCCAGGGCGCCCTGCCGATTGAACCGGAGCGTGCGAACGCCGCCCTATCGTCCGGCTGATGGAACTCATCTTCATCCGACACGGACAACCAGCGTGGAGCGTCGACGGTCTCACTCAGCCCGATCCGTTCCTCACAGACATCGGTCGAGAACAGGCCGAACTCGGCGCCCAACGGCTCTTCGAGAGCGATCACCCGCTCACAGAACTCGTCGTATCACCGGCGCTCCGATCACAACAGACGGCAGCGCCACTCGCTCGCCTCACCGGACTGTCCATCGAGACCGTCGACGACATCGTCGAGATCAAGATGCCCGACTGGACAGGCAAACTCGAAGAGACGGTACGGAACATCTTCCGTGACGCCCAGCATCGACCCCCGGAAGAGTGGTGGGATGGTCTCGACGGTGGTGAGTCGTTTCGCGACTTCCACGATCGGGTGACGAACGCTCTGCTCGGCGTTCTGGCCGAACGGGGTATGCGCCCGGATCCTGAGCGGGAGCATCTCTGGCTCGTCGACAATCCGGATCAGCGGATCGCCGTCGTGGCCCACGGAGGCACGAATGCTGTTGTGATCGGCTTCCTGCTCGGAGCGGCTCCAACGCCGTGGGAGTGGGAGCGTTTCATCCTCTACCACGCATCGTTCGCGAGGCTCCGTGCGGTCCCGCTCGGCGGGGAACATGTCTGGTCTCTCCGCACCTTCAACGACAGAGAGCACCTCCCGATCAACCTCCGGACGCGATAGGTACACCGGCCTCTTACTTGCCGTAGCGGCGGGTTCTCCTGGTGAAGTCTCGGAGGGAGCGGAGGAAGTCGACGTATCGAAACGCCGGCCAGTAGACGTCCACGAAGGCGTACTCGGCATACGCGGCCTGCCACAGGAGGAACCCCGAGAGTCGCGCCTCGCCCGAGGTCCGGATCACGAGATCGGGATCTGGAAGATCTGCCGTGTAGAGATTCGCAGCGATGCCGTCGGCGTCGATGCGATCCACAAGATCATCGGTGTCATCAGTGGAGAGCTTCGCGACGAGATCCTTCACGGCGTCAACGATCTCCTGCCTCCCCCCGTAGGCAAGGGCGATCGTCACTCTCCGATCACCGTTCGGCATGCGCTCCTCGAGTCGCTTCGCCGATGCCCGGAGATCTGCCGGCAGCAGATCGAGGCTCCCGATGAAGCGAACCCCCACATCGTGCCCGGTCGAAGCGTTCGGAATCTCCTCGAACAACTCCATCAGGACCTCGTAGTACGGAAGAAGTTCCTCGTCCGGCCGCGCGAGGTTCTCCTTCGACAGCAGCCAGCACGTCACGGCCGGGATCTCGAGGTCGTATGACCAGTTGAGGAATTCGACGAACTTCGCCATTCCCACGCGATACGACGCTTGGTAGTCGGGAAGACCCTCACTCCTGGCGTAGCGGCGGTGGCCGTCGTGAATTACCCCGACGTGGCGCGGGAGTCGTTCCCGGTCGAGGGTCGCGAGCAAGCGATCTTCGTAGAACCGATAGAGCGGACGAGTCGCTGCGTCACGAAATCCCATACGGGTCTCATGGTAGAGGCAGAAGAAGAGCGCGCATGCCGACTTCAGTCGTGGCAACACGGGTTTCGCTGGGAGAGAGAGGAGACCAGCATCGTGGCCATGACGGAAGAACACAGAGGGGCGCTTGCCCAGGGTCGCCGCGAATCGAAGGCGATCAGGAGCCCCCTCGAGGCGATCACCGCGCCAGAGCGTCGAGGTCGCCCTGTGACACCGGAGATGCTCGAAGCGAAGACCGGCACCATCGACGAGAAGGTGCTCGCCGAAAGAGATCCGCTTGCTCGCGTGGATCTCCACCAGGCGAGGATCGACGCTCACGCGGCCCTCGACTCGATGACCGAACCGGTCGACATCGATGCTCTTGAGGCGGGGTTCGTCGCATACGCAGCCTCGTATTCGAGTCGAAAGGGAATCACGTGGCCGGCATGGAGTGAAGCCGGCGTCTCTGCCTCAGTGCTCGCTACCGCGGAGTGAAACGCGCCAGGAACGGATGACCGGCAGCCTCGTTTCTGCTTGGAATCACCGACGAATTAGCCCCATTCGCGGACGGTGTAGTCATGGCTTGTGTTCGCACCGTCCGTCGGTATTCTTCAAGGCATGAACATCCCCGTCCCACGCTGGACGCTCGGGAAGATGCAGAATCCGATTCGCGGTTTCCTCCACGGGGCCGCGGCCATCGCGGGCCTCGTCGGAACCGTCTTCCTTCTGTTCCATGCGCCGAACTGGCCCAGCCGTCTCGCCGTTCTCGTGTTCGGCCTTGCCGTGATGGCGCTCTACACGACGAGCTCGCTCTATCACGCAATCCCATGGCGGGAACGGTGGAAGAAACGCATGCAGCGGATGGACCACTCCATGATCTACGTGCTGATCGCAGGCACCTACACGCCGATCGCCGCGATCGTTCTCGATTCGCCCTGGCAGTGGATCGTGCTGGCGATGGTGTGGACCATCACGATCGCCGGTGTCATTCAGAAAGGACTCTTCCCCAAAGTTCCCGGGTGGATCTCCGTGATGATGTCAACGATCCTCGGATGGATCGGCATCTTCTTCTTCTGGCCGATGATCCAACAACTCGGCTGGCTCCCGGTTGGATTCGTTCTCGCCGGCGGTGTGCTCTACACGGTCGGGATGGTGTTCCTCGTTACCAACCGGCCTCGCTTGTGGCCGCGCGTCTTCTCGTATCACGAGGTGTTCCACATCATGACCGTGTTCGCTACATCGCTACATTTCCTCGTGATCTGGCGGTACGTTATCCCACTCGCCGCCGCATAGCCCAAACGGGAGAGTCCCCATGCCGAACGTGAACCGTCGGTACTCCGTCGTCTCCGAAGTCCCGGCCGCAGACCCGGAAGAGGCTCTTGCCCACTTCTCGGCGATGCTGCGATTCGAAGCAGATTGCTGGGACGTCCACGATGCCATGACGAACGGCCCGCAGGATTTCGTCCTCGTCGATGTTCGAGGGCCCGCCGCATTCGAAAGGGAACACATCCCTGGTGCCGTCAACCTCCCGTATGGTCGGATGATCGAGCGAAACCTTGCCGAGTACCCGGACGACACGCTGTTCGTGATCTACTGCGCCGGTCCACACTGCAATGGAACGGAGAAAGCTGCTGTGCGGCTGGCGAAACTGGGCCGTCCGTTCAAGAAGATGATCGGAGGCGTCGAGGGCCGGCGCGATGAGGGCTTCGACATCGTCCACGGCTGAACGTCAACTGCCGACGACGGCCTCGACCTCGATCTCAACCTTCCACTCCGGCTCGAGCAGTGCAGCCACGACAACCATCGTGGCTGCGGGTGTCGCTGATCCGAACACCTGCTGGTGTGCCCGACCGATCTCGTCGGCTTCGCCGGGATCGGTGATGAACACACGGGTGCGGACGACGCCACCGGCCCCTGCACCCAAATCTCCGAGCGCCGCGACAGCGATCTCTCCGCAGCGGAGCATCTGCTCGTACGCAGTCGGGGCGGACGCTTCACCCTCCGGTGGAATCGGGGCGGTTCCGGCGATCTCGACCCTATCCCCAATACGCACACCTCGGGAGAATCCGTAGCGATCCTCATAGGGGGACCCCGAACGGGCGTATCGACGAATCGTCTAGTACCGCTCGGGGAGACTCGGACCTGGGACCCGTATCAGCAGAAGCCGGGCATCCTCGTATCCGCCGTTGTGGAATCCGTACTCTTCGCCTGCCGAGATGTGGACCGTGTCGCCGGGACCAGCACGGAACGTCTGGCCCGCGACTCGGAATTCCAGATCACCGACCACTACGACGTACATGCGGTGGGTCTTCTCTGAGACCCTGCTGTCACGCTCTGCCCCCATCGGGACCGAGATCTCAGCGACCGAGCCGATCGAGAACACGTCCGGGGAAAGCTCTCTCACGGTGAAGTCGCCGAACTCGAACGGAGCGGCGTCTGTGTATCGCTTCAATTCCATGGTCCGATGCTACGCCATTGACGTCCGACGGAATCCGATTTCGTGATCGCCCTGCCTTTTCTGTCACACCCGCCGGATACGGTGTCCCCATGATCGAAATGGCCCCCACACCCAGCATGACCGACAAGCAAGTCGAGGCATGGTTTGCCGCAGCCGGAATGAACGTCACCGTCGTCGAGCACTGCCCATCGAGCATTTGCCCATTCTGCACCGGAGACTCAGCCCCGATCGCCGCGTAGTGCATCATCGCATCAGTCTCTGTGGTGTTGTGATGTCTCCATGAGAACAACGGTGACCCTCGAACCGGACGTGGCTGAACGACTGAGACAGATCATGAAGGAACGCAACCTCACATTCAAAGAAGCCGTGAACTCGACACTCCGCAGGGGATTGGGAACTGCGGTCGAATCCCGTCCCTATGAGGTTCCGTCGCACGCTCTGGGGTTGAAACCGGGCATCGACGGCGACCGGATCATCCACTTCCTCGACGATCTGGAGGATCGGGAACGACTCAAGAAGATGGGGTATGACCTGTGATCATCCCGGACGTCAACCTCCTCATCTACGCCATCGATGGCGACAGCGCTCACCCGCCCGCCGCGAGAACCTGGCTCAAGAACGTCCTATCCGGGACAGAGACCGTTGGATTCCCCTGGCGCTCACTCCTCGGTTTCCTTCGCATCACAACCAATGCCCGAATCCTCGCAGCGCCGATCCCGTCGGGGACCGCTCTCGATATCGTCGATGGCTGGCTGAGCCAACCGATCTCCACGGTCGTCCACCCAACACACAGGCACGCCGCCGTCCTACGGGACCTTGTTGTATTGGCCGGCCTCGCCGGCGACCTGATTCCCGACGCTCACCTTGCGGCCCTTGCCATCGAACATGGGGCGACGCTCCACTCTGCCGACAGCGACTTCGCCCGGTTCCCTGCGTTGAAGTGGCACAACCCACTGGCGTAGGCAGTATCTACAAGAGAGAGCGAAGCTCCTCGATCTGGTCGGCAACCGACTCGAACGAGCCACCACGGGGTGACCGTCTCGCCGCGACGGAACCCGTCGGATCGAGGAGGTCGAGGTCCCCTGAGATCAATTGCGGATGTGTCGCCTCCAATTCAGCCGCCGTAACGGTCGTGAAGTCCCTGCCCTCCGCCTTCAATCCTGCGACGAGTCCGCCGACGGCATGGTGGGCATCGCGGAACGGCACACCTCGAGCAACGAGTGCCTCAGCGAGATCGAGAGCGACGACCCACGACGACGGTTGCGGCGGATCGAAGGATGCGGTCTCGATCATTCCGGTCAGGGCAGCGAGCGCGGTCGTGAGCACGTCATCTGCGTGGAACACCGCCCGCTTATCCTCCTGAAGATCCCGGTTATACGACAGGGGAAGACCCTTCTGGAGTGCGAGAAGGCCCGTCAGGTCCCCGATAACCATTGCTGCCTTGCCCCGGGCCAGTTCAGCGATGTCGGGATTCTTCTTGTGGGGCAGGGCCGACGAACCGGTCGTGTAAGCGTCGTCGTACTCGGCCCACGAGTACTCCTCTGTCGCCCACAGCACGAGTTCTTCGGAGAGCCGTGACAGGTGAGCCATCGTCTGAGCGGCGGCGAACACGTACTCCGAAGCGAAGTCCCTTGAGGACACGGCATCGAGCGAATTCTCGAATGCAGCGTGAAACCCGAGGCTCGCCGCGACGAGATCCGGACGCAGGGGAAGAGCACTTCCCGCCGACGCTCCGGCTCCGAGTGGAGACACGTCGATACGCTCTCTCGCTTCGGCGAAACGATCCGCATCTCGCAACAGCATCCAGGCGTATGCGAGGAGATGGTGGCCGAACGGGATCGCCTGGGCCTGTTGGAGGTGCGTGTACGAGGCAACGATCGTGTCGCCGGACTCTTCGGCTTGGTCGACGAGAGTGCGGACGAGGTGCTGGATCTGCTCGACCCGGTGATCGACGGCCCGCCGAAGGTAGAGCCTCAGATCGAGCGCGATCTGGTCGTTTCGAGAACGCCCCGTATGGAGACGGCCCGCGTCATCACCGATCAACTCGCCGAGACGGCGCTCAACCGCGGTGTGGATGTCCTCGTCGGTTTCCCGGAACTCGAACCGCCCGGCGTGTGCCTCTCCGAGAACGTGTTCGAGCCCTTCCCGTATCCGGGTCACTGCACCAACGTCGAGCAGGCCGACCTCGCCGAGCATGTCGACGTGTGCCAGCGACCCGGTCACGTCGTCGACGAGCAAGCGCCGATCGGACGTGTCCGTCGTGAACCGCCACAACGTCTCGTCAGGCCCCGAGGCGAACCGGCCGCTCCAGAGTGTCATGGGCGCTCCGCGCCGTACTGAGTACTGAGTACTGAGTACTGAGTACTCGCCGGCGCCAGCCGGCGCCTCACTCGCCTTCTCCCATTCGCTTCTCTGCGAAGGTTCTCAGTCTGAGGCTCTGGAGACGGATGAAGCCGTCGGCATCGGACTGGTCGTAGACCTCATCGGCCTCGAAGGTCACCGTTGCCTCGTCGTAGAGGTCGTGACTCGTCGAGCGGCGTCCCTCGACCACGACTTGTCCCTTGTACAGTCGCAGCCTGGCCTCACCGTTCACACGGGTCTGCACGTTGTCCATGAACGCCTGGAGAGCCTCTCTCTCCGGCGAGTACCAGAACCCGTTGTAGACCATCTCCGCGTACCGGTGTGAGAGTTCGTCGCGCAGATGCGTGACTTCACGGTCGAGCGTCAACGACTCGACGGCTCGGTGGGCGTGATAGATCACCGTTCCCCCCGGCGTCTCATAGACCCCACGGCTCTTCATCCCGACGAAACGGTTCTCGACGATGTCGATACGTCCGACGCCGTGACGCCCACCGATCTCGTTCAGCAGCCTCAACAACGCGACGGGGCCCATCTCGACACCGTTCACCGACACCGGATTCCCGGATCGGAAGCCAACGGTGACAATCTCCGCCTCGTCGGGGGCGTTCTCGGGATCGGTCGTTATGCGGAACATCCCCGGAGGAGGACCCACCCATGGATTCTCAAGCACGCCGCCCTCGTAGGAGATGTGGAGAAGGTTCGCGTCCATGGAGTACGGCATCTCAGGGGTAGTCGGCACAGGAATGTTGAAACGCTTCGCATAGGCCTCGAGATCGGCCCGGCCCTTCATGTCCCACTCGCGCCAAGGGGCGATCACCTCGATATCCGGCTTCAATGCATACGCCGACAGTTCGAATCGCACCTGGTCGTTGCCCTTACCCGTCGACCCGTGGGCAATGGCGTCGGCGCCCGTCTCCTCCGCTACCCGGACAAGGCCCTTCGAGATGACCGGCCGGGCCAGCGATGTCCCCATGAGGTAATAGCCCTCATAGAGAGCGCTCGATCGCACGGCAGGGAACACGAAGTCCTCGACGAATTCCTCCACGAGGTTCTCAGTGATCGCTTCGACGGCCCCGGTCGCGAGGGCTTTGTCATGGGCCTCCTCGGCCTCTTCGCCCTGGCCGACGTCTGCTGTGTAGGTCACGACCTCCGCGCCATACTCCTCGATGATCCACCGCAGGATGATCGACGTGTCGAGACCACCGCTGTACGCGAGTACGACCTTCTTGATTCCTCGTTTCACTTCATACTCCTTCTAAGTCGGCGGCAATCGCCGCCGTTCCAACAGACTCATCCACAGCGATAAACACGGTGTCGTCCCCTGCCACCGAGCCAAGCACACCGGACATTCCCGCTGCATCGATCTTCCCTGCGACGAGATGTGCAGCGCCCGGCGGCGTGTGGAGGACGACGATCGGCCCGGTCGCCACGACCGACTCGACGAACTCGTTGACCACGACAGCGAGCGCAGATCGGGCACGATGAACCTCGTCGGGATCCTGGATCCGATAGCGGGCGACATCACCATCGCGCGACTTGATGGCCCCTATCGACTCGAGATCGCGCGAGATCGTCGCCTGGGTCACATCGTGTCCCGCGTTCGTGAGGAGCCGCCGCAACTGCGCCTGGCTCTCGATGGACTCGGTTGTCACGAGTCGGGATACGAGCCGTCGTCTCGCTTCGGTGGAGCTCACGGAACCGGCTCCTTGGTGATCATCGTGCCGATTCCCTCCGGTGTGAACACCTCGAGAAGGACGGCGTGCTGGATGCGGCCGTCGAGGATGTGAACCCGCTCAACCCCGTCGTCGATCGCAGTTATACACGACTCGAGTTTCGGTAGCATCCCTGCCGACACGGTGCCCGTGGCCAGCAACTCCTTGATCCCAGCCTCAGTCGAGCGCGCGATGAGCGAGTCCTCCTTCCCGAACACCCGGTAGAGGCCCTCGACGTCGGTCAGGTAGACGAGCTTCTTCGCTCCGATGGCCACCGCAATTGCAGCAGCCGCCGTGTCGGCGTTGACGTTGTATACCTGCCCATCCTCGCCCCTCGCGAGTGGAGCGATGACAGGTACGAAATCCTGATCTTGAAGGCTCGTCACCAGACCAGGGTTGACCTGGGATATCTCTCCGACGAAACCAAGCCGTTCATCCTTGGGACGGGCGACAAAGAGGTTGCCATCCAGGCCGTTGATTCCGGTTGCGACACAGCCATGAGCGTTCACCAGTCTGACAATGTCGGGGTTGATCTCACCGGCGAGCGTCGACTGGACTACACGGATCGTCTCAGCGTCGGTGACTCGAAGCCCCTCGACCCACTGCGGTTCGACCCCGCGCTGGTGCATCGCTTCGCTGATCCTGGGTCCTCCACCGTGGACGATCACGGGGTTGATCCCGACATAGTGGAGCATCGCGACGTCGTCGGCGAAGGTGTTCCTCAGTCCCTCGTCCACCATGGCTGAGCCACCGTATTTGATCACCACGGTCGTGTCTCTGAACTCCTTGATGAACGGCAACGATTCGGAGAAGATCCTGGCCTTGCCCATCGTTCGGGCGATCCTCGACTTGCTGTGATCGGGCGCTGTGTGACCGGTCGTCACGATCGCTCCGCGTTGAAACGAACGTAGTCGGGAGTGAGATCGGTCGTAAACACACGGGCCGTTCCCGGACCGTTTCCCACGCTGATCGTCACGCCGAAGTCTCCGACCATATCAGCGCTGACAGCGTCTTCGTCCACCGTCACTCCGACGCCCCCTCGAGCGACGGTTGTGCCGGCAAAGGCGATGGTGACATCATCGAAATCGACCTCCTCGTCCACCTCGCCGAGAGCGCCAACGATCCTCCCCCAGTTCGGATCGGCCCCGTAGAAAGACGATCGAACAAGAACTGAGTCCGCGACCTGCCGTCCGATGTTGCGTGCGGCCGCG
Source organism: uncultured Acidimicrobiaceae bacterium (assembly GCA_964632475.1). Classification (GTDB taxonomy): domain Bacteria; phylum Actinomycetota; class Acidimicrobiia; order Spongiisociales; family UBA5794; genus JAHEEL01. Next base: position 23,693 of record CAZWDQ010000001.1, read on the forward strand.
TCATCGACGGCGCCGGTGACTGCGATCGTGACGACTCGAGACGCCCCTTCAGCATCTGCAGCGATGTGGCGGGCCAGTTGGACGGTCGCACCCGTCAGCGCTGCAGCGAGATCCTCGGGCTCTGGGGTGTACCCGGAGGCTCCCGACGCCAGCGCAATGACCGTGTCGTTCGTCGATGGGCAGCCATCCACGTTGAGGGCGTGGAATGAGTGGTCCACAGCGATCCGGAGTGCTTCGTCGAGGACCCCTGGCGTCACGACTGCATCGGTAGTGAGGACAACGAGCATGGTGGCCATGTCGGGACGGATCATGCCCGCACCTTTTGCCATCCCTCCGACGGTGAACCCTTCGGCCTTGACGACGACCTGTTTGGGTTCGGTGTCTGTGGTCATGATGGCCCACGCAGCAGCGGTGCCATCGGTGTCGGCGTCGCCGAGGCCCCTTATGGCATCCGCCACGCCGGCGGTCACGGCCTCAGGGGCAAGATGAGTCCCGATCATGCCGGTCGAGCAAACGAGGATGTCCTCTGGTGCACATCCCAGGAGTTCGGCCGTGCGATTGGCCGTCAACTCCGCCACCGCACGTCCCCGTTTCCCCGTCGCTGCATTCGCGCATCCCGAGTTCAGGACGACCGCTCGCGCTGTCGGAGCGACTTCGAGATGCTTGCGGGAGAGCCTCACGGGTGCGGCTGCCGCCATGTTGGTTGTGAACACCGCGGCGGCCCCGACGGGAACCTGGGCGGAGACGATCGCGAGATCGAGTTCTCCTCCGCTCTTGATACCGGCGGAGACACCGGCAGCCTCGAAACCTTCTGGTGCGACGACGCTCATGGCATCCATCCTTCCATCGGAAGTCCTGCGGTCTCATCGATACCCAGCATCAGGTTCGCTGCCTGCACGGCCTGCCCCGCCGCACCCTTCACGAGGTTATCGATCGCACAGATGAGGACTGCCGTGCCGGTGCGTTCGTCAAGGTGTGCGGAGATCAACGCACGGTTGGAGCCCGTGACCCATCGAGTCTCCGGGGAACCAGAGACGAGGGAGACGAACGGTTCGTCCCTGAAGGCGCTCTCGAGCGCTGCGACCAGATCCTTGTGAGTCGTACCGGCTGTTGTCGATGCGTAGATTGTGGTGAGGATGCCTCGTTGCATCGGCACCAGGTGCGGGGTGAAGATGAGTTGGACCGGGTCAGGAGACGCGAGATCGAGCGCTCTCTCCATCTCGGGTTGGTGCCGATGGGTGAGGACTTTGTAGGCCTTCACCGACTCGTCGACAGCACCGAACTGGAGTCCAGCCGCCACTCCCCGACCGGCACCCGAGGCCCCCGACATCGAGTCGATGATGATCCCGGTCGGCTCGACAAGACCTGCGCTGAGAAGCGGGCCGAGGGGGAGAATTGCAGACGTCGGGTAGCACCCCGGCGACGCGATGCGGTCCGTACTGGAGATCTCGGCGCGGTGGAACTCTGGGAGTCCGTAGACCCATTCACCGAGTTCATCGGGGTACGGATGATCGACGCCGTATGCATCGAGGTACCGCTGCGGCGTGTCGAGGCGAAAGTCACTGCCGAGGTCGACAACGGGAATCCCCCGGCCGAGCAGTGTCATCGCCGGTTCGGACGATGCTCCGTGAGGAAGAGCGAGGAACGCAAGATCGACGTCTGGAACCTTCCCTGGATCGTTCGCTCCCAGAACTCGTTCTCCGCCTCGGAGATGCGGATGAACGGATCCGAGGGCGCTACCGGCGGTCGAGTGAGCCCCGAGATACGCGACCTCGAGGTCGGGGTGACCGTCTACGAGACGGATCAGCTCGCCTCCGGCGTAACCGGACGATCCAAGGATGGCAACGGAGTAGCTCATGCGTCAGGGCCTCGATAGGAGCCGGAAATATACGCATATGCATCCCCTAATGCAAGATTGTTCTTGGGCGACGCGGCCGGGAGTCGTCTCGCACCCCTCGACTCCGGGGCGAGTTCAGACCCGGAAGATCAGGCCTTCTCTCGCCGACGCCCTCCGAACATGCGCATGAGGCTCCCTCCGGCCAGGAGGAGAAGCCCGAGCATCGAGAACCGCGCGAGATCCGCCCCGGTAACGGGGAGGCCCTGCTCCTGGAAGCCGAAGTTGACATCGAGGACGTTCACTCCTTCAGCGATCACCTGCGTTGTCACAAGGTCGAGATTCCCGGTCTTGGAGTATGTCTGTACGAGACCGGTTGGAATGGTGCTCTCGTCGAGTCGCACGGTGTACGTTCCGGGAATGAGGTCCTCGAACAAGTACGACCCGCCGAACATCGTCACCGTTCGAGCGACCATTTCACCGGATTGGTCGAAGAGCTCGACAATGACGCTGTCGATTCCCTGCTCACCAGGGTCCACGATCCCGTCACCGTCAACGTCAATCCACACAGTGCTGCCAAGCGACGCGGCTCCGACGACGCCGTGGTCGACTGTCTCGTGTCCCAACGGAGGCAAGGTCACTACGACCGTCTCCGGTGTCGTTGCCACGTAGCTCGCCGGTGCTGTCGTCATATCGATGACGGCCGAGTAGTCCCCTGCCGGCAGGCTCTCGAGGGACCACGAACCGGCGGAATCGGTCACGACGTCGAACGTCACCTGGCCGTCCGGACCGTCCCACGTCACCACAACGGTCACATTCGGAACACCTTCTTCACCGGGATCAACGACGCCGTCACCATTGCGATCGTGCCAAACCGTCCCCGACAGAGATGCCGACCCGACGATGCCGTAGTCGACGTCCAGGCGGTCCTCCGACGTGCCCAGCGTGAGGTCCGTGAACGCGGGGTCATCGCCGTCGAGGTCGCTATTCGCCACGCCTCCTTCCGGCAGAGAGGAGGTGTCCATGCTGACGGCATAGGCACCACCGACGAGGCCGATCGCCGCGTAGTTCCCGTCGGCGTCGGTCGTCGTCGCAATCGTCACGTCGTCTCCACTCGGGACACCGTCGGCGCCAAGCCACGTCACAGTGACGTCGACATCCGCTACCCCGGGCTCACCCGGAGTCTGGCTCCCGTCGGCGTCGATGTCGAACCACACAGTGTCGCCCACTGACGACGAACCGCGGTAGCCGAAGTCCTGGTCGAGTTCGCTAGATCCTGCCGTCAAGACCACCCGCGATGAGCTGTCGAATGCCGCGTCCGGATCGGCGGTTTGGGCGACATCCAGCGGAAGGTCGGCGGTGTCGACGTCTACGCGATAGAGGCCGCCGGGAAGGTCCTCAGCTAGGTACATGCCGTCCTCGTCGGTCGTGACGGTCGTGACATAGTCGTCGGTCGTCCCCAAAACCCCGTCGACACCAGCCCAGGTGACGGCCACGTCGACGTTCGGGAAGCCAGGCTCGTTCGTATCTTGGGTCCCATCACCATCGAGGTCCCAGAAGATTGCGTCGCCGATGCTTCCGGTTCCGTTGTAACCGAAATCTGCGGTGTTGTGGTTGGTGCCGCCTGCGAGGCCGGCCACGGTTGCCGTCTGGTCGGGTGCCGTCGTTCCGCTGTCCTCGTCGAACGTGGGTGCCATGCCAACCGGCACGCCACCGGTCACATCCACCCGATAGTCCCCGTCGGGCAGACCCGGGAAGCTGTAGAAGCCGGCACTATCGGTCGTCATCGGCCCCAACACGACGTCATCAGTCGTGCCGAACACACCGTCAACACCAGCCCACGTCAACGTCAAATCGACACCAGACAACGCAGGCTCGGCAACATCCTGTACACCGTCACCATCAGCGTCGAACCAGACATAATCACCAATCGAGTTGTCACCGAGATACCCGAAATCGAGATCCAGGTTCGCAACACCACCCGCTAGCGTCACCTCAGCCGTCGAATCGCCACCACCATCGAAGTCGTGCGTGTTCGCAGCCGACGACGGCAACGAACCCTGCACGGTCACCCGATACAGGCCATCGGGCAGATTGTCGACGAGATAGCCGCCCGCAGCGTCGGTCGCCGCCGTATACGTCACGTCATCTGCCGTGTCCAATACACCGTCGGCACCGGCCCACACGACCTCGACGTCGACACCGGGAATCCCGGGCTCACCCGAATCCTGGACACCATCACCATCCAGATCCCACCACACGAAATCGCCGATCGAACCAGAACCTCCATAGCCGAAGTCAGCCGTCAGGTGACTCTCACCAGCACCCAACACCACATCGGTATGTCCATCGAGGTCGAGATCCTCGTCAAACGTGTTGTCCATCCCGGCAGGCAACGTCGAAGCGTCCACCTGCACCGAATAGTTACCACTGTTCAACCCGCCAAACAGATACAAACCATCCGCATCCGTCGTCTCAGTGAACACCACATCGTCAGGCGTCCCCAACACACCATCAGGACCAGGCCACGTCAACCACACGTCAACACCGGCAATCCCCGGCTCACCCGCATCCCGGACACCATCACGATCCTGATCGAACCACACCAGATCACCAACCAACCCATCACCGTTGTAACCGAAATCTGCGGTGTTGTGGTTGGTGCCGCCTGCGAGGCCGGCCACGGTTGCCGTCTGGTCGGGTGCCGTCGTTCCGCTGTCCTCGTCGAACGTGGGTGCCATGCCAACCGGCACGCCACCGGTCACATCCACCCGATAGTCCCCGTCGGGCAGACCCGGGAAGCTGTAGAAGCCGGCACTATCGGTCGTCATCGGCCCCAACACGACGTCATCAGTCGTGCCGAACACACCGTCAACACCAGCCCACGTCAACGTCAAATCGACACCAGACAACGCAGGCTCGGCAACATCCTGTACACCGTCACCATCAGCGTCGAACCAGACATAATCACCAATCGAGTTGTCACCGAGATACCCGAAATCGAGATCCAGGTTCGCAACACCACCCGCTAGCGTCACCTCAGCCGTCGAATCGCCACCACCATCGAAGTCGTGCGTGTTCGCAGCCGACGACGGCAACGAACCCTGCACGGTCACCCGATACAGGCCATCGGGCAGATTGTCGACGAGATAGCCGCCCGCAGCGTCGGTCGCCGCCGTATACGTCACGTCATCTGCCGTGTCCAATACACCGTCGGCACCGGCCCACACGACCTCGACGTCGACACCGGGAATCCCGGGCTCACCCGAATCCTGGACACCATCACCATCCAGATCCCACCACACGAAATCGCCGATCGAACCAGAACCTCCATAGCCGAAGTCAGCCGTCAGGTGACTCTCACCAGCACCCAACACCACATCGGTATGTCCATCGAGGTCGAGATCCTCGTCAAACGTGTTGTCCATCCCGGCAGGCAACGTCGAAGCGTCCACCTGCACCGAATAGTTACCACTGTTCAACCCGCCAAACAGATACAAACCATCCGCATCCGTCGTCTCAGTGAACACCACATCGTCAGGCGTCCCCAACACACCATCAGGACCAGGCCACGTCAACCACACGTCAACACCGGCAATCCCCGGCTCACCCGCATCCCGGACACCATCACGATCCTGATCGAACCACACCAGATCACCAACCAACCCATCACCGTTGTAACCGAAATCGACATCGCGTTTGGCTTCGGCCGCCACAAGAGCGCCGGTCCATGAGCCGTCGGGCGCGGAGAGCCCGTCGTCGAGGTCGTACGTCGGGTTCACGTTGGCGAGGGGCATGTCGGTCACTGCGACGGTGTAGGCACCGGCCGCGAGGAGGTCGACGAGGTACGAGCCGTCTGCCGCCGTCGTCGTCACATAGACGATGTCGTCCGCGTTGCCGGCCACACCGTCGAAGCCGGCGAAGGTCACCGTCACCTCGGTTATGCCAATCCCCGGCTCGTCAGGATCTTGGACACCGTCCGCGTTGCGGTCGAGCCAGACCAGGTCACCGATGCTGCCGGTTCCCGTGTAGCCGAAGTCGACGTCGCGTTTGGCTTCACCCTCGGGGAGAACACCGCTCCATTGACCGTCCGGCGAGACTGTGGTGCCGTCGAGATCGTAGGCCGGCGTCACGCCGGAGGGGAGACCAGTGACGACCACTGTGTAGCTGCCGCCGGGCAGGTCCTCGACGAGGTAGAGACCATCGCCGTCGGTGGTGGTGACGTGAACTTCGTCGTCTCCGCCGCCTGCGGCACCGTCGAGACCGAGGTAGGTCACGGTGACGGTGGCGTTCGGGATCGGCTGTTCGCCTGCATCTTGGACACCGTCGTTGTTGGCATCGAACCAGACGTAGTCACCGATCGAGGCGAGGTCGAGTTCGATCAAGGCGGTGGCTTCGTTGCCCTCGTACTCGCGGTGTCCGTCGCCCGTCAAATGCGCCGCCACGCCCCAGTAGGACGGGTTGTCCGCCGTGTTCGTGATCTCGGGACCAGAGTCGTTCTCGTCGGCCTCGGTGGCGTCCCACACCTGGACGGTGTAGGAGATCGTCACGGACTGCCCGGCCGGGATCGGACCATCGATGCTCCATTCGAGGGTTCCGTCGGCCGGATCGTCATCCTCGACGATGTAGGCGATGCCGTTGTCGACACCGTTGAGGATGCTCACGGCCGAGACGGTGTTCCCGCTCGGTATCGTGATCGTGTCGGTGACCTGGGCATCGTATGCGCTCCACGTCCCGCTGTTGGTGAGGGCTATCTCGTAGGTGAGTTGCTCATTCGGGAGCGCTCGCCTGCTGTCAACGGGGGTTCCCCCTTCGAGGACATGCTTAGTGAGCACCAGGTTCGGCTCACGCACAACGACGTTGGTGGTCGCCGGTGTTCCAGATACGTCGTAGTTGGGCGCGTCGGGCACCACGGTGACGCCGCCGAGTTTGTTGGTCTGGTTGGCGTAGACGTTCACGGCATTGGTGAGCGTCGCACCATCGGCCGCGACCGTAACATCGTCAACGAACGCGTCGTACACGATGGTGACTACCCGCGGCACCGAGCTTGTCGTATCGAGGTCGCCGAGGAACCAGCCGATATCGGCGCCGTTCGGCATCAGTTCGACGGGGACGAGATCGGGGAAGCATGGGGTTCCGCTACCAGCCGACCCTGCATCACACCGGGTCGAGACGGTGTACCCCGGTGAGGTGACCGCGATGCCCGAAGGAAGCATGTCGATGATCGTTACGTCATATTGAACGGTGCCGGCCGGCAGGATCACTTCGACGGTGTACTGCACTGGTTCTCCGACCGTCTGCTCTCCGGGGGTGACGGCCTTGGTGATCGACGACTGTGGAGCGATCAGCGTGTCCTGGTCGTTTGCCTGGTAGCCGGATCCGGTTCCGCCGTTCGGCGACGTGGCGTCCCGCTCACCTGGTTCCGGTCCTGTCATCGACGACCCTGTCACACGCGCCGCGTTCGTGAACGTGTCATCTGTGACGATGGGGTCGGGGAATGCCGCGTCGTAGGACAGAGTGAATGTCCCTGCCCGGTCGAGGACGACGAGTTCCGCATCGCTCGCCCCCGTCCACGTGATGACGTCGGGGTTCGTGTCGGCACAGGCGCCACCGTGGGAGATGTTCGAGATGTCTCCGCATTCGAGACCCGGGGGCAGCGTATCTGTGACGACGAGATCATGAGCCCGTGAGACGTACCTGATGCTGTTGTCGTTTGCCACAACGAGGATGTACTCAACGGTTTGACCGGGAGTGACCACGCCGTCGACGTCATCGTCGCTCTTTGAGATGGTGAGGTTCGGTTCGACGATGCGCGTGCCGACCGTGCTGAACCGTGTGGTTCGGCTGTCCGTGCTGTCGTACCACTCTTGCATCGCTCGGTTGGTGCGCCACATGCTGCGCACGTTGGACGGGACGTCGAGAATCGTCACCGAGAAGGTGAGGACGAGTAGATCGTCCCCACTGTCCGGGAGGTTCACGTAGGTCGCCGGGAAGGAGACCGTGATCTGATCGCCCGTGTCGTCGAGAATCCACCCCGCGGGTAGCGGACCTGCTGGTAGCGCACCGTCCTTGAGCGTCGCCGCCGCACTGCCGGCGACGTACCCGAGCGTGTTCTCGTCATAGTCGTCGAGGAGTAGACCTTTGTAGACAGTCGTTCCCTCAGGGATCGCGACGCTGACGGTGTAGTCCACCCGTTCCCCAATCGTGGCCTGACTGAGGAACGAGTTTCCAGATTCGTCGATCTCGGTTGTCCTGGTCTTCGCTATGCCGAGGGCCTCCGTGTGGAGGGTCCAGTCGTCGCGCGCCGGATCCGTGTTGGCCGACACCTCCTGAGACGGATCGATGTTGTTCGAGGGGATGTACGCGAAGCGATCACCCGTGTCGGTGTTGATGGGTGTCTCGTACTGACGAACGCCGGTCTCGTTGGTGAATGTCTCGTTGGCACCGACTGCCGTTGGAACGGTCACCGTGTACGTGAGACCGGTCGATCCGCCCGCGGCGATCGACGGGATCGTCCATTCGATCCGCTCGGGATTCGGCGTGGTATTGCACGTTCCGCTGCCGTTGATCGACGAGACGGTGGCGCACTCGAGACCCGCCGGGAGGTTGTCCCACACCTCGACGTCGAGGGCTTCGGCATTGCCGGTATTCGCAACGGCGATGGTGAAATCGACGTCTTCGGCGGCCTGGACCGCTTCCTGTGTGGCGCTCTTCGTGATGCCGATCACTGGTTCGCCCCATTCGGCTTCCGCGTCGTCACGCAGTTGGTAGGACACGCCGTCGGTGTTCTGCCCGCTGAACTTCATCAAGTTCTCGACCAGATCACCGGGATCCTGGTCTCCTGGGCCGCCGGCGATCGAGGAGACGACAGCTTCGAAGGTCAAGTCGGGCGCGGTGAACTCGCCCGCATCGTCCAGGTACCACACGAGATGGCCACTCGCCGCCCCGGTCATGTCGGCGGTGATCCCGGCGGGGTCGTATTTGTTGTCCTCGCCGAAGGCCCATGACTCGTAGGTGAACCCAGCGGGAAGGAAGTCCTGAACGACGAAGCCGTTGCCGAACAGGTCCGTGTCGGTGACTCTCAGGCGCCAGCACACGCGGTCGCCTGCGCTGTACAGCCCCGCCTGGTCGGCAGCCCAGGCAGCGACCGTGGAGCCGTCGCCGCATGACACCGGTGCTGCACCGGGGAGGGCGACCGACTTGCCGATCGCAGGCGCCGGCGCCGACTGCCCATCCGATGAATCGTCGAGCACCGAGCGACCGTCGGCGTCGGCGGTGAGGCTCATCTGATTGTCCCACGAGTCGCGGGCGAGCACCGGATCCGCGTCGGTGGAGTTCTCCTGGTAGTGAGAGAGCGCTCGAGTCTCGTAGGTGACCGTCGCTGTGCCGTTTGAGGCCATGTCGGCCAGATTCCATACGAGCGCCCAGGTGCCGTCCGCTGCCTCGGTGGCAGAGGCCCAGAGGGGGTTCGGGTTGAGCGGTTCGAGGCCGTCCGGCACGGTGTCGGTCACTACGATCGACGATGCGAGCGCCGTGTACTCGGAGACCTGTATGTCGACCATCCATGTGGTGATACCGCCCGCGGTGATCGTGCTGGTGGAGGCGTTCTTCTGCAGAGCGACGTCCTCCGACGTCACGGTCGTCTCTCCCCAGTGTGTGTACTCGGTACTGTCGTAGGAGTACGTACCGGTCGCGTATGCGCGGTTCGTGAACGCGAGTTCGGTCCCGGTCTCCTGGGTCGATGCCCCGTTGTTGTTGTCGATATTCGACGCCTGTGAGCCGTCGGTCGCCGGCTCCCCCGTCGCACCGGCCCACGTCATCGTGTTGGCCTGCATCGGGATCGCCGCCGCGTAGTTGAATGTGTAGGTGCCGCCCGTCGCGATGTCGAGATCACCCAGCGCACCGGCCTCGTTCCACACCACATGGGTGTAGACCCCCGCTGGGAGCCCTGCCGGTATGCCGCTGTTCACCGTCTCGACGATCGTCGGCGCTACGCAGTTCGGCGTCGGCGCGGTGCTGATCGACCCGCTTCCCGGGTACTCGTCGCCCACCGTGGAGTTGCCGTCACCGCCACAGGCGAGAAACTCGAGTCCTGCCGGGATCCAGTCATGGATCTCGAAGTCATTCGTCGGTGCGTTCGGGTTGTTCTCGATCGTCACCGTGTAGACCGTTGTCTGATCGTGGAGACCGCGAACCAACTCAGCCTCGGGGCTGGGCTCGGTCTTGACAACCCGGAAGGCGACGATGTCCGTCGAATCGGAGGAGCTATCCGAACCGGTGTAGTCGCCGGTCACGAGGCCGGTCGTCGAGTCGAAGTCGGGGATGAGGCGCGGATTCGAGTCGACGTACGCATCGGCCTGAACAGTGAAGGAAGACCCGACGGCATGCGTGGCGACCGCATGGTTCACGGTGAAGGTCAGAGAAGCGTCATTGTTGGCGAGCAGATCGGAGACGTTCTCGAAGAACAGGGTCGTCTCGCCGGGAGCAGGAACGTCGGCGGCAACGACCGGGCTCACTGGGCCGTCCGCAAAGGACACGCCCACGGGTAGCACGACTCGGTAGGACAGGTTGAACCCGTCAGTGCCAGTCGGGTTACTCGCCGTGAGCATCACCTCGGTTGCATCGCCGTGCAGGGTCTGTCCATCGGCGCCGACCGAGAGTGAGATGTCCGGGGTTCCTGCAGCCATGGCGGGAGGGGCAAGCGGCGCAGCAAACACCAGGCTGCTTGTGACGGCGATCACAAGCGCTGCCGAGATGCGGAGTTTGGTCAACATGGGTCCCCCTCAGGGCGTTTCGGCTTAGACAAAATCGGAATTGGCGCAAATCTGACCGGACCGACGCCGAGAGGCGAGGACCCTGGAAACACTGCATCAATGCAGCGCCATCGCTTCACCGTATATCGGCCCCTTTGTCGCTTGCCCTGTAGGCCTTTGTCTGACGTGTCGATCCGCCGCATCTCTGTGCTTCAAGACTCCGTTGCGTGGTACAACCGGACCGACGGACGTGGAGGTTGCCTGTGAGCGAGCAACCGATAGGATTCGGGACACCCAACCGCAAGGAGAAAGCTAATGGCACTCGGTCCGATCGAGTTGCTGGTCATCGGATTCCCCGGAAACCAGTTCACTGGAGGCATCCTGCCTGAGATCGAACGACTCGTCGACAACGACGTCATCACTCTGGTCGACGCCCTGCTCGTCTACAAGGACGACAACGGTGGGGTTGAGATCATCGAACTCGACCAGGTTGACGCAAGCCAGGACGTGGCAGCGTTGAGTCAGTTCCTCGAAGAAGGCAACGGGCTGATCTCGGAAGAAGACATGGAAGGTTTCGCCGATGCGCTGGAGCCCGGCTCTTCTGCCGCGGCGCTTGCGTTCGAGCACACGTGGTTCAAACCGCTGCGGGACGAACTCGTTGACTCGGGGGGCATCCTCCTCGCCAACATGAGGGTCCCCGGACTCGTCGTGGATGAGGTCCTGGCCGCCGTCGCAGCACTCGAAGACGAATAGGGAGGAACTGACAATGCCAAGAAGACGTGGACGCCCGGGTATCGGAAGAACGATGGCTCGAACCGCAGTGGTCGCAGGGACCGCAACCGCGGTGAGCGGGGGCATGCGCAACCGGTCGGCGAACAATCAAGCAGCAGAACAGGAACAGGCCGCGGCGAATCAAGCCGCTTATGAGTCCCAGGAACAGTTGGACGAGATGCAGGCCCAGGTGAACGCCGTGCAGGCACAACAAGCACCGGCGCCGCAGCCTGTGGCCGCGGCCGCACCTCCTGCTGATGACGTCATGGGGCAACTCCAGCGGCTCGCCGACATGAAGACCGCGGGGCTCCTCACCGACGCCGAGTTCGCCGCAGCGAAGGCGAAACTGCTCAGCTGACAACCGGACCTACGCCGCAATCAGGGTTGGAGGATCGGGAGCCGTCGCTCTCCGGTCGTCCGACCCTGGCGCTATTTCCGAAGTCACGCCAGACTTTGCGGATATGAAACCGAGGATCACGCTTCTTGTCCTGCTCATCGCGACACTCGTTGTCGCCGCCTTCCCTGCCCTCGCGCAGACGGATACGGACGAGGGGCCGGTCGTCCAGGCTGTCATGTTCTTCTCTCCGACGTGTGGCCACTGCGAACTGGTCATCAACGAGCACCTACCTGTCATCTTCGAACAGTTCGGTGGCGAACCGACGGTGCTCTTCGACGACACCATTCCCCCTGAGGATGTCGCTTTCTACTTGATGACCAACGGAACACTCGACCTCCTTCTGGTCGACGCGAGCGTGGAGATCGGCTCGACCATGTTCGGCGAGGACGCCGAGCGCCTCGGTATCGACAGCGGGGGCGTACCCCGCCTGGATATCGAAGACATCTACCTCGTGGGCTCGGAGCAGATACCGGCGGAGTTCCCCGGCATCATCGAGGAGGGCCTTGCGACCGGCGGCATCCCTTGGCCCGACGTCCCAGGTCTCGAATCAGCGCTGGCGACGATTCCCGGCTCCTCGGGAGTCGACCAACCGGTCACCGATGACGGATCCGACGATTCCTCTGCAGCGATCCCCTCTGTCGAGGATGAATCAATTGGGGACAAGATCGCCCGCGACCCGTTGGGGAACGGCCTTGCGATTCTCGTGCTCGCCGGACTACTCATGAGCATCGTGCTCGTCCCCGTCCTCGTGCACAACGGATCTCTCCGCGGCGGTCCCTCGTGGGCAATCCCCGTGCTCGCCGCCATCGGTCTCGGGGTCTCTCTGTACCTGGGGAGCGTCGAGACGAGCGGTGTCGAAGCCGTCTGCGGACCGGTCGGGGACTGCAACGCCGTGCAACAGAGCGCGTACGCCTCGATCTTCGGGATTCCCATAGGAGTCATCGGAGCGATCGCCTACATCGGCCTCCTCGTCGGCTGGATCGTCACAAGGGTCTCGAAGAGCCGCGTCGCCGACGTCGCTGCTTTCTTGATGGCAGTGACCGCCTTCGGTGGAACCGCCTTCTCGATCTACCTGACGTTCCTCGAGCCGTTCGTGATCGGAGCCACCTGCATGTGGTGTCTGGCCTCGGCCCTCACCATCGTCGGATTGATGTGGTTCACCGCCCCACCGGGATGGGCCGCACTCGAACGGCTTCGCGGGTCAGGCGCTGCCGACGCGTAGTCTCCGCCGCTCGCCGTCAGCCGGCGAAGGTCCCCATCAGGACCGCTTCGGCGAGCACGTGACCGTCGGACGCGGCGAGTACGTCGTCCTTGGCGGCCCCTTCAGCCAGGCCGAGTGGGGAGTCGAGAGCGAGAACCCTGAAGAAGTAGCGATGCGTTCCCGAGGGTGGGCATGGGCCCCCGTAGCCGGTCTCCTTCCATGAGTTGAGGCCCGCTGTCCCCAGGTCGCCGACGTCTTCGGAAATGGATGAAGTCGGTGAGAAGTCGTATGCGATCCAGTGATCCCAGGTCCCCGCCGGCGCATCGGGGTCGTCCATGATCAGAACCAACACCGATGCATCTTCGGGGATAGCGGTGATCCTCAACTCGGGTGAAACGTTGTCGCCGTCACAGGTGTACCTCATGGGAATCGCTGATTCGTGGTCGAACGCGGGGGAGGTCAACACCATCGGTGCTCCTTCGGTGGATGTGGTGATCGCCGGCTCGGTCGTGGTCACCGGCGCTGACGCCGAGGACCCAGTGGTCGTTGGGGAGGCTTCGCTTCCACACGAAACGGCAAGGATGGCGAGCAAGGCAACAATCAGGACACCAGGTTTCATTCAACAAGTATGGCGTGCCGATCAGTTCCCGTCTACGGCTGGTCGTCGATCCACTGGTCGATCCATGCGTATGCCTGTTCCTCCGAATACGGCCCATCTTCTACACGCCGTTCGTAGAGCATCTTCATGATCTCGCCCACCTGGCGTCCGGGTTCGAGGCCCAGGTGCTCCATCACCTGGTTGCCGTCGACCGGCGGGCGGAGACCGTCGAGTTCCTCTCTCGCTCGAAGGTCGGCGATCCGCTCTTCGAGCTCGTCGATCCGTCTCGAGATCGTGCGTTCGCGACGCCTGTTCCTGGTCGTTACGTCGCAACGGACAAGCTCGTTGAGGTCCTTGAGGAGTTCCCCGGCGTCGCGAACGTATCGACGAACCGCCGAATCGGTCCACCCCATCTTGAACGTGTGTGGCCTCATGTGAAGGAACACGAGCCGGGACACATCCTCGGTGGTCTTCTTCGAGTAGCGAAGCGTCTTCATGCGCCGCCTCGTCATGCGAGCACCGACGACCTCGTGGTGATGGAACGAGACCCCGCCGGGACCGAACTCACGCGTGTCGGGCTTTCCGATGTCGTGGAACAACGCCGCGAGACGCAACTCGAGGCGCGGCGACGTCTTCTCAACAACCGCGATGGAATGGGCGAGCACGTCCTTGTGGTGGTGAACCGGATCGACCTGGAGTGCGAGCGCTGGAAGTTCCGGGATGAACTCTTCGGCAAGACCGGTCTCGACGAGACCCCAGAGCGCCGGCCCGACGTGGTCACCGATCATCAGCAGATCCAGTTCACGCTTGATCCTCTCGGCAGAGACGATCTCAAGGCGGGCGTGCATGCGGTGAACCGCGTCCAGGGTCGCTTCATCCGGGACGAAGCCGAGTCTCGACACGAACCGGAACAGTCGGAGCATCCTCAGCGGATCATCGCCGAAAGAGATCTCCGGATCGAGCGGCGTGCGCAGTCTTCGGGAATGAAGGTCGATGAGGCCCCCGCAGGGATCCAGCATCCGCGGAGCGTCGTCGTCTGCCGTGGGAATGCGAATCGCCATCGCATTCACCGTGAAGTCCCTTCTGGACAGGTCTTGTTCGATATCGTCCGAGTAGGTCACCTCGGGCTTGCGACTCTCGTCTCGATAGATCTCCGAACGAAACGTTGTGATCTCGTGGACCCTGCCACCCTTGATCGCTCCGATCGTCCCGTACGTCTTGCCCGCCAGATACAGATCCGCAGCCCACGGACGCACGATCTCCTCGATCTCGTCGGGCCGGGCGCCGGTCGTGAAGTCGAGGTCGGAGTTCGGACGATCCAATAGAGCGTCGCGCACACTGCCGCCAACCAAGTAGAGGCGGTGGCCTGCCTCTGCGAACAGTTCGGAGAGTTCTCGCGAGGCAGTGCCAGCAGCAAGAAGCGTCTGCAGCCGAGGAGGGATCATGTTGGACCCCCCTTGCCGGGGGTCGCAGTCCGTAGTCCGTACGGCCCTGCTCGCAGCTCGTAGCTCGCAACTGGTAGCTCGCGGTTCACTCTTCTCTCCAACGGTTTGCCAGTCCGTCTGCATACTCGTTCCACGTGTATCCAACGTGGGCCTTGATCCATCGGAGTTCGAGTTCCGGGCGTTTCCGGAAGGCGGTATATGCACGCCGAACGAGTTCGACGTTCTCCACAGGACCGGTCTTCCTCTTCCAACCACGAGATTCCCACCCTACCGCCCACTCGTTGATCGTACGGACGGCGAGGTTCGAGTCCGAGTAGACGGTGGTGAGTGTTCCCTCAGGGACCAACTGTGCTCCCTCGATCAGGGCCATCAATTCCATCCGGTTGTTCGTTGTGTCCGGATCGTGCCCGTGGCGCTCGGCGACGATCTCTCCGTCGATCACGTACACAACTCCCCATCCGCCCGGTCCTGGATTTGGAACACAGCCACCGTCGGTGAACACACCCGTCTGTGGGTCCTCGCTCGGAGCCTTTGCCGGATGGGACGATTTCCTCTCCGGCTTGCATTCGCGGCACTGTTTCGGAGCCCACCCGGGATAGCGATCCAGAACGTGCTGGGGCAGAGAGAACTCCTCGGAGCACGTCTGGCAGGTGAAGGTGGGCATTGCGAACAGGAGGGTACCGACCGAAGGACCGGAACCAGCGCTCCTCTTGAGTCCTGAGTACCCAGTACTCCCTCGTTACGCGCTCATAGCCCCGCGGGTCTGCGCTGCGACTTTGAAGTCCGTCGTCGACGTCGCATGGGAGAGGGCGTCTTCGAACGACACGGCTCCCGACCGGTACAAGGCGAGGATGGCCTGGTCGTACGTCCGCATGCCGAAGAACTCCCCCTCGGCAACGTCCACCACGATGGATGGGATGCTCTCTTCGCTCTTGAGCTTCTCGGCAACCCTCTCCGTGTTCACCAGAACTTCGACGGCAGCCGCCCGGCCGTTGCCATCTGCCCGAGGAATGAGTTGCTGGCTGACGACCCCTTTCAGGGTCGTCGACAGGATCTGCCTCACCTGCTGCCGTTGATACGGCTCGAACGTTTCAACGATCCGGTTGATCGTCTCGATTCCATCGAACGTCGGCAAAATCGCCACAACAAGATGACCGGTCTCCGAGGCACGCAGCGCCGCGGCAACCGTCGCCCTATCAGGGAGCTCTCCAACGAAGATCGCGTCGGTGTCGTTGCGCATCGCTGCCTGGAGGCCGGAGGCGAACGAAGCGGTGTCCAACCCGACCTCGCGTTGAGAGACGATCGACTGATTATCCGGGAACAGGTTCTCGATCGGATCCTCGATCGTGACGATGCTGCCCTTGCGCGTCGCGTTGACGTATTCGACGACAGAGGCTGCGGTCGTGGTGCGGCCCGAGCCGGAGGGGCCCGTGATGAGCAGCAGACCCGGTCGCTCGTCGGCGAGTCGCTCGATGGCTGCAGGAAGACCCAGAGCGTCGAATTCTCCGCTGACGGTGCCGACCGTGCGGAGCACCAGTGTCAGCGAACCACGCTGGCGGAACACGCTGACACGAAAGCGGCCGAGTCCGGAGCGGCCGATCGCGAAGTCCGCTTCACCGGAGGACTCGAGAGCGGCTCTTGCTCGCTCGGTGACGATCTCGTCAAGATAGCGCACGGTGTCGGATGGGGTGATCGAAGGGAGATCGGATCGATTGACGACGCCGTCTATGCGGAAGGCCGGAGGCGAGCCAACCTTGAGATGCAGATCGGATCCACTGATGGCGGTCAGCTTCTCTAGAAGACCGTCGAGCGACGGCAGTAGTTCATTCACTTCGACTCCTCGATCCCGGTGTGCGTACGAGATGTATCGGCGCGCCGGGGGCGACCCTTAATCGAGATCCCAGAAAAGCGAGAGCACTGGAATGGCGTTCTCCGTCGCCGGATCGCTGGCGTCCGGTGGATTGAGGGGTGGAAGGCCGGTCGCGTACCCCTCAAGAGTCGCCGCTACCGAGTCGCGGATTGCTTGAAGGTCATATCCTCCTTCGAGGTAGAACACCGTGTTCGTACGATGCATGACCTCACCCAGTGCCGCCGCCATTGCCCCGTAGTCATCAGCGTTCAGAGCCATTCCACCGAGGGGATCAGCGGCATGCCCGTCGTATCCGGCGCTGACGAGTAACCAATCTGGCTTGAACTGATCGAGGATCGGCACGACGATTCTCGAGAACGCCCCGCGGTACACGGAGCCGTCCGATCCCCCGCGCACCGGGATGTTCACCGTTGCACCGACTCCCAACCCCTTCCCCACTTCCTCAATCCGACCCGTCCCCGGGTAGAACGGAGCATGGTGCAGCGAGATGTAGAGCACGTCCGGTGAACGGAAGAAGATCTCTTGTGTTCCGTTTCCATGATGGACGTCCCAGTCGACGATGGCGACACTCTGACCGCGTCCGGCAAGGGCCGCCGCCGACACCGCGATATTGTTGATCAGGCAGAATCCCATCGTGCGATCAGCCTCGGCGTGGTGGCCCGGCGGGCGAACCACGGAGAATCCGACATCGGCGTCTCCCTTCTCTATCGCCTCGATCGCCGTGAGCCCCGCTCCGGCTGCGAACCGGGCAGCGTCCCACGACCTCTCCACGGCATAGGTGTCGGAGTCGATCGATCCCCCACCGTCTGCGCAGAACGCCTGCAGCCGATCCAGGAAGTCGGCGCTGTGCACACGGCGCAGCTCGTCCCGTGTTGCCGCCCGTGCCTCGACCTCGACGGTTTCGACATCGCTCCCGGCGACCCCTTCGATGGCGGCGATGAGGCGCTCCGGTCGCTCCGGGTGTTCGCCGGGTGAGACATGCTCGAGACTTGATGGATGTGTGACGAGTACAGACCGCATGTCCACATGGTTGCACGACTCGGCGCCCGAGTGCACATCGAAGGGCCCCACCGACACCCCCAGGAGCCCGACGGCGTGGACTCGCGTTCACGGTACGCTGACGAGGCACCAGCGCCACGGAGGTGTCCTACCAATGGCCGAGCATCCGATATCGGTGCTCCAGCGCGGCTCCTGGCCGCAGCCGATCCGTTTGAGAAGGGGCTGGGCGCGAGCCGAGGCCCGTACCTGGAACGACCTCGTGCCCGATGCCTCATTGCGGTTGGTTCGCGGCGGATCGTCGTTTCTGGACCTGTGCTCCGAGCGGTTGAGCGAACTCGGCGCTCCATACATTCTCTCCCCCCCGCTTCCACCAAGTGGTCGCCGACCGTGGGAAGCCGCCGGTTTCGTAGAGTTCGTTCCGTTGGCGTTCATGCGGCGTGATCTCTCGGAGGACCTACCGTCACCGGACCATCTCGTCATCGCTCCCCCCGACCACTCGATCGCAGACCTCCTCCGCATCGACCATGTTGCGTTCGATCAGTTCTGGAGGTTCGATCGATTCGGAATGGCCGAGGCCCTCGGAGCAACAGCAAAGACCAAGTCCCTTCTCATCCGCGGACCCGATGGGCCTCCCGTCGCATTCGCCATCGTGGGATTCGGCCATGCGATGTCCTACCTGCAGCGTATCGCCGTCCATCCCGACTGGCAGGGTCACCAGATGGGCCGGTCGTTGATCCGGGCAGCAGCGCGCACGGCGCAAATTGCAGGAAGTCGGGCGATGATGCTCAACACCCAGATCGACAACGCCGCCGCGATCGCTCTGTACATATCCGAAGGCTTCATCACGCTCCCCGAGCCGCTCGCCGTCCTTCGTCGAGGTTGATCGATGCCCCCTCGAATCCCCGACCGGTATCGGATGAACGTCCGGCTCGGTGCCGACGGCGACATCGAGGAATGGCTGGCTACCGATGAGAACCTCGAACGTCCTGTCCTGATACGGTTTCCGGGGCCCGATGCGGACGTCGATCGGATCACCGCCTTCCTCGCTCCCGTTCGCGCCGCCGCGGCGACCACCCACCCGCACGTTCAGATGATCTACGCAGCAGGTGAGGTGGACGGATCGGCGTTCGCCGTGGCGGAATGGGATGGCGCCGTGACCATCGCCGATCGCCTCAAGGCGGGTGAGACCCTCCCCATCAAGGAGTACCTCACCAACGCTTCTGGTCTGGCCTCCGGTCTGGCTGCGTTTCATAAGAACGGCGGCATCCACGGGGCCCTCGACCCGCGGGCCATCCACTTCTCGGCTGCGCACCCCGCACGTCTCGCGAGCTTCGGGCGGATCCCGCTCACGACCACAGCGGCCGAGGACACCGCCGCTCTCGCTGCAGCCCTCCGCACAGCGATCACAGGAAGCGAGAACCCCGCCATCCTCCCGTCGCACGTTGCTGAGGGGATTCCCTCATCCGTCGATGACGCTCTCGGAGCGGCTGAAGCAGGAATCCTCGACGCGACGGGCCTTGCTGACGCCCTCAGCTCGTCCTCGCTGCGTCCTCAGCCCGACGTTGATCGACTGTGGTCTCTCAAACCCCTCATTCTGTTCGGCGTTGTCGTCGGCGTCGTTCTCGCTCTCTCCATCCTCGGACTCTCGATCGACGTCGACCCCGACTCTCCGTTCCTCTACCCGGCCGCGCCGGCCGAACAGGAACACGCGGCGCCTACGGGCACAACCGCTGCCACGGACACGCCCACCGAGAACGCCATCCCTGCTGTGGTCACTGTCTACGACCCTTTCGGCGATGGCATCGAGAACGACGACACGCTTGCCGCCGTGGTTGACGGGGAGCGCTCAACGACGTGGGAGACCGAGCCGTATCCGTCCCCACTCAACGAAACGAAGGAAGGCCTCGGGATCGTTCTCGAATCTCCCGTTCCAATCGGTGCGATTGAGATCACGGGAACGTCGGACACCCGATTCACCGTTGCGTGGAACGAGACGCTCCCCGACGTTCCCGGCGACTGGGACCGTATCGGCGCCGGACAGATCCTCACCGGAGCGACACGACTCGATGTGGCCCACAGGGAACGGGGATTCTGGCTTGTCTGGATCACATCTCTTCCGCAGCGAGCCGACGGTTCCTACGGGTCATCCATCGCAGAGATCCGCCTTCTTCCGTGAGCGATTGCTTCGCTTCCGACCTTCGACCCGACCAGAATCAGGATCGATGACCTCACGCTCCTCAGAAGATCGCGAACTGATCCGCCGCTACCTCGATGGCGATGTTTCGGCGTTCGACGAACTCATGCGCTCTCACGAGAACCGTGTGTTCGCGATCTGTCTGCGCATGATGAGGGATCGGGACTCGGCTCTCGATGCCACCCAGGACGTATTCCTCACCGTCTTCCGCAAAGCGGATCGCTACAAAGAACAGGCTGCCTTCAGTACCTGGCTCTACCGCGTCGCCGTCAACACGTGCTACGACCACCTCAGACGACAGCAGCGCAAGAGAACGGCTTCGATGCCCGATCATCTCGACCCGTCGGATCCCCGCAGCGGCGACGAGTTTCACGCCGTAGAACTCCGCCCGGACATCGAGACCGCGCTCGCCGGCCTCACACCAGAGTTTCGGGCTGCCGTGGTACTCGTCGATCTCGATGGCATGTCGCTAGAAGGAGCCGCGGATACCCTGGAGATACCGGTCGGAACGGTGAAGAGCCGCTTGTTCCGTGCCAGGAAACAGCTCGCCAAAGATCTCGGGAACTTCGCGCCCGGGTCAGAGCATCCAAGTTACGAATCATGAACGAACGCAACCAAGAATTCATTGTCGATCTGCTCGGCGGCCGTCTGTCGCCCGACGAGGAACGTGCTGCTCTCGCTCTTATCGAGACGGATCCGGACCTCCGTGCAGAGTACGAGGCCCAACTGTCCGCCATCTCCATCCTCGGCGCATCTTCGCCGCCGATGATGACGATGGAGGAACGAACAGCACTCCACGCAACGCTCCGTCAACAACTCCACCTCGACGATGCCCTGATCCCGGTTGTTGCGGCACCGTCACGATGGCAGCGTTGGTGGGCGCCGCTCGGTGGGTTGGCGGTCGCAGCCGTTGTGATCTTCGGTGCCGTCGTCGTTCTTCCTGGTGCCCTTTCGGGGAGTGATTCGGATGAGACCCTCCAGATGGCTGCAGCAGAGACCACCACAACGGCAGCGAGTACCACCGATGACGTCGCCGGTGGAATCGAGGGTGAAAGCGCTGGTGACCAGGGTGTGGGCGTCGCAGCACAGGAATCCCTCGAGACCTCTCCCATCGTGGAGGAGTCCGCCGACGCTGAGACACAAGCAGCGGAGTCCTTTGACACTGCCGCCGTTGCATCCGCTCTCCCCTATCTGACGGACGTCGACCTCGACATGCTCGAGAACGACCTCACTTCAGACCCGGATTCCCTCAGGAACAGCGCTCCCCCTCGTCCGACGAAGTCTGCCGAGCCCGACCCAAGCCAAGTGGACGCATGCCTCGATTCCATACGGGCCGACAACCCATTGTCGGAGATCTCCCCCATCGCTCTCACGGCCTACGAGGGAATCGAATCCGTCGTGGTATCCGTCACGCCGTCTGACGGGGACTCCTTCCTCACTGTCTACAGCATTGCCGAGTGCCGAGAGCTTGCCAGCACGCAGGGATGACCACTCCGTCAATCGGCTATCCTCAACAACCATGACTGATCGATCGCGCAACGACTACCCCGCCAAGATCGCCGACTTCCTCGAGCAGCTTGCTACTCGCATCCGGTCGCTCACTGTGGATCGAGCATCTCTGGCGGTTACGTGGACGGCGATCGGACTCGTGGTGGGAACGGTCGCGGCCCTTGCTGTGATCTGGTTGCTCGTTGGTTTCTTCCGTGCTCTCGGTGCCCTGATCGGACAGGAACTCGCATACGTCGTCGTCGGGGGCATATTGCTGATCGCCGGGGTGTTGGTCTGGACGAAGAGATTCCCAGAAGACGAGACAACACCACCACAGGAGTGACCATGGCCGAGAAGGTCTTGATCATCGGATCCGGCCCTGCCGGACTCACCGCCGCCATCTACGCCGCCCGGGCTGACCTCCACCCGCTGATGATCGAAGGCATGGAGCGCGGCGGTCAATTGATGCTCACCACCGAAGTTGAGAACTATCCGGGATTCCCCGAGGGGATCATGGGCCCGGAACTCATGGACGGCATGCGGAAGCAGGCCGAGCGTTTCGGCACCCGCATCGTCTCCTCCGATGCAACGAAGGTCGACCTCTCAGAGCTCCCGTTCAAGGTGTGGGTCGGCGAGGATCTCCATGAATCAGAGTCCCTCATCATCTCAACCGGAGCCTCTGCCAGGTGGCTCGGGATTCCGGGAGAAAGCCGCCTCCGTGGATACGGTGTCTCTGCATGTGCGACGTGTGACGGCTTCTTCTTCCGTGATCGCGAGATCGCGATCGTCGGTGGCGGCGACTCTGCCATGGAAGAGGCGCTCTTCCTCACCAAGTTCGCTTCGAAGGTCACCATTCTCCACCGCCGTGACGAATTCAGGGCATCGAAGATCATGGCTCAGAGAGCGATCGATCATCCGAAGATCGAAGTCCTGTGGAACACGACGATCGATGAGGTTCTGGGCGACGATCTCGTAACCGGTCTCCGGGTGAAGAACGTTCTCACCGACGAGGAATCGGTCTTACCGGTCGAGGGATTCTTCCTCGCGATCGGCCACGACCCGAATACCAAGATTTTCCAGAGTCAATTGGATCTGGATCTTGCCGGGTACATCTCCACTGTGGACGGCTCGACCCGAACCTCGGTTGACGGCGTCTTCGCTGCAGGGGACGTTGTCGACCACTACTACCAACAAGCCGTGACGGCCGCCGGCATGGGTTGCCAGGCCGCGATCGACGTCGAGCACTGGCTCGACCGAACCGAAACCTGATCCAAGATCGTCCACCTCCGATGGGTGGGCGGATCAACGACCACAAGGGAGCCAAGATGGGACAGAACACCGTCAAAGGGACCGACGCCACGTTCGTCGAGTTGATCGGGTCGTCAATGCCGAGCCTGGTCGATTTCTGGGCTGAGTGGTGTGGACCATGCAAGATGATGGACGGACCACTCGAGGAGATCGCAGGCGCTCGGTCCGGTGAGCTCCAGATCGTCAAACTCAACGTCGACGAGAATCCATCAACGGCGATGCAGTTCGGAGTGATGAGCATCCCGACAATGATCATCTTCCAGGGCGGGGAAGAGAAGAAGCGCCTCGTCGGCGCCCGGAGCAAGGGCCAACTCGAAGCCGAGATCGCCTCCTTCGTCTCCTGAGCTGTCATCACCCGGTAACGGAACCGTGAGGCTCTACCACGCCGGAGACCGTGGAGAACCGGTTCGAGACATCCAGCGTCGCCTGACAGGCCTCGGCCTTCACACCGACGTCGACGGTCTCTTTGGGCCGGACACCGTCGTTTCCGTGCAGGCGTTTCAAGAGGCACGCGGTCTACCTGCCGATGGAATCGTGGGCCCCGAGACCTGGAGAACCCTTGTAGACGCCGGGTTTCAACTCGGTGATCGCATGCTGTACCGACGATCCCCAATGATGCGCGGCGACGACGTCTCCCGTCTCCAGCAGAGCCTCGGCTCTCTCGGCTTCGACGCGGGCAAGGTTGATGGCCTGTTCGGAGCCGACACACTTCGGGCATTGCTCGACTTTCAGCACAATCGGGGAATGGCCGAAGACGGGTTCGTTGGCCACGAGGTGGTCGCAGAACTCCTTCTGATGGCCAAAGCGACCAGCAAACCCGGCCGCGAGACAGTGCGTGAACACGAGTGGATCGATTCGCTCCCACAGCCGATCACCGGCGCCAGGATCTACGTCGATCCCGACAGAGGAGAATCCTCGACGCCCGACCAAACATGGCCTGCGGCGTCCCGCCTCACCTCGGTTCTCAAACAATCGGGCGCTCGTGTGCTGCTGTCCCGAAGCGTTGACACGTCTCCAAACGAGCGCTTCCGAGCACAGCGGGCGAACCGTCTCGACGTGCAGATCGTGATATCGATCGGCGTTGCCAACAACGACACCGAGGGGGTCTTCTACTTTGGGACACCGCTGAGCACGAGCGATGCAGGAAAAGCGATCGCACAGCATCTCTCTGCGCGGCTGGGAATTCCAGCGCTCCCCCGTGCCGTTCCGATGCTGAAGGAGACCCGATCTCCGGCCGTCGTGGTTGCCGTATTGGCTCCCTCCGCCGAAGTCGGCTCAACGATCGCACAAGCGATCGCCGATCTCTACGCGAACGGCCTGGACGAAGGCGTAGCAAGTAGCAAGACCTAAGCCAGTCCCCGGTGGTCGTCCACTTCGGTGACAAAGAGCGTGATACGGACTACCGACTATTCGAACAGTTGTCGGTAGATGCGCTCCAAGTCTTCTAGTGAGCCGTAACGGATAACCACTCGGCCACCCTCTCCGCGTGCGGCGATCTTCACCTTGGTCGCCAGGCGCTCTGAGAGGCGTTCCTCGAGTTCGATGATGGCAGCTGGACGCATCGGAGGAAGCCGCAGCTTCGGTAGTTCTTCAGGAATGGCACGGATTCTCACCGCCTCCTCAACCTTTCTGACCGGCCAACCCTCTGCAACCACACGTTCGGCGATGTGAACGGCGTATGCCTCATCGTCGAGAGCGAGGAGAGCCCTTGCGTGTCCTGCTGAGAGCTCCTCGCGTTCGAGCATCCCCTGGATCAGTGCCGGCAACTGGAGCAATCGAATGGTGTTCGTCACTGCGCTCCGGCTCTTCCCAACCCTGTCTGCCACCCGTTCGTGAGTCATTCCAAAATCTTCCAATAGATTCCGGTAGGCGGCTGCTTCCTCGAGAGGAGAGAGGTCCTTCCTCTGGAGGTTCTCGATCAGCGCTTCAGTGAGGTGTCGCTCGTCGCTCTCTGCAGCTCTGATGACCGCCGGAATCGTTGTCAGGCCTGCGATTCCCGCCGCGCGTACCCGGCGTTCTCCCGCAATGAGGAAGTAGGATCCGTCCCTCTCCCCCGGACGGACAACGACGGGTTGGAGCACGCCGACTTCGCGAATCGAGGCCGCCAACTCCTCGAGTGCCTGGTCGTCGAACCGGCTCCTTGGTTGCTGCGGGCTCGGTGCGATCTCCTCGAGATCAAGTTCGGCGAATCCAACAGACGGGTGCTCAACGGGGATCAACGCCTCGAGTCCCCTCCCTAGTCCACTCTTACGTGCGGCCATGTCTCCTCCGGAATTCTCGTGCAAGTTCCCGATAGGCGATCGCACCCCGGGACATCGGGTCATATGCCTCGATGGGCTCTCCGTACGACGGGGCCTCAGAGAGCCTAACGGTGCGCGGAATGACCGTTCGGTAGGTGGTCTCGCCGAAGTGCTCCCTCACCTGAGCGACGACGTCCGCCGCCAGCGTTGTTCGCCCGTCGTACATCGTTAGCAGCACGCCTTCGATGTTGAGTTGAGGGTTGAGGCTCCGTTGTACCAACTCGATGTTCTTCATCAACTGACTCACTCCTTCCAGGGCGTAATACTCGCACTGGATAGGTATCAGCACCTCGTCGGCTGCGGCCAAGCCGTTCACCGTCAGCAACCCAAGGGATGGAGGGCAGTCCACCAGGACGAAGTCGTAGTCCTCGGCGATCGGTTCGAGTGCCTTGCCGAGTCGAGCCTCGCGTGAGAACATCGAGACCAGCTCAATCTCGGCTCCCGCTAGTTCGATCGTCGCCGGTACCACGAAGAGGTTGAGAAGAGACGACGGTTCGACGACGTCTTCGATAGCGATGTCTTCGACGAGGAGGTCGTAGGTCGAATACTCGATCGCCGACCGATCAATACCGAGACCGCTGGTTGTGTTTCCCTGTGGGTCGAGGTCAACGAGGAGGACGCGTTCTCCTTGGTATGCAAGGCCTGCGCCCAGGTTGATAGTGGTCGTCGACTTGCCGACGCCGCCCTTCTGGTTGGCGATGGCAACGATTGTGGCTGGCATTAGGAAGTATCGCTGTCCTGGATTCGGGGATTGGTCAGCATCATCCTAAGAAGCCAGGCAGGGGAGTCAAGGACCCCCTGCTGGATATGCAAGATATCGAGCGTCGTTCCGAGCGGGGCGGCCAGGGAAATGCCGGGTTCGGCCATCCGACTCATCCCAACCACCGCACATCCGTGATCGTTCAAGAGAGGGAGTGCCACCTCGAGCGCGGCCTTCGGCTGGAGCGATGCGCGAAACGTGACGGCTCCCCACTTCCCCTCCAATTGACGGGCGTCTCCCTGCTCGACAGCGACATTCTCAAGGCCGATTACCCGGATGGCCCGTCGGGCGAGACGGCACCGCTCACCCGAACGATCCAGCAGGGTGATCTCCGTGTTCGGATGTGTTATCGCCAGGGGTATCCCGGGGAGACCAACACCCGACCCAACGTCGAGGATGCCGTCCGGTGCCTTCTCCCAGGCCGCAGCGAACACCACGGAGTCCGCCAGGTGTCTATCAACCAGGCGGGAACCCTCGTCCGGTCCGATTCCGCCCGCATCAATGGCTTCGGTGCCGAGCCAATGGGCGAACCCACTCAACTGCTCTCTCTGGGCCTGCGTGAGCTCCACTCCGACCCTCGATGCCGCCCTGGCAAGCGGATCGTCGGCATGTTTCCCGTGAAACATCGGGCGTCAGTCGCTGCTGACGTCTCCGGTCGAGGCGATCACCACGGCGCGGCGCGGATCTTCACCCTCGGAGTACGTCTTCACGCCATCGAACTCGGCGGCGGCATCGTGGATGACCTTGCGGTCGGCCGCATTCATCGGTTCCATCATTGCCTCGCCGCCGTTCTCCTTCACTTGCTCCACCAACTTCGCCGTGTAGATCGTGAGCGCCTCGCGGCGTCGGGCGCCATATCCGGCGATGTCGATCCTCATTCGCGGAGCACCGAACGTGTGCCGCTGAACCGTGGTTCGGGTCAATTCGAGCACCGCATACATTGTGGCGCCCTTGGGCCCCACGAGCGCCTCGGTCTGCTCTCCAACGAGGTCGAGGTACAGCACGTCGTCCTCAATCCTCGTCTGGATCTCTCCTTCGAGACCGAACGACTTGAGGAGACCGGACAAGAAGTCCTCAGCGACCTTGGCTTGGTCCTCGATCGAGGTCTCGGGCTTGTCCTTCTTCGGCTCTGCCGTCGCTTTGCTATCCATCGCTCGCCGCTCCTTCGAGGATCCGTTCTCTTTGTTCTCTACGGGCTTCTTCTTGTTCGACGGCCGTGAGCCCTTGCCGTTCCTTGAACCTGCAGCATTCCCACTCTTCTGCTTCTCCGGGGTCTTCCTCTGCTTCTCCGGGGTCTTCTTCTGCTGTCCGTCATTGGAGGAATCCTTCGATCCCCGCCGGTTGCGTCGATTGCGCTTGCGCGGCTTGCGCGAGACCTTCACGATCGCCGGGCGGGCCCCGACGCCGAGGAATCCCGCCTTCCCCTCTTGAATGACCTCTACCTCTGCCTGATCGACCGACTCGAGTCCGAGTTCGGTGACTGCGGCTTCTACTGCGACGTCGACCGTCGTCCCGGTGACTTCCACCCATTCCATCGTCTATTTCCTCCTGCGGCGGTTCTTCTTCTTACTGGCGTTCTCCGACGGGCCCTTCGTCTCGGGCTCTCCGTCCTCCGGTGGCGTGTTCGCTGGAAGTGCCGGATTCTTCTTGTCGTCATCGTCTCCGCGGTCGTCCAACCGCAGGATCAGGGATTGCTGTCCGACCCGGAAGAGGTTGGATGTTGCGAAATAGATCCCAAGTCCGGCGGTGAGGGTCCAAGAGATGAACCCGAAGAAGAGTGGCATGATCTTCATCGCTGTCTGCATCGACTGTGCCGTCTGGGACTGGTCTTTGTCGTCGTCCTTCTTCTTCGTTTTCGTGGTCTGAAGCTGCTGGTAGAAACCGGCGGCCACGATAAGAATGATCAACAAGATGTAGGGGAGTGCTCCCAAGATATCCCCGCTCTTGATCGCATCCGGGACGACGGAACTGGGTGATGCCGTGAGATCCATGCCGAGGAACGTGGTATTGATGGGTTCAAGGCCATCACCGATGTACTTCGATGTTGCCGCTCCTCCACCGTCCGGTCGCCGAATGCTTCGCAGCACGGAGAACAGGCCGAACCAGAGGGGCATCTGAACGATCATCGGGAGGCAACCGGCAGCAGGATTGACACCGCGCTCCTGATAGAGGGCCATCAACTCCTTGTTGAGCTCCTCCTTCTCCCCCTTCAGTTCCTTCTGGAGGCGCTTCACCTCCGGCTGGATCTCTTGCATCGCCTTCATCGAACGGGTCTGCTTCAGAGTCAAGGGGAAGAGGACAAGTGAGATCGCCAGGGTCAGCAGGATGATCGCAACACCGAGATTTGGAATAAATTGGTAAAAGAAGTTGAGAACCCCACCAAGGAGGTCGAGGAGCAGGTTCCAGGGGTTCACGTGTCTCTCCCAGTGTTCATGTCGTGTTCGTGTTGGCCCGGTTCGGACACGGGATCATATCCACCTTCACGGAACGGTTGACACCGCCCGATGCGTTTGGCGGCCATCCACGATCCACGACCCGCACCGTGGAGACGGACCGCTTCATACCCGTACTCCGAACAGGAGGGATGGTACCGGCAATTCCCGCCGAAAGCGGGAGAGAGCACCTTCTGGTAGACCCAGATGGAACCCATGAGCACTCGTGCCGCCGGTGACGGAGTCTGTTCTTGGTCGGTACTCATTGCTTCTCCTCCTCTCCACTCGCGGCGATCGCAGCCCCCAGTTCGCTCACCAGGCTATCGAACCTCATTGTGACTACACCGGAAGAGGCGATCACAACGTATGCCGTGTCCGACTTCAACCCGACTCGCATCAGTGCCTCGCGAAGACGCCGCTTCGCCCTGTTCCGGGCGACCGCACCGCCGACCCCACGCGATGCAACGATGCCTACCTGGGGGAGGCCTCGCTCTCCGCCGGTACACATCACCCTGATCTCTCCAGATCGGGCCGCTCGACCCGTGCGGAAGACGGCGGAGAATTGTGCCGTCGATCGTAGTGAAACGAACGGTCGTCCCGTGCTAGGCGGTGAGACGATGGCGGCCCTTGAGGCGCCGTCTCTTGATGACGGCGCGACCGGAACGGGTCCGCATACGGGAGCGGAATCCGTGCTTGCGCTTGCGACGTCGCACGTTGGGTTGATAGGTACGCTTCATAGTGAGGTATCCCCGCTTGGGAGGTCGCGATGCGACCGGGAAGATTTCGGACGCCTGAATCCTACGTCAATCGCCGATCTATCGGTCACTTCAAATCGAGAACGCGAAGACGCACACAGGACCGCGAAATCACGGCCTTACCCGCGAAACATCGTTGGAGCGCTTCCGGGCCGATCTTTGGCACCTCTCGACCCATTCCCAGTAATTCCCATCTCCTACAATCCATACCCTCCAAGGGTTCTTGCCTCCCAACCGTCTCCACGCTCTCGTGCTACCGGAGGTTTTCCCCTTCTTGCCGCTCCGGCTGTCCGCGACATATACTCGCCGCCGCACCCATGGTGAAAGCTGCACTTCCCCGGAGGGATTTCCGGACCACAACAGCGTCGTGGGAGCGGGCCGGGACGATTTGACGAGTTTTCCACACCCTGTGGACAGGCGTGTGGACAGGCTATGAGAGGTCGAGAGGAGCATCAACAGTGGAGGAACTACGCTCATCCACCGCGGAGTGGGAGACCTTCCATCAGCAGGTACGCCGCCGGGTGACACCGGCCGCGTGGCAGACCTGGATCGAGCCCCTCTCCTCCAGTATCGAGGCAGGAAGCCTCCGCCTCGTGGCTCCCACGGACTTCCACTATCGCTGGGTCGGAGATCGCTACCTACCGGCTCTCGAAGAAGCTGCCTTGGACACTCTCGGCCTCAAAGTGGAACTCACGGTGGTTCTGACCACCGCCGACACTTCCACCGAAGATCCCTCCCAGCCGATCCCTCTCCAGGTTCCCCTCCCGATCGATACCGTTGATCCGACACGGATCAGGGCGATCGATCCCCGACTCGTTCCAAAATACACGTTCGACAACTTTGTTGTTGGACAGTCGAATCGGTTCTCCCACGCGGCGGCCCTTGCCGTCGCCGAGCAGCCCGGCAGCCAATACAATCCTCTCTTCATCTACGCGAAGCCCGGTCTCGGAAAGACACACCTTCTCCACGCCGTCGGTCATCACCGCATCGAACTCGATCCCGGCGCCGTGGTTCGCTACGTCTCCTCCGAGCAGTTCTTCAACGAATTCATCAACGGGATCCGCCGAAAGCGTATGGATGAGTTCAAGGAGCGCTATCGCACGATCGACGTGCTCCTGCTCGATGATGTTCAGTTCTTCGAGGGGAAGGAACAGATCCTTGAAGAGTTCTTCCACACGTTCAACAGTTTGTATGAGGCAGGCAAGCAGGTCGTCATCAGTTCCGACCGTCACCCCAAGTACCTGTCGACACTCGAAGACCGCCTCCGGAGCCGATTCGAATGGGGCCTCCTAACCGACATTCAGAGTCCCGACATAGAAACGCGCCTCGCCATCCTCAGGAAGAACGCCGCCTTCGCCCCGACACCTGTCCCTCCTGAGGTGATGACGTTCATCGCCGAGAACGTTCACCAGAACATCCGCGAACTCGAGGGTGCTCTCACCCGTGTCACTGCATTCGCATCCCTGACGGACGAGAAGATCACCCTCACGATGGCGGAAGAGGTACTGTCCGACATCGTCGGTTCCGACCGCGTCATGCCACTGACGGCCGGTCGGATCATCCAGGTCACTGCCGACTACACCTCGACGACTGTCGAGGCACTGACAGGCCCCAGCCGGAAGCAGCCGCTCGCTCGTTCCCGGCAGATCGCGATGTATCTCTGCCGGGAGCACACCGATCTCTCACTTCCCAAGATCGGAGCACAGTTCGGTGGCCGCGACCATACGACCGTGATCCACGGCGTTGAGAAGGTCAAGACCCTCATGAGGACCGACATGGAGGTCTTCGATCAGGTTTCATCCCTTGGACAGCTTCTGAGGACAACATGAGTGATATCCACACACCTTCGCCTCCTCGCTCTCTACCTGTTGAGTACTGTGTGGTTGTCCACAATCCATGTGGATTCGAAAATCCGTTAACACCAACGATTCCAATCCTTTCTCCACAATCCACAAGGCCTACTACTACCACTACCGTTTGTAATTGAACTAACCAAGAAGCAGAGGAAGAACAACTGTGCGTATCCGAGCCGAACGTGATGATCTCGCCGACGTCCTGACGAGGGCGGGTCGGGCAGTTGGAAGTCGGTCACCACTTCCGATCCTCCAGGGACTCTTGTGTGAAGTCGAGGGAGGGCGCCTCCGGGTCACAGGAACCGACAACGAAGTCACCGTGAGAACGTATCTCGAAGTTGAGGGACTCGAAGACGGAGCCACGGTGATTCCGGCGAAACTCGCTGCCGATGCCGTCCGAAAGCTCCCAACAGGAGCGGTCTCCATGACCGCTTCAGACGGAGAAGTCGAGATCACCGGTAACGGCCCGAGATTTCGACTCCGGGAGCTGAGCGTCGGTGATTTCCCAACGATCGATGACAAGCTGCCGGCTGAGACGATCGACGTCGTCGGGGAGACGCTGGTCAAGGCTCTCAGTCAGGTTGGAATTGCCGCGTCCGGGGATGAGGCCCGTCCGACACTCACCGGTGTTCTCTTCGAAGAGAACGATGGAGGGTTGCGCCTGGTGGCAACTGACTCGTATCGGTTGGCCGTTCGCGATGTGCTTGGAATCGGTGCGACGGGTTCGAAGCTCGTCCCGTACCGGGCACTGAAGGAACTTGGACGGACGGTTGGGGACGGACCGATGAAGGTGGCGCTCGGAGATCGAGAGGCAGCATTCATCACGGAACAGGGGAGGCTGACCGTCCGGATCATCGATGCGGCGTTCCCGAAGTATCGGCAGCTCTTGCCGGACTCCTATCCGAGTCGGCTCGAAGTATCGAAGAAGAGCCTTCTTGAAGCGGTCGGTCGAGCAGCCCTCGTTGCGGAGGACCACATTCCGGTTCGTTTGAACCTCCACGAGGGTGGAGTCGAGCTGAGCGTTATCAGGCAGGAAGTCGGCGAGGAGACGGAGCACATCGAGGGCACCTACGAGGGCGAAGAGATGACGATCGCCTTCAACACCCGATACCTCACCGAAGGAGTCGGGGTCATCGATTCCGACACTGTCATCCTGGAGACGATCGATGCGTTGAAGCCGGGTCTTCTCCACGGCGTGGGAGACGAGGACTTCCGGTGTCTCCTGATGCCGGTTCGCCTCTAGAAGGAAGAGTCGGGACAGCGATGTCCGGAGGTGGGTGATGTATCTCTCCTGGCTCGAACTGACGGATGTTCGCTGCTATGAGACCGTGCGCTTCGAACCGGAGGAAGGCGTCAACGTCCTCGTCGGGGCCAACGGGGCAGGCAAGACGAGCATCCTCGAGGCGATCGCCTACCTCGGACTCCTGAAGTCGTTCCGGGGAACTCCGGATATGGCGATGATCCGCACGGGTTCGGAGAAGGCCGTGATCCGTGGAGAGTTCGCTATCCCCTCAGGCACCACCAGAGTCGAGGTGGAGCTTTCCAATCCGGGTCGCCGCAGAGTGCTGGTCAATGGAAAGAGGCCCCAGCGCAACAGAGACGTCATGTCGCAGGTTCCGATCGTGGCGTTCCAGCCTGACGACCTCGATCTGGTCAAGCGTGGACCGGGTCTGAGGAGGGCATACATCGATGATCTTGCAGCACAACTGTGGCCGCAGGCCGGCGCCGATCAACTGGACTATGAGAGGGCCGTACGTCAGCGCAATGCGCTCCTCAAACAGGAGGGACGCGGCGCAGATCCCGTCACGCTGGACGTGTGGGATGAGAGGGTTGCCGTGGCTGGATCGGCAGTCTTCGATCATCGTGGAAGGGTGCTCGAAGCCCTCGACGCGTCGCTCGGCGAGGCATACCGACTCGTCGGAGAGAGGGGCTCGCTGACGTGGAGCTATGAGACGAACTGGGGAGCGACCTTGGATGGAGGGGGCGGAGCTGAACGACTTCGGGAGGAGCTGCTTGAGAGGAGGCGGCGAGACATGGACCAGAGGGTGACGAGCGGCGGTCCCCACAGGGACGATCCGGCCCTCGTCGTCGACGGACGTCCCGCACGCTCCATGGCGAGTCAGGGAGAACAGCGGACGGTGGCCCTGGCGCTTCGGGTAGCGGCGTACCGGGTGCTCGGTAGTCATCGTTCGATCGCTCCGATTCTCCTTCTCGATGATGTGTTCTCTGAGCTCGACCCAACGCATGCTCGTGGTGTGATGTCCCTGCTCGGTGGCGGCCAGGTTTTTGTCACAACGGCGAGAGAAGATGAGGTTCCTGCGACCGGGCGACGATGGACCGTCGACGGAAGGACCGTGACATGACCAGAGCGAACTACTACAGCAGCAAACCGAAGAGGCCCGATCCGAAACCGATCGATGACCTGATCGGGACGATCATTGAACAGGCCGGGGCGAGTCCCGATCTCGGAGTTGCGAGGCTCGTCTCGTCCTGGGACAAGGTTGTTTCCGACCGGTGGAGGGGCAGATCCCGACCGATCGGAGTTCGGGATCAGACGCTGCTCGTCGAGGTTCCCGAGGGGGCAGATGCGAGTCTTCTGCGCTACGACTCAGCCGATCTCATGAGACGGATCTCGCAACGATTCGGGCCCGATCTCGTCAAGGCAGTCAAGTTCCGTGTCGAAGGGGACTCCCGCGGCGGAAAGCCTTGAATTCGCAAGGGTTTCTACTCGGATCAGGCTATGATTACACACGTGTCAGTAGCCCCCACTGAACGCCTCCGGGGGCCATCCAAAGGAGTCCTGTGAGCAAGACGAAACGTGCCACCAACGCGTCCTATGAAGCCAAAGACATCAAAGTTCTCGAGGGGCTCGAGGCGGTCCGAAGACGGCCTGCGATGTACATCGGGTCCACCGGTCCCAGAGGTCTTCATCACCTGATCTGGGAGGCGGTCGACAACTCGGTCGATGAGGCCATGGCCGGCCACTGCACCCGTGTAGAGGTGGCGTTGCTCGCCGACGGTGGTGTCCGCGTCAGGGACAACGGTAGAGGTATCCCGGTCGCGAAGCATCCCACGACGAAGCAGTCGGCCTTGACCACTGTCATGACGACGCTGCACGCCGGCGGGAAGTTCGATTCGGGTGCATACGCAGTCTCTGGAGGACTTCACGGGGTCGGAATCTCCGTCGTGAATGCCCTGTCGAAACGTCTCGAGGCAGACATCGTTCGAGACGGACATCACTGGTCTCAGGTCTACGAATACGGGGACGAGACGGGGCCGGTCAAGAAGGGGAACGAAGCGAAGCGGACCGGCACACAAGTCGTCTTCTGGGCCGATCCCGAGATTTTCACAGAGGGAATCGACTACTCGTCGAAGACCGTGATGAGTCGTTTGCGCGAGATGGCCTTCCTCAACCAGGGCCTCGAGATTCGATTCCGTGACGAACGCGCGGAGACTCCGGTCGAGGAGATCTTCAAATACAGCGGCGGTCTCGTCGATTTCGTGAAGTACCTCAACGCCAACCGTGAACCGGTCCATCGCCAGGTGGTGTCGTTCGAGGAGACGAGCGACGATGCCGAAGTCGCCATCGCGATGCAGTGGACGGGGAGCTACCGAGAGACGATCCTGAGCTTCGCCAACAACATCAACACGCACGAGGGGGGGACCCACGAAGAGGGATTCCGCACGGCCCTCACGCGATCGATCAACGATTTCGCCAGGGGAAGGAATCTCCTCAAGGAGAAGGATCCCAACCTCACCGGGGAGGACGTCAGGGAGGGGTTGACCGCTGTCATCTCCGTCAAGGTGAGGTCGCCGCAGTTCGAGGGACAGACCAAGACGAAGCTGGGGAACACTGAGATCCGTTCCTTCGTGCAGAAGGCCCTGAACCAGGCCATCCCTGAGTGGCTGGAGCGCAACCCGGGAGACGCGAGACGCATCGCCGACAAGTCCTCCCAGGCCGCGAGGGCACGAATGGCGGCCCGTCAGGCCCGTGATCTCACCAGGCGCAAGAGCCTGCTTGAGTCGGCCGGCCTGCCGGGGAAGCTCTCAGACTGCTCATCAAAGGAACCCGAGCGGAGCGAGCTCTTCATCGTCGAGGGCGACTCGGCTGGTGGTTCTGCGAAGCAGGCCCGCAACAGCGAGTTTCAGGCGATCCTGCCGATTCGGGGAAAGATCATCAACGTCGAGAAGAATCGTCTTGCCCGTGTGTTGCAGAACAACGAAATCCGATCCCTGATTACCGGTATCGGTACCGGTATCGGTGACGAGTTCGACATCACCAAGGCCCGGTATCACAAGGTCGTCATCCTCACCGACGCCGACGTCGACGGTGCCCATATTCGGACGCTCTTGCTCACGTTCTTCTTCCGTCACATGCTCCAACTCATCGAGTCCGGATTCGTGTATATCGCACAGCCGCCGCTGTTTAGCGTGAAGGTCGGCTCGAAGACGACCTGGGTGCAGAACGACACCGGTCTCGACGAGATCAAGAAGCAGCTCGCAGGCAAGAAACTCAACATTCAGCGTTTCAAGGGGCTTGGCGAGATGAACGCCAACGAACTCTGGGACACGACCATGGATCCGGAGAGGCGGACGCTGCTCCAGGTGGGGCTCGAAGACCAGTTCTCCGCGGAGGAGACGTTCTCGACCCTCATGGGCAACGACGTCGAGGCCCGCCGAACCTTCATCCTGCAGAACGCAAAAGACGTTCGATTCCTCGACTTCTAGGAAACCGCATGACGAACGAAGAACAGAACAACAGAGTCGAGGCCATCGACATCGAGCGCGAGATGCAGGACTCGTTCCTGGAGTACGCGATGTCGGTCATCGTGTCGCGCGCGCTCCCCGACGTGCGAGACGGCTTGAAGCCCGTGCATCGTCGCATCCTCTACGCCATGCACGATGCGGGAATCCGCCCGGGGACGCCGTTCCGGAAGTCCGCCAGAGTGGTCGGCGACGTTGTCGGCTGGTTCCATCCTCACTCACCGGAAGCCGTCTACGACTCGATGGTCCGCCTCGGACAGGACTTCTCCCTGAGAAGCCCTCTGATCCAGCCGCAGGGCAACTTCGGAACCGTGGACGACCCTCCGGCAGCAATGCGCTACACCGAGGCGCGCATGGCACCGATCGCTGCGCATCTCCTCGAAGGCATCGACGAGGACACCGTCGACTGGACCGACAACTACTCGGGAGAGCGCGAAGAGCCGAGCGTTCTGCCAGCCCGCTTCCCGAACCTGCTTGTCAACGGGTCGACGGGAATCGCCGTTGGAATGGCGACCAACATTCCGCCGCACAACCTCACCGAGGTTGTCAACGCGGTGCTCCACGGTCTCGATCATCCAGAGGCGACGGTCAGCGACATCTCCGAGTTCGTCAAAGGCCCGGACTTCCCGACCGGGGCCTACATCGTCGGCGTGAGCGGCGTCAACCAAGCGCTCGCAACCGGCCGTGGCTCGGTGAAGATGCGTGCCGTCACCGATATCGTGGAGACGAACCGCGGTCGCATGGCGATCATCGCCACCGAGATTCCCTATCAGGTCTCCCGTGATCGCATCATGGCCAAGACGGCGGAACTCGTTCGTAAGAAGGTTCTCGTAGGGATCGCCGACTTGCGCGACGAATCGGATCGGGAAGGCACCCGGTTGGTCATCGAGCTCCGCAAAGACGCCAACCCACAGGTCATTCTCAACCAGCTCTTCAAGCACACGCAGCTCGAAGAGAACTTCTCGGTCAATCAGATCGCCCTCGTCGACGGCGTGCCCCGGACACTCAATATCGCCGAGATGGTTCACTACTACATCGCTCATCAGCTCGAGGTGATCGAGCGTCGGAGCCGGTTCCGTCTCGCGAAGGCAGAGGCAAGAGCCCACATCGTCGAGGGTCTGCTCATCGCTCTCGACAACATCGACGAAGTGGTCGAGATCATCAAGTCGTCAGAGGACGTAGGTGCGGCACGGGCTGCCCTGATGGAGCGGTTCGCTTTGAGTGAGATCCAGGCGAACCACATTCTCGACATGCCGCTGCGTCGTCTCACCGCACTCGAGACGGGCAAGCTCCGCGAGGAGTACGAGCAACTCCAGGCGCTGATCGGAGAGCTCGAGGCTCTCCTGGCCAGCGAGGAGAAGCGCCGGATCCTCATCGGTGAAGAGCTCACGGTCATCCGGGACAAGTTCGGAGACAAGCGCAGGAGCCGGATCATTCCCGACGTTGGGGAGATGTCGCTCGAGGATTTGATCGCCGACGAGGAGCTCGTCGTGACGGTTTCAGCGGCTGGCTATATCAAGGCAGTAATCGCCAAGACATACCGGACACAGGGTCGAGGGGGACGCGGTGTGCGTGGCGCCGCCGTCCGGGAGGACGACGTCATCGAGCACGTGATCCACACGACGGCGCACGCGTATCTCCTGATCTTCACCAACCGTGGGAAGGTCTATCGGGTCCGGGCTCACGAGATCCCGCGCAAGGACCGCAACGCCAAGGGCGTCCTCGTCCAGTCGGTGCTGCCGATGGATCCCGACGAGAACATCGAGGCGGTGATCGATACCCGCGACTACGAGACCCACCAGTACCTCGTGATGTTCACGAAGTTGGGACAGGTGAAGAAGTCGAAGTTCAGTGCCTACGACTCCAGGAATCAAGTGCTGGTTGCGATCAAGCTTCAGGATGGTGACGAGGTTGTCGCCGTTCGGGCCACGAGAGGCGACAACGACCTGCTCATGTTCACCAGAAAGGGACAAGGCATCCGCTTCGCTGAGAGTGACGCTCGCCCGCTGGGAAGAGCCTCGCAGGGAGTGAGGGGCATCAGGCTGCGTGACGATGACGTCGTCGTCGCCGCGACGACCGCTGAGGAGGGTGGAGAAATCCTGCTGCTCACTAGCGGCGGCTATGGGAAGCGGACCAAGATGGAGCTCTTCCGCCGTCAGGGACGTGGAGGAATGGGCGTCAAGGCCATGAAGCTCACCAAGGTTCGCGGCAAGCTCATCGCTGCCAAAGCGGTGGGTCCCGAAGACGAGGTGTTCATGATCTCGTCAGATGGCATTGTCATCCGCCAGGCCGTGTCCGACATCAGCCGCCAGAGACGGGAGTCGACCGGTGTGAGGGTCGTAAGCCTCGACGGGGGAACAGACCTCTCAGCGGCGGCCCTTGTCCCCCAGACCGAAGAAGAGTAGAGACGCCAGCTACCAGCCCCCAGCCGCCAGCCAGAACCGCCCTCCGACTCACTGCGATGTTGGGAGTCTTGCTGGTAGCTGGAGGCTCGCAAACCCCCGGTCTATTCGGACCCCGTTCCTACAATCGTTCCATGGCTGTTCGGCGTGTTCGGCGGGTCATCCGCAAGATCGATCCATGGACGGTGCTCAAGGTCTCGCTCGTACTGAACGCGATCGGAGCCCTCGTGTTCGTCCTCGGCGTGTGGGTGATGTGGTCGCTCGCTGTTCAGCGGGGGATCCCGGACAAGTTCGCCGAGATCGTCGACAACTTCTCTCTCGTGTTCACCCCCAACGGCGAACTCTATTTCCGGGCCGTCGTGTTCTTCTCGATCGTGCTCTTTGTGACGCTTACCGGGGTGTTCACGCTCGGTGCCGTTTTGTACAACCTCATATCGGACGTCGTCGGAGGCGTGGAACTGATCGTCCTCGAGGAGACGTACGTCGTGCCTGCAACGAGAACAGCACCACTACGCCCCGCCGTCCACGTTCAGACCAACGGTGGAAACGGTGGAAGCGGCGATACGAAGACCGAACCCGTCGCCGTCGTTACCGATGACGACTGACCCCTAGAGGCGCGGAGCTTCGAGTTCGAGGGACAGGCGGATCGACGCAGACGGTCCCGACGTCGAGACGTTCAATGGAATCTCGAACCGGGTCTGTTCGAACAGACACAGCCCCTCAGCGTCCTTGCGGCACCACACCAGCGCCAGATCGGCAGTGACCATGCCGAGCCCTTCGTGGAGATCCAGAGGGACCACCACAGGGAACGTTGTTCCGGTCAGATCGACGCGGTCACCGTCGGGGAACGAGGCAACGCTGCCCTCATCGGCGAGGAAGAGTGACGAAGAAGCCTCCTCGTTGACCTTGTATCCATCCGGGACGGCAACGTCGAGGACGAGGTCCGCGGTTCCCGGTCCTGACGAGACGGCAGCGAGGGTGATGACCATCCCGAGGAAGTCCTCGGCTCCCGGTATCGAGAGGAAAGCATCGAGTCCGGACAGCACGATTGTGGAGGCGATGCCCGCGGTGAGGTCGATATGCCGGATTGCGTGGTTGTTCGTGTCAGCCACCCACAGCACATCTCCGTCGGCCGAGAGACCGCCTGGCTCGTAGAACAGAGGGTCGGGTCCGTCCCTCCATCCCTGCTCGTCGCCGAACAGCGACACAGCGGTATTCGTTGATGGATCCACCGACTTGATCTTCGAGTTGTACGTGTCGGCGACCAGGAGAAGCCCGTCGTGCCAGTCGATCCCGAGCGGATGCTGGAATCGGGCCCCAGTTCCTGTACCGTCTTCGTCCCCGAATTCGAAGAGATTCGCCGCACCTCCTGCGACGAGATCGGTCACTCCGTCGGGGGTGCTGATCTCCGCGCTCCGGATCGAGCTTGACTCCGAGTCCGCGAAGTACAGGATGCCCTCGGGATCGAGCGCCAATCCGGAAGGTTGCGCCAGGGCGGCCTCGAGGAGAGGACCGTTCGCTGTGCCTTCTGCTCCGCTGCCAACCGATGGTGCAGCGGTTTGATCGCTCAGGTTGATGGTCCATACCTGGTGGGTCCCCGCGTTGGCAACGTAGAGATGGTCGCCGGAGAGTTCGAGAGCCCATGGCGAATTCAGTTCGACGTCATTCAGGGCGCCGCCGATCGGGGGCCAGCCTTTTGCACCGGTTCCGGTGAGTGTCGTGACGGCGCCCGTTGTGAGGTCGATCTGTCGGATGGCGTGGTTGTTCGTGTCGGCGACGTAGAGCGTGTCGCCGTCGATGACGAGGCCCTGAGGGGAGGAGAAGGACGAATCGGTGCCGGCGCCGTCATCGAACCCCTCGAGTCCGGATCCGAAGACGGCCGTGACGGTGCCGTCGTCGGTGGCAGCGATGATCTGGTGATGACCCGTGTCGGCGATGAAGATTCGGTCGGATAGCGGATCGGCGTGGACCTTCCCCGGGTAGGAGAGGACGGTGTTTGGCGACCGATCCTGCTCGAGCCGTACGGGGAGGGGTGTCGGATCGAGACCATCGATCGCGGAGAATTCGGCGACGAGGTTCGCGACCACCGGCTGAACCACCTCGTACACGCCTTCTCCTGCGTGGATTCCGACGGCGTTTCCTGCCGGGTCGATGAGGGCCACCGTTGGCCATGCTTGGGCGCCCCACGAGTCCCAAACCTCGAAATTGACATCGTTCACGACCGGATGGCGGATGTCGTACCGCTGGATGATCTCCCGGATGTTGTCGGTCTCACCCTCGTTGGCGAACTTGGCCGAGTGGACACCGACGACGACAAGATCGTTGGGGAACTCCGTTTCGAGGCGCTTGAGGTCCGGGATGATGTGAATGCAGTTGATGCACCCGTACGTCCAGAAGTCGAGCAGAACGATCTTTCCTTGCAGCGCCGCTAGATCGAGGGGTCGGTCGACGTTCAGCCAATC
The DNA here is from genome assembly GCA_964632475.1 of uncultured Acidimicrobiaceae bacterium. Taxonomy (GTDB): domain Bacteria; phylum Actinomycetota; class Acidimicrobiia; order Spongiisociales; family UBA5794; genus JAHEEL01. The sequence goes on from CAZWDQ010000001.1 coordinate 64,279, forward strand.
GAGACCCGCGGGGAACTCAGGGGCTGGTGTCGTTCCAGCGGCAGACGCACCCGTCGGAACGGCCACCGTGGTTGGGGCGGCGTCAACTGAGGCGCCGTCGCTCGTGCAGGCTGTGGAGACGAGCGCCATGGCACCAACGAGCAAGAGGAACTTCCGCATGGGTGTTATTCAACCCCAAGAGAAGGACTACGGGGACGATGAAACTATGAAGTTTCGGTGAACGAAGCCACGTCCAGGCCGATGCGGAGGGCAGACACCAGGTACTGGTCGGCTGTGTCTTCCGGACGGTTCTCGCCCGGGGAGAGAACCCCTGAGGCTGCCAGAACGCCTCCAGCTGCCAGGGCGATGGCTTCGAGGTGAGTAGCGAGATCGGCGATGCCAAGTGTGCGGGTCTCTTCGTTCGTGGTGGATCGTACGATGACGCCGGCCCATTGATCGGGGACCGTTGCGGCAACCTCGAGACGACGGTTCGTCATCCTTCGTCGAGTCCCCCAGCGGGACCCGACGGGTTCCGGGAACATCAGCGGCTCGCCATGACGCAAAGGCTTACCCGGTTCGGTCCAGGCGAAGAGGATCTGCGCGTCGGTACCGGCGATGTCGGCTTCACGAGTGGCAAGGCTCCGTCCGATTCCGGTGACGAGGTTGGCGCCGAAGAGCACGGGGACATCTGCGGTATCGGTCTGTGGGTCGAACGTGTCCGCCCAGAGAACACTGGGGACCCCGGCCGAGGCGGCTTCAGCGAGGATCGCAGAGTCGGGATCGTCGGTGACAACTGCGTCGAACCCGGCAAGGTCATCGATTCGGCGAATTCTCGAGTCCTTGTCCTTGACGTCGCGACGGACGACACCGAGGAGGTCGAGGCCCTCTTCCCCCATGAGGAGGCGGCCGGCCCGAACCCCGATCTCTGATGTGTGGTCGAGGGCGATCCTCATGGTGACGGCTGGTCGACCGGCTGCCATGAACCCTGACGGACAGGCGGCCGACTCGGTCGGCGGGTGGCGACAAGCGTGACGGCGACCGCAGCAGCCGCAGCAAGAACAAGAGTGTTGACAATGGGTTTCATTGGGCTGGAGCGTAGTGGGAGCTTGGGTGGGAGTAGACCAGTAGCTCAGTAGCTCAGTAGCCGGTGGAGCAGTGCTGATCTACTGATTTACTGATCTACCAAGTATCCCGAAGCCAGGTGATGGACTACGATCACTGTTCTCGGGGTTGTCCCGGGCGCTGTTTGTGAAGCGAAGTCCGGTGTGAATCCGGCGCTGTCCCGCAACTGTGAAGCCCTCCGGGGACGAGCCAGGTCGCCTTTCCACCAGTGTGCGACCGAACCTTCGGAGGACGGGTCCCGTCGCTTCCATGAAGGCTCCTCCCGAGAGAGGAGCAACATCATGGTCCGCAGAATCTTGCTCATAGTCACCGCAATTGCGCTCATCGCAGCCGCGTGTGGAGAATCGTCTGATACCGCCGGGGCCCCGTCGACGACACTCGGCACCACATCCACCGCGGCGGTGACCACGACCGCACCTGCGTCGTCGACGACGAGTCAATCCACGACGACGCCGTCCACGACGCTGCCCGAAGCATCTGGTTTCCCCGTCACGATCGACGCCCCGAATGGTCCGGTGACGATTGAGGCAAAGCCCGCGAACGTTGTGTCGCTGTCACCAACATCGACGGAAGTGCTCTTCGCTGTTGGGGCCGGCTCACAGGTCGTGGCCGTCGACAGCCAGTCGAACCATCCGACCGAAGCGCCGATGACGGATCTCACGGGGTTCGAACCGAATCTCGAAGCAATCGCCGGATACGGCGCCGATCTTGTGGTGATCATGTACGACCCGGGTGATGTGATCCCCGGTCTCGAAGCCATCGGTATCCCCGTGATAATGCACCCATCCGCAGGCACGCTCAACGACGCGTACCAACAGATCGAGCAGATCGGTGCAGCGACGGGTCACATCCAGGAAGCCGAGGGCCTCGTCGCGTCGATGAAGGCCAAGATTGAGGAGACAACGATTTCGATCGATGGAGGAGGAGCGACGTACTACCACGAGCTAAGCCCCGACTACTACTCGGTGACGTCGGCAACGTTCGTCGGTGGGCTCTACACGATGCTCGGCCTCTCCAACGTCGCGGACGGAGCCGACCCGGATGGCTACGGCTACCCGCAACTCTCGGCTGAACACATCCTCTCCGAGGACCCGAACATGGTGTTCCTGGCAGACACGAAGTGCTGCGGACAGGATGCCGAAACGGTCGCAGAACGGCCCGGGTGGGACTCACTCACGGCAGTTCAGGCCGGTGCCATTACGGGGCTCGACGACGATGTAGCGTCTCGTTGGGGACCTCGTGTCGTTGACTTCGTAGCGTCGATTGCCGAAGCCGTCACCGAATTGCAGAGATCGTGACGGGGGAGGAGATCCGCCCGAGCCGCCTCCACTGGTGGTGGCTCGCCGGGGCCCTCGCCGCCCTGGCCGGTGCGGTTTTCCTTGCAATCTTGTTGGGCGCCGTCGACCTTGACGCACGATCGGTCCTGCTCTCTGTCGTGGATCGGCTCCCGTTCGTCGACATCGACTCAGGACTCAACGATCGGCAGGAAGCCATCCTGTGGGAGTTGAGGATGCCCCGCGTCGCACTTGGAGGCATCGTCGGTGCGATGCTCGCCGTTGCCGGCGGCTCCTATCAGGGGTCGTTCCGGAACCCGCTTGCGGATCCCTACTTGCTCGGTGCCGCGGCAGGGGCGGGTCTCGGTGCGACGATCGCATTTGCCTATGGATCCTCACTTCCGTCGGGACCGATCGACACGCTTCCGCTCCTCGCCTTTGTCGGCGGCGTGGCTGGCGTCGCTGCGACCTATGCCGTCGGCTACTCGGTGAAGGCAGGACGAACGCCGGTGACGCTCATTCTGGCCGGTGTAGCGGTTGCGGCATTCCTCACGGCCGTTCAGACGTATCTCCAGCAACGCAACGCAGAGACGCTTCGTGAGGTGTACGGATGGATCCTCGGACGGTTGTCGACGGTCGGATGGGGAGAAATCTGGCTGGTGCTCCCATACGTCGTCGTGTCGACGATCGTGATCCTTCTCGGGGCCAGAAGACTCGACGTGCTCAGTGTTGGTGACGACGAAGCGGTGACCCTCGGGGTGGATCCGTCACGGGTGCGTCTCGTCATGGTGTTGGCCGCAACACTTGGAACGGCAGCTGTGGTCGCCGTCTCAGGACTGATCGGTTTCGTCGGGATCGTCGTTCCTCACGCTGTTCGGATCGTCTTCGGATCCAGCTACCGGGTCGTTCTCCCCCTGTCGGTCGTGTTCGGTGCGACGTTCCTGATCCTCGCGGATCTGCTGGCACGAACGGTCGCTTCCCCGGCGGAGATCCCAATCGGGGTGGTGACGGCGTTCTTCGGCGCGCCGTTCTTCGCCATTGTGCTTCGCTCCTCGAGAGGACTCGGATCATGACGGTCGCCCTCTCCCTCAGTGGTGTCGGTGTCCGATTCAACGGATCGAGGATTCTCGATTCCGTCGACTTGGAGATCGCTCAAGGCGAGTGGCTCGGGATCATCGGGCCGAACGGTGCCGGCAAAACAACGCTGCTCCGTGCGATCACGGGCGCTGTCGAGTTCGAAGGATCGATAGCGACCCAAGGAGACCAGACCTCGGCGATGAAGCGACGTGATCTCGCGCGGTCAGTCGCTCTCGTACCGCAGCATCCCGTCCTCCCTCCAGGCATGCGCGTCGTCGACTACGTTCTCCTCGGACGCACACCGCACGTCCATACGATCACCGGTCCGTCCCTCCACGATCTTGAAGTTGTCGCAAACATTCTCGATGCACTCACCCTGTCTGCGTTCATGAACAGGGACGTGACGACGCTGTCGGGCGGAGAGCTCCAGAGGGCCGTCATCGCAAGGGCGCTCGCCCAGGAGTCGCCGATCCTTCTCCTCGACGAACCGACGACGGCGCTCGACATCGGCAAGCAGCAAGAGGTTCTCGAACTCGTCGACCGACTCCGCAGTGAGCGGACGCTGACCGTCATCTCGGCCATGCACGACTTGACGATCGCCGCACAGTTCCCGGATCGGTTGGTCATGCTTGCGGAGGGGGCAGTGGTGGCGGAGGGTGATGGGCGGTCGGTCCTCGACCCGGTACTCATCCGGACCCACTACTCGGCAGATGTGAAGATCCTCGACGATGGGTCAGGTGGGATCGTGGTGGTCCCGCTGCGATCTCAGGATCCGATGAACGATTCGAAGAACTGACCAACGACGAAGCTCAGGACGCCGCCGACGAAACCGATGCCGAGGTTCTCCAACGCCGAGAGCACCGGGTTCGTCTTCGTCATCATGGTCTTCGTAGCGCCGACGACGATCAGGCCGAATCCGGAGAGGAGGGCGGCCACCAGCAAGGCTGTCTTCGTGTCGTCGAAGATGGCGAAAGGAAGAACAGAGGGGAAAGCTCCGATGAAGAACAGGCCGGCCGAGGCGAGGCCTGCCGTGTACGGATTGCGCTTCTCGGTATCGACGATTCCGAACTCGAGCCCGGCCATGACGCCGAGCATCGCCTCGTCGCTCCCATCGATAATCTGAACGACTTTCTCCAGTTCGTCGCCGGCAAGACCCATGTCTCCGAACATGTGGCGGAGTTCGTCCCGCTCGTGGTCACGGTGATCCCTGAGGTGCTGCGCCTCGAGTTCCATCTCCGCCGCGAAGACCTCTTCCTGGGCTTTGGTAGCGAGGTACTCGCCGGCTCCCATCGAGATCATTCCTGCGAGGGCGCCTGCGATGGCTGTGAGGAGTACCTGCGTCGAGTCGAGTCCGGCGCCGACGACGCCTGCAACGAGGAGGAAGGTCGAGATGAGGCCGTCGTTCACTCCCAGGATGACGTCGCGCAGGTATTGCCGGGCTTTCCCGAGGTGATCCTGGTAATCGTCGGGGGGGATGGGAGGAGATGGAGCAGTCACGGATGCCATCGTACCGGCGCCCCTCCGCCCACACCCCAACAAACGGCATACCCAGGGTACGCGGCGTCCTATTTGGCGTTGTGAGCCCGGAGAATGGGGAGAGTCGGGATGACGACGGATCTCACGGTACGCTGTGTCCGCGGCACAGGAGGAGAGATCATCGACGAGCTCTCGACGAACGACGAACCCAGAGACGCTTACACCGAGGACACCGCCGTGTCTCCGGAGGAGAGCGACCCTCGGCTTGGATCGGCATCCCCACCGTGGTCCCCTCAGACGAAGATAGGCGTCGCCACCGGGCTCATTGTGTTCGCTGCGATCATCTTCTGGTTGTCGCGTGGCGCTCTGCCGATCCTTGCCATGGCGGGTATTGTCGCCTTCCTCGTCGCCCCCATGGTCCGGGCCCTCCACCGGCGTTTCCACTGGCCCCGATGGCTCGCCCTCGCGATCGGCTATCTCGTCGTCCTCATCGTCTCACTGCTCCTCGTGGCCATCCTCGCTGTGGGGATCACCCAATCCCTTGCCGGCATCGACGTCGCCGGGATGGAGCAAACGGTTCGGGATGTCGCACAGTCGTTCGTTGACGAGACCCAAGGACTCGTGATCTTCGGTGTCAGCATCGACATGACCGAGATTAACGAGCCGATCCGGGAGTGGCTCAGCGAGGAGGCTGTCACGGGCGGCGGGAGCAACGGCATCAAGATCGATGCGGAAGCGCTCCAGGGGCTGCTCGGAGGTGCGTTCAATTCGATCAGGACCGTGACCGGTCTCCTTGTTGCCATGGTCATGTCGGCCCTCATCACGATGATGATCGCGATCTACTTGAACGCCGACAGCGCGAAGTTCTATCGGTGGATCCATCGCACGGCCCCTCCCGGCTACGAGCGGGACACCGCCGTGCTCTGCGACCGGATCTCAGGGGTCTGGCGCGGGTACATATACGGCCAACTTGTCAACAGCCTGATTACGGGGGTGATGCTCTTCGCCGTGCTGGCTTTCGTGGGCGTCCAGGGAGCATTCCTTATGGGCGTGATCATGATGCTCTTCAACATGATCCCGACCTTCGGGCCGATCATCGCAGCGTTCCCCGGAGTGATCGCAGCCCTTGTGGGAGGTTCGACGCGCTGGCCAGACATGAACAACTTCATCTTCGCCCTGATCGTTGCAGGCATCTACGTTGTGGTTGTCCAGGCTCAGGCGAACATCATCGCTCCGAAGGTGATGGGCAGGGCGGTCCGGCTTTCGCCGGTGATCATCATGATCTCGCTGATCGTCGGGTTCAACGTTGCCGGTTTGATCGGATCGCTCCTCGCCGTGCCGATCGTCGCCTCGATCAAAGAGATCGTTTCCTACCTGTATGCGAAAGTGGTGGATCGAGAGCCATTTGCGGACGGAAACGGGAACGGGGACAGGACGGTCCAGGCCTGACATGAAGACAATTCATGCGGACGCCGTTGTCATCGGAGCCGGACTGGGCGGTCTTGGTGCCGCCGGCTATCTGGCCAAGGAAGGTCACCGCGTCGTCGTGCTCGAACACCACTCCGTCCCCGGTGGATACGCTCACGAATTCAAGAGGCAAGGCTTCCGGTTCGAAGTCGCCCTGCACGCCCTCGACGGAGCCGGACCTGGTGGTTGGCTCCACCCGATGCTCGAAGATCTCGGCGTGCTTGATAGGGTCGAATTCACTCGCCTCGATCCGTTCTACACGGCCCTGTTCCCGGACTATGAGATCACCGTGCCAGCTGATCTGCCCGCCTACCTGCGCGAACTCAAGACCAGGTTCCCCGAAGAGGCCAAGGGCGTGGACGACCTATTCGCCGCGATCCGTCGCGTCGCTTCCGACGTAGGCGGGTACGCGAAAGAGCGGACGAAGGGAGTGCGTGCAACGCCGATGGAGATGATGGAGCGGTTCCCGGACATGGCCGCAGCGTTCTCCCAGGACTGGCAGACGTTCATGGAACGGTTCACGACGGACATGCAACTCCAGTCCGTCGTCTCGATGCTCTGGGGGTATCTCGGCCTCCCACCTTCGAAGGTGTCGGCGGGGCTCTTCGCTCTCGTGATCCATAGCTATCACACATCCGGAGCCTGGTACCCGAGGGGCGGGAGCCAGGCGATGAGTCGTGCGATCGTCGCAGAGATCACGGCGCGCGGTGGAGAGGTTCGATTCCGGAATCGAGTCACCCGAATCGACGTGAACGATGGCAGGGCAGTGGCCGTTGAGACCGACCGGGGACTGCGGATCGAGGCAGACGTGGTCGTATCGAATGCAAGTCCGTCTGCGACGGTGGCGATGACCGGGAGGGACCCGATCGACGACCATTTCCTTGCCGATATCGACAGGGACGTGGCGGCGATGTCGAACCTCGTCGTTCATCTCGGTCTCGATCGCGATCTCTCAGCCGAGGGATGGGATCACCACGAGTTCTTCCTCTCCGACGGCTACGACATGGACGCCGACTACGCGGCGATGCTCTCGGGGGACTTCTCGAAGACAGGGATGGTGGTCGCCAACTACACCGATGCAGACCCCGGCTGCGCCCCGGATGGGAAGAGCGTCCTTGTGATGTTGTCGCTCGCTCCGTGGGACTACGAGAACGTGTGGGGGACGGGAGGCAATATGGACGGCTACTCCGAGAATCCGGAGTACCTGCGGATCAAGGAAGAGGCGGCGGACCTTCTGATCGACCGGGCCGAGGTGCTCATTCCCGGATTGCGAGACTCGATCGTCGTCAAGGAGATCGGAACACCGCTCACCAACGCACGATACGGGCTCAACCCCGGCGGCAGCATCTACGGACGTGAACAAACGGTCGCGAACATGCTCAACAGGAGGAGCCCGAAGTCGCCGATCCCGAATCTCCTCTTCGCCGGCGCCTGGGTCAGTGGGGGTGGTATGAGCGCCGCTCTCGGTTCGGGCCGGACGGCTGCTTCGATCGCTGGGAAGATCCTGACCGACTGACAAGGCCACGACGCTAGGGAGCTGCTCCGACATACCGGGGCATCCATAGACTGACCCCGTGTCACAGGCCGTTGCCCCTCTCAAGATTCACCGATTCAGGGCGCTATGGGTTGCTGCCATCTTCTCCAACGTCGGTTCATTCCTGCAGGCAGTCGCTGCCTCGTGGCTGATGCTCGAGTTGACCGGCTCGGCCCTCTGGGTCGGACTCGTGTCGGCCTCGTCGACGCTTCCCCTCCTCGTCTTCTCGCTTCCCGCTGGAGCTATCGCCGACATGTTCGATCGTCGGAAGGTCCTGATCGCGGCTCAGATGACGATGGGAGGGTCGGCAGCGGCGATGGCGATCCTCACGGCCGCCGGCATGATCACACCGGGTCTGCTCCTCGGTCTTGGGCTGCTGCTGGGAACGGGCCTTGCCTTCAATCTTCCATCCTGGCAGGCAACCGTCCCGGATCTCGTTCCTCGCGGCCTGGTTGCGAGCGCCGTCGCTCTCAACTCTGCGGCCTTCAACGTTGCCCGTGCGGTCGGCCCGGCCCTGGGAGGGCTCATCGTCGCCGTCGCCGGCGCGCAGGTGGCCTTCGGACTCAACGCGCTGTCGTATCTCGGTGTGATCGTGGTTCTGATCATCCTCGCGAGAGTCATGGGATCGCCCGACCGCGAGCAGACGTCGATGAGAAACGCGATCGCTCTCGGGGTCCGCTTCGCCAGGTTCACGCCGTCGTTTCGGAAGGTGATGGCCGTTGCTGCGATGTTCGCCCTGACCTCTTCGGTGATCCAGTCCGTGTTGCCAGTCCGCACCGAGGAGTTGGGTGGAGGAGCCGGAGCGTTCGGGTTCCTGCTCGGAGCGATGGGGCTGGGTGCTCTTGTGGGTGCCTTCACGAGGGATCCTGTGACATCGGGACTCGGTCGTTGGTCGTTGCCGGCCACGGTCACGCTGGTCGGTGTCGCCGGCGTCGCTCTCGGTCTGGCAGGATCGATGGCGATGGCGTTCATCGCCCTCGTGGTCGTCGGTGTCGCATGGGTATGGACCCTCGCCAATTTGAACGCCACGGCACAACTGATGTCGCCGGAGTGGGTGAGGGGGCGAGCCATGGGGCTCTATATGTTGTCGTTTGCCGGAACGATGCCCATTGGAGCGATCATGTCCGGTTGGATCGCCGAAGAAATCGGAGCCGGTGGCGCAGAGATCTTGCTCTCCTCACTGGGGATCGCCCTCGGAGTGGTCGTAATTCCTACCCTGAAGATCCCGGCCTTGAACGATGTGGTCACCCCTGAGTTCACGGACGAGCGGGTCTTTCTCCCGCACGTCGATACCGAGGGTGGCCCGGTGCTGATGACAGCGACATGGGAGATCGAACGCGACGATCTGGAGGGGTTCCTCGACGTTATGCGCGAGGTGCGCCTCGTCCGTTTGAGAACCGGGGCGTATCGGTGGCGTCTCTATCGCGACGCCGGTAACCCGCATCGACTCACGGAGGTGTTCCTGACGCGTTCGTGGGAGGATCACCTGGCGCAACACCGGCGCATCGATGACGCTTCGCGGGAGGTGTTGCAGCGGGCCCGTGCATTCGGGCGGTCGGACGGGCCGCGAACCAACCATCTCGTCGCCGTGGATATGGAGAGTTCCGCCGACTGGGAGGCACTCATCGAATCGCACGCCCAATATCACGCGAACGACGGATCGATCCCACTCGAGTAGTAGAGCGATCTGCACGCATTGCCGATCGTGACCGCTTCCCGATAACGTGGTCATCCATGTCGATCCCTGTTCAACGTGCGTTTCGGCTTGGAGGAGGACTGTTCGCTGCCTTCCTCCTCCTCACGGCGGTCGTCGTTGCCGGATGGACCCAATCGGTCGACGACGCCTGGCTGTCGCTCATGGAAGACTCCGAGACCCTGAGACTCGTCTCGATCGCCGAACTGTTCCACGATCTCGGTTCGTTTCCGATTGCCGCGGTGACCACGATGGTCGTCGCTGTGGGTTTCGCGGCCATGAGGAAGTGGTGGGCCGTGGTGGCGTGGGCGGGGATGGTCGTTGGAGCGAACGTTCTGTCGACGTTGACGAAGCTGTTGGTGGACAGGTCACGCCCGGTCGACTCCCTTGTCTTCGAGCCTTCGGCGTCGTATCCGTCAGGCCACGCAATGGTGTCGGGCGCGGCGATCGGGATCGGATTGGCGATGATCGCAGGGATCCTCTGGCCCCATCGGCGTCGATTGTTCCTCAGCATCGGGATCATCTACGCGCTCGTCATGGCTTGGAGTCGCACGTACCTGAGAGTTCATTGGCTCACGGATGTCGTGGGTGGGTTGCTGTTCGGCACGGCGATCGTGTGCTTGGTGGCCGCGGTTGTGATCCAGCATCGAGGAAATTCTCCGAACGACCTGGCCGAACCCGACGCGTAGCCCTCACCTGCTCGGACGCTCAGCCGATTCCTGGGTCATCCGCGTACTCGGGATGCCCCGCCACGAATTTGCGTAGCTCGCTCATGGCTGTTTCCCGCACCTTGCTCTGGAACGGGGCGCTCCATCCGAGGGCGACTCCGGTCGGGCCGATCGCCATCCGGGTCCACTTCCACAGATCGAACGAATCCGTGTGACGAACGATCAGCCCGTCCCGGAATGAGAAGGACGCGTCGACGACGTTGTGGACCGGTCGTGAGCCTTTCGAGAAGGCGTACCGGGCCTCCCAGCGGGCCCGACCCCTTGCTTCGTCAGCCTCGACGTCACGAAAGGCCACTTCGAGGTCGGTGCCGCGTTCGCAAAGCATGTGCCACATCGCCATGGCCTCGCTTCCGCGGAGATCGGTGAACACGGGATCTGAGAAGTGAATCGACGGGCTATAGCAGGCGATCATCCCGGCGTGGTCACGTGCCTGGAATGCTTGATAGAACGACGTGATCAGGTCAGCGTGGGCGTTCACGATTTGCCGTGTTCGACGGTGACGACGGTCCTGATCCCGCCACGAACGTTCCAGTCGCCGACGATCTTCACCCACCGCGGGTCGATGGCCGCTACAACGTCGTCGAAGATCCGGTTTGTGACGTCCTCGTGGAAGGCGCCCTCGTCCCGGTACGACCAGAGATAGAGTTTGAGGGACTTGAGTTCGACACACAGTTCGTCGGGGATGTATTCGATGACGAAGTGTGCGAAATCGGGTTGGCCCGTGAGTGGGCAGAGGCAGGTGAACTCGGGAGCCTCGAAGGCGACGGTGTAGTCACGGTCGGGGTGCGGATTTGGGAAGGTGTCGAGGGCTCTTGCTGGTGTTGTGGACATGCAGTCGATGATACTGAAGGACAGCGTGGTGGCGAAGTGCACCGTGCGGCGTCTGATGCGTCAGATGGGGTTGCGCGGCGCCACCAGGGGCAAGACGTTCACGACTACGACGATCCCAGACGACCTGTTGGCCCGACCCCAGGATCTCGTCGAGCGGGACTTCACCGCCGACGGGCCGAATCGGGTACATGATCGAGTCGACGCTGGATACCGCCCTCATGGAGAATGGGACCACGGATCAGTTGTTGGCGACTCTCATCACCTATGTCGTGGTTGATGAGGATGACCCATTGCTTGAGAATCCCACCAAGACCATCGGCCCTTTCTACACCAAGGAAGAGGCAGCCGGACTCCCGTACGCCATGAAGGAAACCGACGAGGGCATGCGCCGAGTAGTGGCCTCGCCCAAGCCGGTCACCATCGTTGAGACAGAAGAGATCAAGAGACTCGTCGCAGAGGGTTTCATTGTTGTCTGCTGTGGCGGTGGAGGCATTCCGGTTGTCCAACAGGGACGTAAGTTCACTGGTGTGGAAGCTGTGATCGACAAGGATCTTGCCACATCGAAGCTCGCCCAGGAGGTAGAATGCCGATGTCTTCATCATCTGTTCGGATGTCCCCGGAGCAGCTATCAACTGGGGTCAGGAAGACGAGAGCGTGTTTGGGAAGCTCTCTGTTTCTGAGATGAGATGACACGTCGACGACGGACTGTTTCCGGCCGGATCTATGGGCCGAAAGTTGCTGCAGTCATGGAGTTCGTCGAAGAGATGGGGAACCGCGGCGTGATCTGTCGCTTGGAGGATATTGTGTCGGCTTTGGAAGGGGAGGTTGGTACTGAGATAACGAAAGGATGACCATCGCCGAGATGGCAACTCTCATGAGATCGAAGCTTTGGTTAATTGCGTCGGTTGATCCTGTCGTTAGGTTCCCGGCCATCTGATTCCGACATCGAAAAGTGGGCAAGGAATGGCAAAGAGAAAAGTGCTGATCATTGGAGCCGCAGGAAGGGATTTCCACAACTTCAATACCTTCTACCGAGACAAAGAGGAATATGACGTTGTAGCGTTCACCGCCGCACAGATTCCGGATATTGACGGTCGGCAGTACCCTGCGGAGCTGGCCGGCTCGCTGTACCCCGATGGAATACCCATCCACGCGGAAGAAGAGCTTCCCAAGCTGATCGAGGACCTGGACGTTGACGATTGTGCCTTCTCGTACAGTGACGTCTCGAATCAACACGTCATGAACATCAGTTCCATTGTGAACGCGGCAGGCGCCAATTTCGTGTTACTCGGACCCAAAGAGACCGAAATCAAGAGCTCCAAGCCGGTGATTTCGATTGGAGCGGTTCGTACCGGTGCCGGCAAGAGCCAGACTTCTCGTCGGGTCATCGAGCACCTGATGGACAGAGGCCTGAAGGTCGTTGCCATTCGCCACCCTATGCCGTATGGCGATCTGATCGCTCAGCGTGTGCAGAGGTTCGCCAGCCTGGAAGACATTGACAACAACAACTGCACCGTTGAAGAGATGGAAGAGTACGAGCCGCATGTCATTCGCGGCAACGTGATCTATGCAGGTGTGGATTACGAAGCCATCGTCCGCGCAGCGGAGAACGACCCGGACGGATGCGATGTCATCTTGTGGGACGGTGGGAACAACGACTTGCCATTCTACAAGTCTGATCTGCACATAACTGTTGTGGATCCTCATCGTCCTGGACATGAGCTGACCTTCTACCCGGGAACCGCCAACGTGCGTGTTGCCGACGTGGTGGTCATCAACAAGATGGACAGTGCCGACGCGGCCGGTATCGAGGCGGTACGTAAGAATATCTCGGACCTGAATCCCGACGCTTTGGTGGTCGATGCTGTATCGACGCTCGATGTCGTGGATCCCGACGTGATCAAGGGCAAGAGGGTTCTCGTGGTTGAGGACGGTCCTACTCTGACTCACGGCCACATGACTTATGGGGCCGGCACCGTCGCCGCTCAGAAGTTCGGCGCCGCCGAATTCGTCGACCCGCGGCCATATGTCGTTGGCCGGATGAAGGAAACCTTCGAGATCTATCCGAATATCGGCACTCTCATGCCAGCCATGGGCTACGGACAGGAACAGTTGACGGACATGGAAACCTCCATCAACCAGACCGACTGCGACTCCGTTGTGATCGGTACGCCTATCGACTTGAGCCGGATCATCAAGATCGATAAGCCGCATACCCAGGTGACCTACAACCTGCAAGAGATCGGTCGTCCAGACCTAGCCATGGTCATCGACGATTTCGTGAAAGAGAACAAGTTGGGTTAGGGCATATTTGATGGGGCCCTGTTGAGGGCCCCATCAGCCCAAAACCGATCCAAGGATGCCTGCGCCACCCGACGGATGCTCGCTCACAACCGTGGCGCGGCCCTTGACTTCCGAACAGGCTTCACAATGAGGCCGAAGCTGGCGTTGACATAGTTTGCGGGTGAACGTCGGATACGACGGGTCATACCCCAACGCCGTGACTTCGTCGAACAGGACGACTACCCACACGCAGTGATCATCAGCCAGACGCTGGGTCACATACGGCTCGATCCGGTCGAACGGATCCTCCTCCTGTGCCAACATCAGGCGGGGATTCCTCTCCTCGCCGGCCGGTCAGCGCTGACAGCCAGCTTGGAGAGGACCCCACCCAACAGCGGGTATCTCCGTCTCAGGAGGTGGGGAATTTCAGTGAGCAGGTCTGGGGAGATTCAACGAGCGTGGTCAGAGCACCGTCCACCAGTTCCTTCTCGTCCGGTCAAGGCAAGGGATGGGCCCTTCGCGGATCCCGATCTGTTGTGATGTCGAACGCCTGTACGACGATTGCGGGATGATCCGCGGACTATCCGCGGACTCGCGGCCGAATTCGTGTCGGAACGGATGGGGCCGTGACGTGCGAAAACCCGGACACTGTCCGGGTTCTCGAACCGTGGGCCCACCTGGATTTGAACCAGGGACCTCATCCTTATCAGGGATGAACAAGG
>CAZWDQ010000002.1:0-10328 GCA_964632475.1 uncultured Acidimicrobiaceae bacterium
GGGTTCGGGTGTGCGGTCTGCTGCTCCATGGCCTCGTCTGCCAGGAAGGTGTCGGCCTCGCCGGGGAACTCACCGCTCTGAATATCGGCAAGGAACTGCTCGACGGCAGCGACAGCGATGTCGGCAAGCTGGGCGTACTGACGCACAAACTTCGCGGTGCGCTTCTGATGCATACCAGCCATCCTCATCGGCTTTCTGGCTTGGAAGTCCCATCAACGGACCGTGGAGGCTTGGCGGCAGGCTGCGGCAGAGCTCGGCATCAGTGCCTCGGTCGGCAAGGGTTTGGCCCGGCCCGCACTGACCGGCACCGTTGGCCGTATCCCGTTGAGGATCGACACCTATGCCCAGCGTTCGGATAGCAGCAACACCACCTACACCCGCTATCGCGTGGGGAACGAAGTCGCCAAAGAACTGTTCGGGGGCAACGACCTGAGTTTCGAAACCCGCAGTAGGTTCAACAGCCGCTATGCCGATATGTCCGTTCGCTGGCAAGGTCAAGTCAAGAGTGTCAGCGACACCGGAAGCGGGATTGAGGCTGTCGTCACCGTGGCGAGTGTCAACGAAGACCTCTATGGCAACACAGATATCGGCGTGATCGTTGAGAACCCAAGCGGACCACCTCCCGTCGTAGGGGCAACGGTGACCGTTGTCGGCAAACTGTCAACCACGACCAGCTGATGAGAAACCTCTTCGTGGCCGAGGCTTCGCTCGGCTAGGACCACTCCATATACTCGACGGCATGATGATCTCACCATCCCCCCAAGACGCACTCCGCTTCGATCCAACCGCCGGGACCGTGATCCGAGAACCCATCGGCACCGGCTACGGGCATTGGGTCGGCGGGCACAAGGTCTCCCACGACGCCTCCTCAGGAACGTTTGCGATCTTCTACCGCACCCGCACCCCGCTCGAACAAGGCCGCGGTGGTACATGCGCCGTCGCCACAAGCTCGGACGGGATCCGCTTCGATGACGTGTGGACCGCAACCAAAGATGACCTCGCATCCAACTCGATCGAGACGGGACATCCGCTCCGTGATCCTTCCGGCGAATGGCGGCTCTACATCTCCTACGAGTTCGCCCCAACGCGGGAGTGGCGCATCGACGTCATCCGGGGCCCGGAACTCGACCAACTCGACACCCAGGGCCGGCGCACTGTCCTCGCCCCCGGCGACTTCGGCCTGCCGTGGATCAAGGATCCGTGGGTCGTGTTCAAAGACGATCAGTACTGGCTGTATGCGGCCGTGCCGGGGAGGAACGCACCTGAAGTGCATGGAAACACGGTGTACGCCAAGCCGCTTGACGCCTCGGTGGTGTCGGTATCTGATGACGGCCTCTACTTCCCCGCCATCGAGTACGTGTTCGAGGGAACCGGCGAAGACAACTGGCACGGACGCCGTGCCCGCCTCAACTCGATGTTTCCGTGGGGAGACGGTTGGCTCGCAACCTGGGACGGAGGCAGAACCTTCTTCGACAACTACGAGGAATGGTGCGGGCTCGCCACATCCCCCAACGGGAAGCACTTCCAACGCCTCGGAGCAGACTCCCCATGGGTCACTTCACCGCACGGTTGTGTCCGCTACGTATACGGACTACGAGTCGACGACCGCGTCTACATCTACTACGAGTACACCAGGGAAGATCTCTCTCACGATCTACGAGTCACCATCCTCGAAATCTGACCCGACCCTACCAATGGCTTGCCAGCCCATCGACAAGAACTGATTGATGCGGAGATTCCGGTGGTTGTGAACTCGAACAAGGCCAAGAGAATCGCCAAAAAGCCGCTGTGCCGCGTGTGCGAGTCGCGGATTCTCAAGTTCCTCGAACGGGACAAACTGTCGCAGCACATCGGCGTCATCCACGACGGCCACCGCCGCTACGCCCGCGCCGAGGGCCTGCCCGACGACGACGCCAGATATCGGGAAGGGACGAAGAGGTTCGTCGAGTTCCTTGGTCGGGCGGACGACTTCGACGGATTGAACCGGGTCGCGGCGCAGACGGACGCCTGGATTGCGGTCACCTCGGAGCACGAGGAACCCTCTGGCTGAACGACGGGGTCATCGAACACACCCCGGCGTACACGGTCACAACAGTCGACACACTCAGGGCCAGCGACGTCTACCACGGGGCGTTCGCACTCGGAGTAGCCGAGAATCGACCGATCCAAGACTTGGTGAAGCGGCCAGCCGCAGCGGCAGCCCTCAAGTGCGCTCGTTTCGGCGGCCGAGCGGGGGTTCCCAGTACGAACGAAGTGGACGCGTTTCTGGGCTGTAGATCAGCAGATCGGTAGATCGGGCGGTGAGCAGGAGGGAGTCTTCACCGTCTACGGACCGCTACTGGATACCGCCCGCGACGGCCGGTGTCGCTCGCTGACCCTCGGCCGCAGCGAAAACGCCGTCTACCTCCGCGGGGTTCATCGGGGTCACCGGCTCGAGCGTACCCGCGGCCACCATGGTCCGAGCTTGGAATCGACGAATTCGCTCCAGGATTCGGTCATGGCTCCCAGGGGGTCCTCCCGATCCGCGAAGTCTTCCCAGGCGAGCGGCTCTCCGATCCACAGTCGAACGGCGGTGCGGTGGATCCCCCGACTGGCGGGTCCGAGCGTGCGCTCTGTTCCGTGGATCGCGACCGGAAGCAGCCGCGCTCCTCCCATCCAGGTCAGCCATGCTGCTCCACGTTTCGGTTCCGTCTCTCCCCAGTACTCAACCCGCCTCCCCTCGGGGAAGACACCAACCGTACCGCCGGCTCTGAGGTGGTTCACGGCCTCTTCGAGGGCCCTGAGCGGCACCCCATCCCGGTCGGTCGGGATCGCACCGAGGAGCCAGGTGACGGCATCGAACGTCAGGTGATTGCCGAACAGCTCATCGACGGCAATGAACCGGATGAGCCGGCCGACGGCGTTCACCACGAGCGGCGGGTCAAGGTGCGAGAGATGGTTGGCGGCCACAACGAGAGGACCGCTCCTCGGGATGTGTTCGGTGCCGCTGACTTCGAAGTCAAGAAGGCCGCGGGCAGCGATACGGGCCGGAATGTTCGCAATCCGGATCGCGAGTTCCGAGGGAATCCGCCGAACGCTACGCATGGCCGGCCAGTTCGGCGAAGAGGTTCGCGAACGCGAGTTTCGGTCGCTGATTCGCGGCCAGAGCTTCAATAGCGGTGAGGACCCGTTCCACCCCGGCGACCGCTTGTCTCGGTGTGATCGACGACAGGGCCGCAATGGGAACATCCGTGTTTCGGACTGGAACACCGAACTGGGCGGCGGCGACGTCCCGATAGAACGAAGCAAGGATCTCAAGGCCGGTCACGTACAATGCATCTGAAGCGCGCTTGAGCTCCCGTGTCTGGCGATCGCGCAGCGACCTCGACACATCATCGCCAAGTGCATCCAACTCGTCCTTCTGTCTCTGCTTCAACGCCGCAAGAAGCGGTTCCGCCGACGCCATGGTCTCGTCGGCAAGACGAAAAGCGTCGCCGGGATGTTCACCGAGTCGCATCGGGATGCTCAACCAGAGCCGTCGATACACGGCGACCTGTGGTTCGGTCGCAAGGGCGAGGGCAAGACCGGGCCGGCCACCTGCGATGCGGGACGCCTCCATCGCTTGTTCCTCAGCAACGCCGAGATCGGCGAGACCTTTGGCGACCTCACTTTCGGACACCCGACCGAATACAACAGTTCGGCAGCGGCTTGCGACGGTGGAGGGCAGATCGTCTTCGGTCTCCGCAACGATGATGAACACGGTGGCGGACGTCGGTTCCTCCAATGTCTTCAAGAGAGCATTGGCGGCCTCATCATTCATCATGCCTCCCTCCTCGAAGAGGAAGACCTTCCTGTCGGACTCGAGAGGCGTGCGAGTTGCCTGCGACACGACCCGACGTGCCTGATCGACCGTGATGGATGCGCTGCCTTCCGGTTCGATGAGCACGAGGTCGGGATGCACTCCAGCCATCACCCGGTCGAAGCAGCCCGGATCGCTTCCACACATCAGCGCCGCCGCAAACTTGCGAGCGATCGACGATTTGCCCACGTTCGATGGGCCGACGAAGAGATAGGACTGAGCCGGTCGGCCAATCTCCCGACGCAGGAAGTCGACGACGCCCTGGTGACCGATGATCCCGCCGAACGAACTCACCATCGACTCCGAATCTCTCGGTAGGCCGAGTCGACCACGTCATCGAGCGGGCCGCCGGCGTCGATGACGATGAAGCGGTTCGGTTCAGATGCCGCTGTGGCGGCGAAACCATCTGCTACACGCTGCTGGAACTCGACGCCTTCATCGCCGATGCGGTCGCCGAACTCCTGTCGACGAAGACCTTCGGTGGGATCGACGTCGAGGAGGACGACGATGCTCGGCCAAACACCGAGGAGACCTGGTTCGTTGACGCTCCTGACGGCGTCGATTCCGAGATCGCGGCCCGCACCCTGGTATGCCAGCGACGAGTAAACGGACCGGTCGGAGAGGACCCACGCCCCTTCGGCGAGAGCCGGACCGACGACGTCGGACGCGAGCTGGGCCCGCGCGGCTGCAAAGAGCAGCGCCTCAGTCCACGGGTCGGGTGCGAGGTCGTGACCGAGGAGAATCGCCCGGATGCGTTCGCCGACCGCTGTGCCACCCGGCTCGCGAACCCGGACCACCCTCCGGCCGTCCGCCTCGAGCCGTTCCCCGACACACTCTGCAACCGTCGACTTTCCTGCACCTTCGATGCCCTCGAAAGCAACGTACGGGAGACTCACTTGATCTCGTTCCTCATCCTCGGTGTCACCAAGCCAGTCTCGCAGAGTTCGGCGTCGCAGGAGTCCGGGACCCGACTTCAGGATCCCTTCGGCTTCTTCTTCGGAGCCTTCTTCACAGCCTTCTTCCGTTTCGGGGCAGGGCCCTTCGCCCGGCGTTCGGCAAGAAGCTCGATGGCTCGATCGGCGGTGATGGTGTCAACCGAGTCGACGACCCGCAACGACGCATTCGTTTCGCCATCAGTGACATACGGACCGAATCGCCCGTTCTTCAGAAGGATGGGTTTTCCGGTGTTCGGGTCGTCGCCGAGTTCCTTCAGCGGCGCCGCCGCTTTCCTCCCGCCACGCTTCTTCGGCTGGGAGAGCAGAGCGATGGCACCGTCGAGGGCGATGGTGAAGATCTCTTCCTCGTCATCCAGGCTGCGGGTCTCTTTCTCCCACTTCACGTACGGTCCGTATCGACCGTTCTGAGCGGTGATCGGCTTCCCATCTTCGGGATGCTCGCCAACTGTTCGAGGTTGTGTGAGCAGCCGGAGCGCGTCGTCGAGCGTCACGGTCTCCGTCGACATCGTCTTGAAGAGGGACGCCGTCTTCGGCTTGGCCTTCGAGTCGCCATCCCGATCCCCGAGCTGGACGTACGGCCCGAATCGTCCCGCCTTGACGAACACCGTCAGACCCGTCTCCGGGTCTTCGCCGAGTTCGCGGTCACCGGACGGGGCCTCAAGCAACTCGGTGGCCATCTCAACCGTGAGTTCGTCGAGGGGAAGGTCCTCCGGGATCGAGACTCGCTCCTCACCGTGCACGAGGTAGGGCCCATACTGGCCGCACCGTGCCACGATCGCCACGCCATCTGCGGCGTCGCCGAGGGGAAAGGAGTTGATCTCACGCGGATCAATCGCTTCGAGGGCGCTCTCCGAGACAAGAGCCTGCAAACCGGGATGGTCGCCGCTCCCTGAGTAGAAACGCTCGAGGTATGGGGCCATCTGCTCCTCACCACCGGCGATCTTGTCGAGGTCCTCCTCCATGAGGGCCGTGAAGTCGTAATCGACGTAGTCGCCGAAGTGCTGTTCGAGGAGACCGACAACGGCGAAAGCCTTGAGTGTCGGGGCGAGAGCCGAGCCGTACTTGCGGACGTAGCCACGATCCTGGATCGTCGAGATGATCGATGCATACGTCGATGGTCGACCGATTCCGAGTTCCTCGAGTCTCTTGACGAGGCTGGCCTCGGTGTACCGGGCCGGCGGCTTCGTCTCGTGCTCCGTCGAGCCCATCGAGACGGCGCCGAGCGCCTGTCCTCTATCCAATTCGGGCAGATGCCGTTCCTGATCGTCCTTGGTGGCCTCGGGATCATCGATGTCTTCGACATAGGCCTTCAAGAAACCGGCGAACAAGATCGTTCGGCCGGTCGCCGAGAACTCGCAGCCCCGGCCGCTCGTCGCAGCCGCACCGCCGAGCCGCAATTGCAGGCTCTCGCCTTTCGCATCCTTCATCTGACTGGCAACCGTGCGCTTCCAGATCATGTCATAAAGCCTGGTCTCGTCGGACATCGCACCGAACGATTGAACCACGCTCTTGGGATCCTGGAACCGTTCACCTGCTGGCCGGATCGCCTCATGGGCCTCTTGTGCACCCTTCGCCTTCTTGCCGTAGAAGCGGGGGGAGTCCGGCAGATACTCCTCGCCAAAGCGCCCGGCCACGAGGGAGCGGGCTGCGCTGAGGGCGGTCCCAGACAAGTTGGTCGAGTCGGTTCGCATGTAGGTGATGAAACCACCCTCGTAGAGACGCTGAGCCGCGGACATCGTCCGGCGCGCTCCGAAGCGGAGCTTGCGTCCGGCCTCCTGCTGGAGGGTTGCGGTGCGGAACGGCGCATACGGTCGGCGGGTGTACGGCTTGCGCTCGACGGACACCACGGTGAACGGTGCATCGGAAAGTTCGTCGGCGAGCGTGGCAGCGATCACGGGAGCGAGGACGAGTCGGTCCTTGCGGGGGGTTCCCGCCTGATCGAAGTCCTTGCCGGTCGCAACCCGCTCGCCGTCGACAGTGACGAGCTTCGCTTCGAACTCCGTGTCGTCGCCGACCGGACTGAAGATGCCGGACACGCCCGCGTACTGTGCGGCGATGAATGCGAGACGCTCTCGCTCTCGCTCGACGATGATACGCGTCGCAGGAGACTGGACCCGCCCCGCTGAGAGTCCTCGTTGGACCTTTCGCCAGAGAACCGGGGAGACCTCGTACCCGAAGAGACGGTCAAGGACGCGCCTGGCCTCCTGAGCGGCGACGACCCGCTGGTCGATCTCCCTGGGATTCTCGACGGCTTCTCGAATCGCACTCGCTGTGATCTCGTGGAACACCATGCGGTGCACCGGCACTGTGGGCTTCAGGACCTGGAGCAGATGCCAGGCGATCGCCTCACCCTCTCGATCTTCATCGGTGGCGAGGTAGAGAGCGTCGGCCTCTTTCATCTCCTTGCGGAGTGCCGACACCTGTTTCTTCGAGTTGGGCGTGACGACATACATCGGCTTGAAGCCATCTTCGATGTCGATCCCGAACCGGCTGGCTTTCCATGCGGCCTCCTTCGCCTCAGACACTTCTCCGACCCTCGTGGGGATATCGCGTATATGGCCGACGGAGGATTCGACGACGAAGTCATCCCCGAGATAGCGTCCGATGGTCTTGGCTTTCGCCGGGGACTCAACGATGACAAGGTGTTTGGGCATGAATGAGTAGCGATCTGATAGGCGGAGACGACCTCAACGATGCGTGAGTATGGCCCTGTTGTCAAGACAATGCCTCTCTGAGCCTGAAACCGGGTCAGATATTGAAGCCCTCTCGGAACCGCTCCACGACTCTGGGCCAGGTGAATACGTCCTCGACGAACCGCCGGCCTGCGAGGCCCATTTCGCGGGCACCGATAGGGTCATCGAGGAGCATTGTCAATCCCTCGACGATGTCATCGACCGAGTGAACGACGTATCCGGTTTCGGCGGGGATCACCGTCTCCGGGGAGCCACCGGAGTCACCGGCCAGGACCGGCAAACCGGTGGCTGCGGCCTCCAAGAACACGAGTCCGAGTCCTTCTACCTCGAGCCCACCCCACCGCGACTTGCACGGCATGCAGAAGACGTCCATCTCTCGATAGAGCCCGGGGAGATCCGACCACGGCACGTCGACGGCGAAACGCCTCCGCACGCCGAGCTTGTCGGCGAGCTTGCGGAGTTGCGCTTCCTTTCGACCCTTGCCGACCAGCAGCAGCTCGACGGGTCGGTCGAGCTTCGCCGCCGCCTCGATCAACCGATGCTGGCCCTTGCGGGGCACGAAGCGCGAGACGCATCCGACAACGGGAATCTCGTTCTCTCCGTTGGGCGGCGGTGTGAAGGTATCGATGTCGACGCCCGCGCCGACGAAGACGACGTCCCTTCCGGTGAGCCTGTGCACTCGATCGGCAGTGAAGCGACTGACAGCGAACCGGGCGTCGGCGTCCCGCAAGGCCTTGGCGACTGTCTGCCTGGCCCCCGGTGCAGCCGCCGGGAGCGTGACTTCCGCTCCATGACTGAGCACTCCGTACGGAACACCGAGACTCTCACGGAGTCGAGGGCCGAGGAACGGCAGCGGATGCGGTGCCCCGAAGAGGATCGCGTCGGGGCCAAACGCCACCGCCCGCTCTTCGACCCAATCGGCGACCTTCGGCGTCGGCCACATGAACGTGGACTCGTTCCGGCTGATCCGATCATCTGATTCGGCACCTTCGTCGGCTGGGGCGATGACGTGGAACTCATCCGGGTAGGCGTCGATGATGTTGCCAAGATATTGCTGGATCCCGCCGGGCTTCGGCGGGTAGTCGTTGGTGATGAGGAGCAGCCGCATGATCAGTCTTCGAGATGTGCTGCGACGTTGTACGAGGAGAGGCGGGACGTTCCCTCGCTGGAGATGATCTCAGCGTGAGCTGTGTTGCGCTGTACGGGCAGCAAGTCCCGGTCGACGAACGGAATGCCGAGCATCGCGGCCACGTAGGCTCGTGTCACTCCACCGTGGGTGAACACGCCGATTGTTCCAGTGGAGCCTGCAGCGAGAAGATCTACGGTACGCGCGATTCGACTGCCACCGTCTGCGAAACTCTCGCCCGTGCCTCCTCTCGCCTCGTCGATTCCGTCATGGAAGATCCGCCGGAAGCCATCCCGATCAGCTGATCGGATCTCGTCGACGGTCAGACCCTCCCAACTCCCGAAATCGAACTCTGCGAGGTCGTTGACGATGGTGATCTCAAGTCCCTGCTGCATGGCGACAGGGGTCGCGGTGTCAAGCGCTCGGGAGGATGGGGAGGAGAAGATTCCATTGAGCGGAGCGGCTGCCAACGCCAGCGCGGCTGCCTGACGGCGACCCTCCTCGGTCAGCGGGGTCTCGCCCCTCCCCCACCATCGGTGCTCGCGATTCGCCTCGGTCTGAGCGTGGCGTACGAATCTGAGTCGCATCCCGGGTGGCCGGACGACTCCCCCGTTGAGGTGAAGGTCATCGTTGAGGACCGACACCTGGACTTCGTCACCGTCGAGTCGGACTGTTGTGAGCGATGCGTTCGATGGCACAAGGATCGTCGACTGATCGGCGGCTCCGAGGAGCAGTCCGACGATGGTTTGGATGACTCCCCCGTGCGTCACAACGGTGGCATGGTCGTCATCGCCCAGTCGGTCGGCGAGCGTGTCGAAGGCGTCACGGAGCCGTACTCTGAAGTCGGAGAAGCGCTCGCCGCCGTCCGGTTGGAAATCACCTGAGCCGAATCGCACTCGGTCGACATCCGGATAGCGCGCTCTGATCTCCTCAGGCCGCATGCCGTCCCACTCACCGAGATCGAACTCTCGCCACTCGGAGACCGGCTCACCCGCGCCGATCGATGCAGCAGTTGTCCTGGTTCGCCCGAGATCAGACATGACCAGGAGCCCGGGGTCGTGCCCGTCCATTCGGTCGCGCAGGCGTTCGACCTGGAGACGACCGCGGTCGCTCAACGGCGAGTCGGTCTGCCCTTGCCAGGTCCCTGAGATGTTGCTGACCGTCTCGGCGTGCCGGACGAGCGTGATGGTGCGAGCCAGGATGCCTCCTGCGTGAATCGACTCGAAGGTTAGGGTGACTGCATGACTGCGCTGTTCGCCCAGACCGGAGCGTCGCTGCCAAGCGGCGGAACCGAAGCCGTCGTCTGGGTCCTCGTCGCTGCTCTCATCGTCGGTCTCTATCTCATCATCCGCCGGACACGCGTCAAGTCGAGGAAGCACTACCTGGATCGAGCAGACCGCGAGACAGAGATGCGCAGAAGCGATCCAGACATGAAGGACGAGTAGTTCGGAGTCCGAGAAGAACCCCCGCCATGATGTTGGACCCTTCCGGGAGTCCGATCAAGACAGCGACCTATCCGTCTCCGTCGGTACTCCTCTTCTTGTGCTCCGTGTAGTAGTCGGCGAGGCCGAGCGCCGTGAACGGCACGAGTCCGCCGCTGAGCAGGCCGATTGCCGGAACCACGAAGAGCATCGCTAGGGCATAGGTCGCGCCGAGCAGTACGGCCAGCACGCGAGCTTGCCATCGGCTCTTGTCGAGCTCCTTCAACGTGAGGA
>CAZWDQ010000002.1:10428-18755 GCA_964632475.1 uncultured Acidimicrobiaceae bacterium
ACGGCCAGCACGCGAGCTTGCCATCGGCTCTTGTCGAGCTCCTTCAACGTGAGGACACCGCCGAGACCGAATCCCATGCACAACCCAAATACGGGATTGAACAACCCGAACGGAAGCGCTACCAGCAGCCACACCCCCATCGCCTTGAGCACCGCTATCGGTGCACGCCTGTGCCCAGACATGAACGCAACGGCGACGAACGTGACGGGCACCATGGCAAAGCCCAGTGCGAAGACGGGACCCGCTGCATCCGGGGTATCGGACTGGGTTGCCACAATCGCAACGAGCAGCGAGCTGTAGCTGACCAGCAAAACGATTGTGCTGACACCGATCGCCAGCCAGGACCGCTTGTAACCCTCATAGGTATCTGTCACGGCGCGTTACACAACAGCATCGACACCGACGATCGACGGGGGAACATGCTCAGCCCTTGACCGACCCCGCCGTCAGGCCGCGTACGAAGTAGCGCTGCAGCGACAGGAACACCACGAGCGGCAGCGCCATCGTGATGAACGCTCCCGCGGTCAGTAGGTGCCAAGCCGACCCACGCGAACCATTCAGGTTGTTCAGCGCCAACGTCACCACCCGCACGTCCGGCTCGCCGCCGAGGAAGACCAAGGCGATGAGGAGGTCGTTCCAGACCCAAAGGAACTGGAAGATCGCAAAGGACGCCAACACCGGCACTGAAAGCGGCACGACGAGCTTGGTGAAGGTCTCGAAAGGTGTGGCGCCGTCGATGCTCGCCGACTCCATCATCGACGAAGGCAACGACCCGATGTAGTTCCGCAACAGGTAGATCGCAAGCGGCAAACCGAATCCGGTGTGCGCAAGCCACACCGCAGGGAAGGTCCCGTTCAGGTTGATCGTGGTGTAGAGGCGCAAGAGGGGGATCAGCGCCATCTGCAACGGGATCACCAAGAGCGCCACGACGAGGACGAACAGCCATTGTCGGCCGGGGAAGTCCATCCAGGCGAACCCATATGCGGCGAACGCGGCAATCGTGATCGGCATCACGGTCGCCGGGATCGTCACCGATAGGCTGTTCAGGAAGGAGTTGCCGAAGCCTTCGGACGTCAGAACGTCGGAGTAGTTGGACAGTGTCCACTCGTTGGATCCGAGGTTCGAGAACACCGTCCACCAGCCGTTGGTATTGACAGCGTCAGGGGGACGGAACGAACTGACCAAGACGCCCAGCGTTGGAATGATCCACATGATGATGATGGCCAGAATGACCAGCTTCACGGGCCAGAGGTGGAAGACTCGCTTCCAGAATCCCGGCTGCTCGGCGACGCTCCCCACCGGGGTCGGCGTCTTCTGCGCAGTGGTCGTTGTCATCGCTGGGCCTCCTGCGCTTGGAACCGACGTACATTGAGCACCATCAGCGGCGTGATAGCCACCAGGAGGACGACGGCGAGCGCCGCACCCTTACCATCATTGCCGAACGTGAAGAACTCCGTGACCATCCGCTCGGCGACGACCGAGGTGCCGAATTCGCCGGAAGTCATGACATACACGATGTCGAAGACCTTCCATACTGTGATGACGATGGTCGTGAGCACCACCACGAGTGTCGAAGAGATCGACGGAATGATGACCTTCCAGAACACCTGGGTTTCTTTGGCACCATCGATGCGAGCGGCCTCGATGATGTCGCTCGGGACCGACTTGATCCCCGCTGACAGGATCACCATGGAGAAGCCGACCTGGAGCCACACGAGGATCACCATGAGGTAGAGGTTATTCCACGGCTCCTGCAGCAGCCACGCCACCGGTTCGTTCCCGATCGCCGTCCATAGCCCGTTGAGCAAACCGATCTGCTCGCCGAAACCTTCCGGGCGGAAATTGTAGATGAACCGCCACACGATCGACGCCCCGACAAACGAGATCGCCATGGGCATGAAGATGAACGACTTCGAAAAGGCCTCGCCCTTGCTGCCGAGTTTGTCGGCCAGCACGGCGAACAGGAGTCCAACGCCAACCGCAACCGCCGGGACGAAGATCACCCACAGGAACGAGTTCCGGAGCGCCTCCAACGTGCCCGGATCGGTGAAGATTTCGACGTAGTTGTCGAGACCAACGAACCCTTCACCCGCATTATTCTGGAAGCTCAGTTTCGCCGTCACGACCGTCGGGTAGACCAGGAAGATGCCGAGGAGGACGAGAGCAGGCCCGACGAAAACGAAGGGGAGCACATAGTTCCGGTAGTGTTCGGGAAGCTTCATCACCAGCCAGTTCATCCCGTAGAACAGCCCGAAGACGCCGAGTACGCCGATGATCAGGGCCATGAACACGACAAGCAGCCGGTTGGCGTTCTCGTCGAGCAGAACGGTGCCTGCCCAGTAGAGGACTCCGAAGGCAATCAAGGGAACAGCGAGCGACACGCCCAAGCGCATCAACTGCGTCAGGAAGTTCGGCCCCGGCCCCTTCTTGATCGGCTTGATAGGTCTGGTCTTCTCGATTCCTAGGACATCCTCGTCAATATCTGCCATGGTCCTCCATCCTGTTCTGAGGGGACTCTACACGAAAAGGAGAGGGCGGCCCAATGGGCCGCCCTCTCCGTATCGATTTGTCTCTTTTCGCCTACGAGCTCGGCCAGCTGGCTTCGATCGTTGCGAGCACGTCCGCTACGGGCGTGCCGCGTGTCCAGTCGATCATGCCGGTCCAGAATGAGCCCTGGCCGACCGCCGGTGGCATCAGGTCGGATCCGTCGAACACGAAGCCGTTCCCTCCCAGAGCAGCAGCAACAGTTTCTGCCTGCAGCTTCACGGTGTCGGTCACGTAGCAGGAGTTCGGCGTGTCGGAATTCGCGGAGATCCGCTCAATACCTGGGACACCCGCTCCTGACGCCTGGATGCACTGGAGTGGGGGCTGCGAGAACGCCAGCAAGGCCGCTGCAACCTCCGGACGGTCGTTGAAGATCATCCCGAGCTCACCGCCACCCATCGCTGCAGACGGGAGGCTGGTGTCGATGGCCGGGAACGGGAAGAACGCCGCATCCTCGCGGGGCAGGGGCTCCGGGAAGAAGTTGGCGATAAACGACGCCTGACGATGCAACATGCAGCTCGGCGGATCGTTGAACATCGGGTCCGGTGCATCGCGGAAGTCGATGGCAGCGACGCCGTCGGCGCCGCCGAGAACAAATCCTTCACCGAACATGATCTCACCGTACGTGTCGAAAGCAGCTGTCACCGCGGGATCATCGAACGGAATCTCGTGTTTCGTCCACTGGTCGTAGACGTCTGCACCTGCGGTCCGAACCAGAATATCCTCGATCCAGTCCGTGCCGGGCCAGCCTGTCGCCGCATCGCTGCCGAGACCGATGCACCACGGGGTCGTGCCGTCGGCGACCATCTGGGCAGACAGCGCAACCATTTCATCCCAGGTTCCTGGAACGGTGTATCCGGCGGCGTCGAAGACGGGCTTGTTGTACCAAACGATGCTCTTCAAACTCGCGTTCGTCGGGATCGCGTAGTGCTTGCCATCGGCACACAGGCCGAGGTTCATGAAGTACGAACCGTGGACAGCCTCGAGCGCCGCGATGTCGAGGCCCATGTCCTCGAGTGCAACGAGCTCACCCGCATCGGCGAACCCACAGATCGAACCCGGCTGGGGCGTGACCGCCATGTCCGGTGGATTGCCGCCGTCAACGCGAATGCGCAGTTGTGATTCGAAGTCGTCCGAACCCTCATAGGTGACCTCACTCCCGGTCGCCTCGTTGTAGATGTCGAACGTCTTCTGGATCGACGTTCCTTCGTCGCCGGTCGGTGCCCCAAACACAGAAACTTCGGTGCCCGAAACGTCGACATCGGTGTACTCGTTGGTTGCTGCTGTATCGCCGCCGCCGGTATCTGCACCGGCAGTCGTCGTTGTTGCTGCCTCTTCATCGCTGCTACAGGCCGCTACGACCATCGCAAACACGACAAGCAGCAACAGCCACTTCGCTTTCCTCATATGTCCTCCATATAGCGAGAGGGGAAACCGAGTTGCTAGAACCGGTCTCCTGTTCCCTCAACAGACTAATCCATCTGTGCATGAGTCGGCCAGTTGTGAAGGAGATCCGCCTCCGTGGCGAGTAGTCGGTCGGGTCCGACTTCGCCGGGTGTCGTCGGCAGCAGGTAGTCGGCAGGCAGTCTTCTCGCCACTCGGACGAACCAAAGATCACATGTGTTCACGGAGAAGATCAGCGGACAGGGGTCTTCCTCCCCCTCAGGGGAAGGAGCCGCCGAAGGCGGCGGAGGGGGGTCAAGGGCCTCAGTCGAAAGGAGCATTCTGACCCCTCCCGTCAGCGCCTGACGGCGCTGCCACCCTCCCCTGAGGGGAGGGAAGAGGACGCGACATGCGGCATGGACGCACATCCGATCAGGTTCACGGGATAGGCACACTCGTGCCTATCCGCGGGTCCTCGGAGCACAGACTCCCGACCAACGACCACGGGTTTCGACGGGCAGAACCCACCGAAACCTAGAACAACCCGTTCGACACGAAGGCCGAGGCGAAGATCAGCGACACGATCGTCATCACCTTGATGACGATGTTCATCGACGGACCCGACGTGTCCTTGAACGGATCTCCGATCGTATCGCCGACGACGGCGGCCTTGTGGGCGTCGGAGCCCTTGCCGCCGAATGCGCCCGCCTCGATGAACTTCTTGGCGTTGTCCCACGCACCACCGGCGTTCGCCATGTAGATCGCAAGGAGGAACCCGGAGAGCAGTGCTCCGGCGAGGAACCCTCCCAGCATTTCGATGCTGACGAACCCGATGATGAGCGGCAGTGCCACAGCCAGCGAACCAGGGAGGATCATCTCTCGCAGCGAGGCGCTGGTGGAGATGTCGACGCACTTCTCGTAGTCGGGCTTCGCATCCGGATCACCCTCACGCAGACCTGGGATCTCCCGGAACTGCCGCCGGACCTCCTCGATCATCTGGTTGGCCGCTCTCCCGACTGCCTGGATCGTCTGGGCAGCGAAGAAGTACGGGAACATCGAGCCGAGGAAGAGCCCCACGATCACCCAGATATTGAGGATGTCGAGCTGCTCGATGATCGGCTCACCGGCAGCTACTAGCTCAACGTTGACCGATTGGATGAACGTGAAGAACAGCGCCAGGGCGGTGACGGCGGCAGATGCGATGGCGAACCCCTTCGCAACTGCCGCTGTGGTGTTCCCGACCGCGTCGAGCTCATCGGTGGCCTCGCGAACCTCCGGTGGCAGATGCGCCATCTCTGCGATCCCGCCGGCGTTGTCGGCGATTGGACCGTAGGCATCGACCGAGACGGTGATTCCGAGGGTTGAGAGCACGCCGATCGCCGCGATCGCCACTCCGTAGATGCCCCCACCGTCTACGGCCAGGTCACCGGCCCAGTAGGCGGCCCCCATGCCGAAGGCGACCACGATCACCGAGTAGGCCGCCGACTTCATCCCCTCAGAGATGCCGGAGAGGACAACCGTCGCTGGCCCGGTCTGTGTCTGACGAGCGATCTCCTTGACGACCTTGTACTCGTCCGACGTGAACCACATCGAGATGCGTCCAACCATGACTCCGACCAGAAGGCCGACGAGGACCGCCAGGAAGAAACCCCAGGGATTCTTCACCCCTTCAACTCCACCGAACATCAGCGGCGTTAGCGCGGCGACGCCCGCGACAGTCATCCCGGCAGCCGCCCACGTCCCACGCTCGAGCGTTGCGGCAAGGCTGGCCTTTCCCGGCTTGACGAGGAACGAACCGATGATCGAGGCGAGCATCCCGATGGAGGCGATCATCAGTGGATAGAACACAGCCTGCATCGTGAAAGCCTCGCCTGCCACGCCGAAGACGAGCATCGCGAACGCTATCGGAGCAATGAGGGAACCGACGTAGGACTCAAACAGGTCGGCGCCCATGCCGGCAACATCTCCCACGTTGTCGCCCACATTGTCGGCAATCGTGGCCGGATTCCTCGGATCGTCTTCCGGAATTCCCGCTTCGACTTTGCCGACGAGATCGGCGCCGATATCGGCTGCCTTCGTGTAGATGCCGCCGCCGACACGCGCAAACAGAGCGATCGAGGACCCACCGAGACCGATCGCAGTGACGATGGCGACCCAGTCATCATGAGCGAGAATCTCCCTGAAGAACCAGATGCCGAGGGAGAAGCCGAGCAAGCCGAGGCCTGCGACCGTGAAGCCCATGACGGCCCCACCTCGGAATGCGACCGGGAGCGCCTCTGCGGTGCCTCCCCGACGTGCCGCCTCGGCCGTGCGTGCGTTGGCTGCAGTGGCGATCCTCATGCCGATGAATCCCGCCGTCGCAGAGAGCAGCGCACCAAAGACGTATGCGATCCCGCCCCACGGCCAACCCCACGGGAGAAGAACCATGATCAACACGGCCATCAGCGCGACGAAGACCGCTATGGCACGGTACTCACGCTTCAGGAAGGCCATCGAGCCGTTCCGAATGGCTCCCATCAGTTCGACCATGCGATCGCTGCCCGGGTCGGCAGCCGTGACCTGACGTGCATATACGAATGCGAGTATCAGAGCCGCGACGCCCATACCAATAGCGACGTAGAGCCAGAGCTCCGGGTTGTTCACGACTGCCTCCAGGATTCGTAGATTTGCGGGGTCGAGCCGAGTATAGATTGCCGCGATTTCGACTCGATCGCCCACCCAAAACCGTTGCCTGCCGCCTGTCCCCTCTTCCCCATCGCCTTGGTCCGCGGGCTTTCTCCACCACCCTCGTACGATTCCCGACCGTGAAACAACTCAGCCCAGCCATCTCCGCCATCGTCGCCCTGACGCTCATCGCCGCCGCCTGCACGTCGACTCCCGCTGACGAGCCTGAGGCTGCCATCGACTCGACGACCACTCCCCCGGCCTCCACCACACAGCCACCCGAGTCGACGACCTCGACGACACAGGCTCCCCCCACCAGCAGTACGGAAGCGATCGCCACCGTCACAGTCGAAGGTGACCTGCCGGACGACTTGCTCACGGCCGTCGCCGCGATGTTGTCCTGGCAACGGGACGAGCGCAACGAAATGCCCCCGCTCCCCGAAGGACTCGTCGAACACCTCGTATCTGCACCGCTGAAGACCTCGGACACGGTCGCCGTGGCCGGAACGACTGCATCGATCGAAGGTGGTGAGATCGCCGTCATCGAGACCGACACCCGTGAGGTGCTTCTGGCAGCCGATGAGGGCGCCGGGTGGCAGATCGTCGGCGCCGATCCTGCCGCGGGTCCCCCGTGGTACGGCGAAGAACCTCGATTGGTCATGGTGATCGGATCCGACGCCCGCCCCGGTGAGAACCAGCAGCGGCTCCGAGCCGACAGTATCCATCTCCTCACTGCGAATCCGTCGGAGGGAAACGGGACCATTCTCGGATTCCCTAGAGACAGTTGGATCTCGACACCGTACGGCTCGATGAAATTCACATCGTTGATGGCCGGTCGTGGCCCGCAAGTGATGGTCGACAAAGTCGTCGACACCTGGGACCTCCCGGTCGAGGGCTACGTGGTGACCGGGTTCAAAGGGTTCGAAGACCTCATGAAGAGCCTGGGCAGCCTTCCTATCGACCTGCCCAGGGCGCTGCCGACCCAAGCTTGGTGGGACGGGTTCAGAGCCGGAGAACAGAAGCTGAGTCCGCAGCGCACCCTCGAATACGCAAGAACCAGAAAGCGGGTTCCCGGTGGGGATTTGACAAGATCAGCCAACCAAGGTGTTGTGATGCTGGCGGTACTGCGTCTTCTGCAGATGAACGACATCACCGATGCACCGGAGATCGTCAGCGTCCTCCTCGACCATACCTGGACCAGTCTGACGCCGACCGAACTCATCCAGTTGTCCGCGACCGTGCACGCCCTGGACACCGACGAGATAGTAAACGTGGTCCTTCCCGGCACGTTGGGACGGGCTGGAGCGGCCTCGGTGGTGCGGCTCACCCCTGCAGCCGATGAGATGCTCGCGGACCTCGGGGATGACGGGTTGCTGGAGGGGTAGCTGAGTAGCTGCGTGGGGTTCCCACGGTCGAGTACACGGGCGAAGACGCTGCCCTCGTCGCCGGCAACGCCGGTGACGCTCTGCTGAGCGAGCCAGGCTGGATCAACGTCGCATGGAGTGGATTGGCACCATCGCTCGACGATGTTCGCATGACGGTGGACGCTCCAGTTGGTGCCGTGGTCTCGTACCCGGGCGACGGATCGTCCTCCGGTTTGTACGGCGAGGATCAGCTGCATCAAGGTGAGACCGACGCCTCAGCTTTCCGGCTCGATGTCTCCGGTCTCAAGCCGGGCCAGTACGAATTCAAGGTGTTGCTCACCTACACGCGGGACGGATCTCCGTTCGACATCT
>CAZWDQ010000002.1:18855-32111 GCA_964632475.1 uncultured Acidimicrobiaceae bacterium
TACGAATTCAAGGTGTTGCTCACCTACACGCGGGACGGATCTCCGTTCGACATCTCGGGCGTCGTCGGTGTCACCGTCTCGGAGTACCCGACTACCGCCGAATGTCTCCATCGATCAGCGCCATCGGCGAGAACTCGGCTCGACTCGAGGCACTGACTGTGATGACCCCGAGTCCGAGCAGTTCAACCCGGCGTTCCACGGCGACTTCGACGACGCGTGACCGCCAGGTGCGATCCACCGCACACGAGCACTCCGTCAACACGGTGCCGTTTGCGCTGGCAAGACGTCGTGCCTCAGCCGCAGGGCTGCCGGTCGCACCGAATGGGCGGAAGGTCACCGGCGCGGCGGCGAGCGCTGCAGCATCTGCGGCGGCAGCAGCCTGGAGCCGTGCCCCGAGGGCGATCCCTGCGTCGGCAACACCGAGAGCGAGGAGGAGAACGAGACCGGCGACGGCCAGGAGAAGCACCGCCGCCGACCCACGTTCCCGTCTCATCTCTCAACTCGCATGACGGCTCTAGCGGTGATGTCAACGCCTACGCCGCCGAGGAAGGGGCCAGCCACGCGATACGGCAACGTCACGCGTACCTCGGCCAGACGCCCAACCACGTCGGGTCTGCGAACCGATACTCGTGCCGATGCCCCCGTCTCTCCGAGCGCGGCCCTCGCAGCACGAACAGCATCGGACGGATCGGGGGATGCGGCAGCCTCGCGAGCTCCTTCCCTTGCGGCGTTGACGACTTCGAGCTGGGCTCGAGCTACGAGGGCCACTTCGACGAGACCGAGCACAAGGGCCAGCACGAGGGGAACAACGAGAGCGAACTCGACGACTGCGCTGCCTCGCTGGGTCACCCGATCGGCGCTCCCTTTGCGACAGAGGTGACCTTCTTCAGCACGGTTGAGAAGAAGGAGGGCAGCAGATCCGTGGACGTCGCCCAGATGATCAAGGCCAGAGCGATCGCCGCTGCGGCAACGATGACGAGGGCGTATTCGGCGGTCGCTTGTCCGCGCTGGTCTGTGAAGATTGTCCGCATGGAGAATCCTTTCGTCTGCCGGCATCCGGCCGGAGCGGTGGGAAGCTACGTCAGAGACCGAGACGATCGAGGCTGCCGATTACGGCCGGTCCGATCGTGAGAATCAGAAACCCCGGCAGGATCAGCAACGCCAGAGGGAAGAGCAGCTTGACCGGCAGACGACGGGCCGCGGTGATTTGCCTGGATCGTTCCTCGTTGCGGAGCGTTGTCGCGTAGCCGGATACAGCGGGCTGCAGTGGCGCTCCGGTCATGAGTGCCCGGTTGACCACGACCATGAGGCCTTGGCCATCCGCCGTGTCGGCGTCCGCCGCTCTCCCGTTGCGAATCGCCTGGCGCAGTCGATCCGATGTTTCCCCGGGGACAGAGCTAGCTGCCGCGCTCGCCGCGGCGGTGAACGTGAGCCCTGCACTGAGACCGAGGGCCGTGAGTTCTGCAAGCAGTGCATCGTCATCGCTGGGGCCCGGAGGTCGAGGACGGCGTTTGATCGCGAACCAGGCCACAAGAGCGAGGGCCACGCCGGTTCCGAGCACCGGAGTGATCAAGAAGGCTGTGCATGTCCCGGCAGCGAGGATTTCACGACGATTCCCTCGCAGAATCGCGACACCAAGGGTGAGTACCGCCAGCGCCATCATCGTTCGGCCCGCCGCACGATCACCACCACGATGATCAGACCGGCCGTCTCGAGGCCGAGTCCTATGCCCAACACGAGCAATCCGATCCCGCCGTGTGCGGCCAGTCCGGCACCCCGACCGGTGGCGATGAGCAGCAACGTGAAGACAATGGGGGCGACCCCGACGATCAGAGCTGAGAGCCGCGCCTGAGCGGTCGCTGCCTTCCGTTCCCTCGCCAACTCGGCTGTGGCCGCCGCCTTCTCTGCGAGCCGTTCGAATGTGTCGGCGACGCGGGCTCCGGACCAATCGCTCAGTCGGAACGCCGCGGCTGCGAGCCTCCCGTTCTCGGGCAACTGAGGTTCGATGGATTCTGCAACGTCGGTCATCGGCATCCCGGCGGCTGCGCACCTCACCGCACGATCGAGCTCTATCTGGGGCACACGGTGTGCTGCATCTGCGAGGGCGCTTCGAAGCGAAGCTCCGGAACGCAACTCCGCCGCCATCGCGCGAAAGAGTGTCGCTTCATCGTCTGGCGCGGTGCGCGCTGACCGACGCCGAAGCGCCGTGACGACACCCCACACCGCAGCTCCGGCAAGCACGAGCCTGGGCTCGATCGCTGCCAGGGCGGCAACGGCGACGATCGCGGGGGAGATACCCAACACCAGGCCTCCCGCGAGGAGCACGGCGGTCAGCATCGATAGACCTCCTCGACCCCATCGAAGCTCACGTCAGATATCGATGCAACGAGTCGGCTTCCGCGACGCCGGGTAACGAAGACGATCCGATCGATCGCGGATCGAATCTGCGCCCGCAGCGTTTCGATCGAGACACCGACATCGGCAGTCGCCGCCAGGCTCTCGAGTCGCCAGAGCGCCTCCTCCGGTCCGTTTGCATGGATCGTCGACATCGACCCGTCGTGTCCGGTGCTCATCGCCTGGATCATGTCAAGAGCCTCCGGTCCGCGGACCTCGCCAACGACAATGCGGTCGGGTCGAAGACGGAGAGCATGTCGCAGCAGGCTCCGCAAGGTGATCTCTCCCGCACCCTCTGCATTGGGCGGACGGGCCTCGAGTCGAACGACGTGACCACCGAGCCGAAGCTCGGCGGCGTCCTCGACCGTGACCGTCCGCTCCGACTGATCGATCTCCTTCGAAAGAACGTTGAGCAGCGTCGTCTTCCCTGCTCCGGTGCCCCCTGCGACCAGCAGGTTCATCCGGTCCGACACGGACATGCGGAGCAGGTCGGCGCCATCATCCGTGATGCCGCCCACCTCTACGAGTCCGTCGAGATCGGTCACCGCCTCGGAGAAGCGACGCACCGCGACGATCGGACCATCCACCGACGCCGGAGGGATGATGGCGTGGAGTCGCGAACCGTCGGGCAGCCGGGCATCTACCGCAGGGCTCGCCCGATCGATCCGGAGTCCCAGCGGCGCAATCACACGTTCGACGGCGGCGATCACTGCCCGGTCGTCGGCGAACGCTACGTCGCTTCGTTCGAGAGAGCCCCGCCGCTCGATCCACACGTCGACCGGTCCGTTGACAAGCACGTCGGTCACCTCGGGGTCCCGGAGCAGGCGCTCGATCGGTCCGAGTCCTGCGAGCGCATCCACGGCGTCGACGATCGCTTCGGGACCGGCCAGCGGAGCGACATCCGGCACGATCAAAGCGGCCGCGGCCTCAAGCGGACCGCGTTCGAGAGGAACGTCGGACTCGAGAAGCCGTCGTACGATCCGGTCGGTTACGCCCATGACTGGCCCCAAACTCGACGCCACGCGCGAACCCACCGGTCGCCCGGAGGTGGAGCGCAACCCGTGAGAAGCGCCGAGATCGTTGCCCTACCGGGTCGCGGAAGCACGATGCTGCCTTCCGGAACCCGGACCCTCCACCCGGAGCGCTGATAGATCGCGGGGCCGGCGAATCGGTCCATCATCGAGCCGGGGATCAGGGGAAGCAACGGTATGGCGCCGTCGCCACCGGGGTGATCTGCCGGGAGCCGGAAGACGACAGCGGGCCATCCATCGACCAGAGCGCGGAGCACTTCCTCGGCGGCCTCAGGGTCGACTCCCCCGTTGCGCACTACCGCGATGCCTCGCCGTCGCGGCGACAGGTCGACCTTCCTGGGACCGTCGGCAACGAGGCCCGCCAACGTCAGATCACCGGGATACCTCGGTCCGTGTAGGTCAAGATCGACGATCAGCGCAGTCCCGGCCGCCGCACCAAGCGCCAACGGCGCGACGGCACCGAGTACCTCGTCCTCCGGCGACCAGATGGCGAGCGCCGGCATTCCCAACTCCTTGTGTGGACTCCCGGCACCGTATGCCAGACCGACGACCGGTTCAAGACCTTCGATTCATGTTCACGTGTGCGCCCGGGCGTGCCGATACAATCGGAGATGATGCAGGAAGCAGCCTTCTTCGACCTCGATAAGACGGTGATCGCGAAGTCATCAACACTCGCGTTCGGCAAGCCCCTCTACAAGGCTGGCTTTCTCGGCAAGAAGGCGCTCGCCCGAATGGGTCTCGCTCAGGCGTTCTACATGCTGTTCGGTGCCGACGAGGAGCAACTCGAACGGGCCCGTGACGAACTCCTTCACCTCACCGCCGGGTGGAAACGCGCCGAGTTCGAGCAGCTTGTTCGCGAGACGCTGGCCGACGTTGCCGAACCGCTCGTCTACGCAGAGGCTCTGTTCCTCATCGACGAGCACATCCGCAGTGGCAGGAGAGTCATCATCATCTCCGCCAGCCCCGAAGAGATCGTCCGCCCCATTGCCGAGCACATCGGTGTGTGGGAGGTCATCGCCACGAAGATCAAGACCGATTCGCAAGGGCGATATCTCCCCGAGATCGAGGTCTATGCCATGGGACCCGGCAAGGCCGAGGCGATGGAGAATGTTGCTCGGCAGAAAGGCATCGATCTGTCCGGCTCCTTCTCCTACTCCGACTCCATCACGGATCTTCCGATGCTCGAAGCCGTCGGGAACCCGGTCGCCGTCAACCCTGAGAAAGAGCTCAGGGCCATCGCCGAGGAGCGGGGATGGCCGATCCTCGAGTTCCAGCGCCCGGTCAGCGTCGGCCCGACGATCCCGAGACCCTCGCCTCTCACCGGCGCCGCGGTGGCCCTATCGGCGGCTGCTCTGGGAGCAGCGGTCGTTCTGATGAAGCGGCGGACTCGCAACTGATCGCCCCGCCAACCCACGCCTGCCATAACGTCGAACGTGTGTAGGTAGCGCTTGAGCTGTCGTCCAAACACGCGCGGTGTATCGGGTGTCAGGCCTCGCTGTCAATCTCCGGGGGCATAGCGCCTGGGATCTCTGCCTCGGCGATCGCCTCATGTTGTACTTCGAACTCGCCAGTGTCGTCGGACGACTCAGCGTCTTTGGCTTCCTTGGCGGCGACCCCCTCGACCCTGGCCGCTTCGATCTTCGCAGTCGTCAGTTTCGGTGCGGCGTAGATGAAGAGCAGCACGTACGCCACCGCCGTCAGCAACCACGGAAGCCGGAGAGCGAGCTCCCTCGAGCCACCGGCGAGCTCCACACCCGACACGAGCAGACCTCCAACAGCGAGACCGATCGGCATCATGCCCCAGGCGAAGAATCGGTACACCGAATTGACCCGGCCGAGGAGGTGATCCGGGATGATCGTCTGTCGGAGCGAGACCGTGATGACGTTCCAGAGCACGCCGAAGAACGATGAGATGGCGAACGCCACGAACGCCACGATCCAGTTGCTCGTGAAGCCGATGACGGCAGTCGTAGCGGCCATCGCTATGAATGTCGTGTAGAGCGACGCTCCGCTCCCGATGGCTTTCGAGATGCGAGGAGCAAGGACACTGCCGAGAACTCCACCGATTGCGCCTGCAGCGCCGAGGATGGCGAACACGAACGCTGTGACGCCGAGAATCTCCTGTGCGAAAAGCACGAACGTCGCGAACACAACCGAAGCAAGGGCGTTGAGGAACCCGAGGATGATCGCCATGGGGCGCAACAGAGGGTGGCGCCAGAGCCACGTGACGCCTTCTTTGATTTCACCCCGCCAGTCGACCTTGGCCTCGAGCTCCGTCTCGTCTCGATCCACCCGGAAGGTGCCGGCGACGAGGAGAAGGAGAGCGGCGGAGATCGCGAATGATCCAGCGTCGAAGAAGAACGGAAGCGCGAAGGCGACGCCAATGAGCACGCTCCCGACCGGCGGCCCGATGAAACTGTTCATCACCATTTCGGCGCCCCACAGGTTGCCGTTCGCTCGCTCGAGTCCCTCGGGTTCAACGAGCGCTGGGAGGATCGTCTGGGCGGCGTTGTCATAGAGCACCTCGGCCATGCCGAAGACGAGCGCCGCGATCACAAGCGTGAGATAGAGGATCCAGTTCGTCGTGACGTCCGTGCTACCGGATATCTCATCCGGCGCCGGCAGTGTCGACGACTGACCAAAGACCACGATCGCGACGACGACCGTGATGATCGTTCGGAGCACGTTCATCCAGAGCATCAGCTTGCGTCGATCAACCCGATCGGTGATGACTCCTGCCGGCAGTGTGAACAGCAGCCATGGGAGACGCTGGACGACGGCGATGAAGGCGATCAGCACGGCGTTGCGGGTGATCGCCGACGCGAGCCACGGATAGGCGATCATGGCGACACCATCACCGAGGTTGGAGACGACCGACGACGACCACAGCTTCCAGTAGTTCGCACCGAGGCGGACCTTGGGCTTCTTCCCCTCTTTCGCAGCGCCGTCGGTCATCGGTCTCCGTTTGATGCCAGAGTCGGCAGGTCGGTCGGGTAGACGCCGGCGAGCATGCCGTATGTCCGTTCACCCTCTCGTGGTTCGGCTGCGAATTCCACAGCAAGGGCGGCGAGCCTGGAGGCATATTCCAACGCCTGAGATTCGGCGATGCGCGCCCGACGTGTCGTGAACATTGGAAGCGGATCGCCCTCGGTGATCTCTACATCGCGGAGAGCTTCGTACACCATGAAGAGCGGATCCTTCCTCGCCCCCGGCCCCGACATGATGATCGTGCGGCCGACGCGGCCGTAGTACTTCTCGGTCATCGCACGGACCTGCCGGGTGCGAACGATATGGATGAGTCCGCACTTCTCGAGAACCTTCAGGTGATAGCCAACGGTGCCCTTCGGCTTGCCGAGAGCTTCGGCGAGATGGCTCGTTGTAGCCGCTCGTTCGAGGAGGAGATCGAGGATGGCGAGCCGGGTACCGTCGGCAAGGGCTTTGAACGCCGCGGGCGAGTCTGCGACCACTTCCTCATCAATGGCGTAGTCGAGAGTCCCGGCTTCAGTCGTCGGCTCCAGGTTCGGATTGGTCTGCGCTTTGGTCGACATCTGTCGAATTGTCGAACTTATTCGACCGTTTGTCAACTTCGTTCCAGACCGCCCACACCACAAGCAGCGCGATCGCCGCCAGACCGGAAGCGATACCGCCAACGAGCCACCAGTTTGGCCCTGCATCCTCAGGAGGCACTTGTGTTGGGCGAGTCGAAGAGACGACGGCAGGATCAACCCCCAAATCGGTCAGAGAAGTCAGATCGGAGATGTCGCTCTGACCGCCACCGTCGATGGCTTCGAACGCGATTTGGACGTCTTCGCGCCCGGAGAGACGCAGGATTCCAACCCACAACCCGTTCCCGTGGTCGGCAAGCGCCACCGGGGGCAATTCACCGGCAAGCGCCACGGCGCGGGCAAGGACCGCCGACCGTCCGCCATCGACCACGACGGAGACCTCCACCGTCATCCCCGAGTCGATCTCGAGCGCCCGCGCCTCGGCATCTCCGAAGGGCGCTGCGAGTGTGACGGAGAGAAGAAGGGCGAGCAAGATCGGCATCGGCAGCAGCGTAGAACCTCGAACACCTCCCGACCGGTATCGGTCGCACCGCTCGTGCTGCACATGAAAGTATTCCACCTGGCAGGCGGACCACTCCTATGCTCGACGCTTCCATGTCAACGCCACGCACGCTCTTCGAAAAGGTCTGGGACGATCACGTCGTCCGATCCGATGCCGACGGCACCGATCTGCTCTTCGTGGATCTCCACCTCATCCATGAGGTGACCTCGCCTCAGGCGTTCGAAGCGCTCCAGATGGCGGGTCGCCCCGTCCATCGGCCCGACTTGACGCTCGCGACCATCGACCACGGTGTCCCAACTGCCAACCGGGAGTTGGGCATCCTCGATCCCCTCTCGAAGAAGCAGATCGACACGTTGATCGCGAACTGCCAACGCACCGGCGTCGAACTGTTCGGCATCGACGATCCGCGGTCGGGGATCGTTCACGTGATCAGCCCCGAACAGGGACTGACTCAGCCCGGCACGACGATCGTGTGCGGCGACTCCCACACTGCGACCCACGGGGCCTTCGGTTCACTGGCGTTCGGGATCGGGACGTCACAGGTCGAGCACGTCCTCGCAACCCAGACCCTCCCGCAACCGAAGCCGAAGTCGATGTCGATCACCGTCGACGGCGACCTTCCGCCCGGTGTCACACCCAAAGACGTGATCCTCGGCATCATCGCCAGGATCGGATTCAACGGGGGTGGAGGCCACGTCATCGAGTACCGGGGATCGGTGTTCCAGGAGATGTCGATGGAAGGTCGCATGACGGTCTGCAACATGTCGATCGAGGCAGGGGCGAGAGCAGGACTGGTTGCCCCCGACGACACGACCTTCGACTATCTGAAGGGCCGCCCGTATGCCCCTGACGGGGCCGAGTGGGATGAGGCTGTCGCCTACTGGCGCACGCTTTCGACCGACCCGGGTTCTAGGTTTGACACCGAGATCACGATCGACGCCGCCGACCTCGCCCCGTATGTTTCTTGGGGCACCAATCCGTCGCAGACGATTCCCGTCACAGAAACGGTCCCGGATCCCTCATCGTTCTCCGATCCTCTCGATCGAGATGCGACCGAGCGTGCGCTCGGATACATGGGCCTGGAAGCAGGGACAGCCATCACTGACATCGACATCGATGTCGTGTTCCTCGGCTCATGTACAAACGCAAGGATCGAGGATCTTCGTGCCGCTGCAGCGATCCTCGAGGGGAAGAAGGTCGCCGACGGCGTGCGTGCGCTCGTCGTCCCCGGCTCCGGTCTGGTGAAACTTCAAGCCGAGGAAGAAGGACTCGATCAGGTGTTTCTCGCCGCCGGATTCGAGTGGCGCGACGCCGGATGCTCAATGTGTCTCGCCATGAACCCCGATGTTCTGCAACCCGGTGAACGCTGCGCATCGACGTCCAATCGGAACTTCGAGGGTAGGCAGGGTCGAGAGGGTCGCACCCATCTCGTCAGTCCCGCCATGGCCGCCGCGGCCGCTGTCCAAGGCCGCTTCGTCGATGTCCGGGAGTGGTCCTGATGGAACCCATCAACGTCATTGCGGGCCAGATGGCGCCGCTCCCCCGGGCCAACGTCGACACTGATCAGATCATCCCGGCCCAGTTCCTCAAGCGAGTCGAACGATCAGGCTTCGGACCGTTTCTCTTCTGGGAATGGGTCCACGATGCCGAGGGCGAGCTGGATCCGGAGTTCGTCATCAATCGCCCCGAGTATTCCGATGCGGTCGTCCTCGTGTCAGGCCCCAACTTCGGATCCGGGTCGTCGCGCGAACACGCTCCATGGGCGATCGAAGACCGCGGATTCCGGGCGGTCATCGCCCCATCGTTCGCCGACATCTTCCGCGGGAACTGCCACAACGTCGGACTCCTCCCGATCGTCTTGACCGACGACGAGGTCGCCCGACTGACGACACTGGCCGAGGACCCCGCCAACAGTGTCACGATCGATCTCGCCGCTCAGACCGTCACTTCCGGTGATCTCAACGCCACATTCGAGATCGACCCCGGTATCAAGAACCGACTCCTGAACGGCCTTGATCCGATAGGACTGACCCTCGAGCACGTCGACGAGATCGAAGAGTTCGAGCGGTCGCGCCCCGCTTGGAAGCCGAGCCTGTCGGCAGTACTGAGTACCGAGTACTGAGTACTTCGTTATGCAACGCCCGACGCGACAGGAGCAGGCCCAGGCAATCCTTCACCGCAAGGCACGGAAGTTGGCTTCCCAGGTCCTCGGACACCGGGCTACGACGGCGGCGGACTTCTCCGAGGCGCTCACGCTCGAGCGGGTCGACATCATCTCCGAGATCCCCGACCGCGAGGCACTTCTTGCCCTCGGCCTCAGTCGGGTTGGCCCCCGCGACGGGCTCTACGTCCTTGAAGATTCCGAAAGGTTCCGTGTCTACGCTCAGGAGCGCGGAATCCCCGTTCGAGAACTCCCCGACCTCTCTTTCGACGAGGCACGAGATGCCGTCATCGACGAACTCGTGCTGTTGAACGGAATCCCGTTCAGCGTGTGAAGACCCCATCGCCGACCGATATCTCGACCGGGCGGTCGACGTGATCGACCGACAGGATGAACCCGCGGGTCCCGGTCGAAAGGAACGCAAGGTGTTCTGCGATCTCGTCTCGCGGGAGAACGGTCGCGCTCTTGAGCAAATGTGAAGTGAATCCGGGGCACGCCAGCGCCGGCGACGGCGATCGGAGCTCGACAACGGCCCCGTCCTGCGTTCGAACCACCAGCCCCGCTGCAATATCCTGCGCCGAAACCGCCGGTCCATCGACGACGATGTTCTCTCCAGCGATCCCGAGCGGCACCTGTCCAAATCGTTCGGCCATCCGGTCATAGTGGGCAACGAATCCGATGGACAGCGCTTTGTGTCCACCACCTTTCACCCGCGGATGCGCCGCGTGGTGGATGTCGACGGCCCAGCCGGTTCCATCCCATCCGAGCATGCCGGAGGAATCGATCGATCCACGCACGACGTCCAGAAGGGGTGACGGGTCGTAGAAGTCGCCTTGCTTCAGAGACTCCGGATGGATCTGAAGGCGGACGATCGGGCCAAGAAATTCACTCACTGTTGTGCC
Source organism: uncultured Acidimicrobiaceae bacterium (assembly GCA_964632475.1). Taxonomy (GTDB): domain Bacteria; phylum Actinomycetota; class Acidimicrobiia; order Spongiisociales; family UBA5794; genus JAHEEL01. The sequence continues at coordinate 29,412 of CAZWDQ010000002.1, forward strand.
GTTGGTCGGTCGGACATGACGCTCACGCTACCCCACTTGGCGCGCCGTGGGTGACCAGAACCTCGTCGCCGATGGCGATTTCTTCGTAGCGTTCGCCGTGACTCACCGAGACGAGGAACCCGCGAGTTCCGCTGGAAAGGAACGCCAATTCGCTCGCGATCGCCTCCCTCTCGAGAACGTCGTCGCTGCCGAGCAGGAACGAAGTGAAGGGCCGGCATGGAGCTGCGGGACGGGGTCCATCCAGACTGATCTCGACTCCATCGGAGCGTCGGATAGCCAGACCACCGCTGATCTCGTCCATTCGAACGGCAGGTCCCTCGACGATGATGTTCTCTCCCGCGATCCCCAGAGGAACCGATTCGAATCGCTGAGTCATCGCCTCGTAGTGTCCGGTGAATCCGATCGACAGGGCCCGATTTCCCCCACCTCTGGCCTTGGGGTGTGACCGGTGATGAGCATCAACGAGCCAACCCTTCTCGTCTCTGATGAGCATGCCCGCCTCACCGATCAGTGCCGTGCTTGCCGTCACGAGATGGCCCGGGTCGTATCGGCCTGAGGCCTTCAGCGGCTCTGCCTGGATCTGGAGTCGGATGATTCGGCCGAGCAGTTCAGACATCCAGCACCTTATTGAGTAGATCGGGACGGTCGGTGACGATTCCGTCGACACCCATGTCGATGAAGCGGCGCATGTCGTCGGATTCATTCACGGTCCAGAGATGAAGATGGGCACCGGCCCGGTGGACGGCGTCGATGAGTTTGTCGTCAATCTTGGCGCCCCGATAGTTGAACGGGAGCTGATACGCCTGGACCTTCCGATGGATGGTCCGTCCCACGCGAGACGCCGCATACATCGACGCGGCCGCTGTCGGACCTGCAGAGACGGCAACACGGCCGCGGGTGATGCGTCGAAACCGAGCGATGCGCCGGTCGGTGAACGATCCGATCAGTGTTCGATGCTCGGCGTCGAACGCACGGATCACCTCGGCAACAGCCCACTCCTCACCGGGGCCCTTCAAGTCGACATTGAGCCGGACATCCGGCCACGTCGCGTACAGCTCCTCGAGCGTTGAGACCCCGATCCCGGTGCCGCGGAGTGGATAGTCATTCTCCGGGTCGAAGTAGTAGGCGGCGTCAACGGACCGTATCTCAGCGAGCGTGTGGTCGACGACCTTGCCCGTCCCGCTTGTCGTGCGGTTCAGCTTCGCGTCATGGAAGACAACGGGGATGTGATCACTCGTGAGTCGAACGTCGATCTCGAGATAGTGGTAGCCGAGACCTTCGACGGCGCCGGCGAAAGCGGCCATCGTGTTCTCCGGCCACAGGATCCGGCTACCGCGATGCGCGAACCGAATGGGATGTTCGACCGAGAAGAAGTCGCTCACAGGATCACACCCCGCTTGACCACAGCGGCAACGAGATCGGCGCCGGGCCTGTATGGGATGTGATGATGGGATGGTGCGTCGAGAATCACGAGGTCGGCGATGGCGCCGCGAACCAGCTTCCCCCGGTCTTCGAGTTTGAGCGAGAGGGCGCCGCCTCTGGTTGCCGCCCACACGGCTTCGTCCGGGGTGAGCCCCATGTTGAGAGCAGCGAGCGCAATCACGAACGGCATCGACTCCACGTAGGCCGTTCCCGGGTTGCAGTCTGTTGCGAGCGCCACATTGACACCACTGTCCCAGACGCGCCTGCCGTCCGGATACGGGAGACGCATCGAGAACGAGACGGCCGGGAGCAACACGGCGGACGTACCAGCATCCGCCATCGCCGACAGGTCTTCGTCGGTCGCGTGGTCGAGGTGATCGGCGCTGGCGGCAGACAGATCGGCGGCGAGACTCGCTGCGCCGACACGGCCCAATTGATCGGCATGGACTCTGACGTCCAACCCTCTCGTCTTCGCCGAGTCGAGGATCTGGCGTGTCTCGTCAACGGTGAAGGCCGCTTCGTCGTTGAACACATCGCAGAACCGAGCGAGCGGCGCGCATGCGTCGAGCATGTCACCACATACGAGGTCGACGTATGCCTGACGGTCTTCGATGAACTCCGCCGGAACGACGTGCGCTCCGAGGAACGTGGGAACGACATCCATCGGAAGCGACTCATCGAGACGAGCTGCGACGCGAAGCATCTTCTCCTCGGTTGCGACGTCGAGTCCGTATCCCGACTTCACTTCAACGGTGGTCGTCCCACCTCCCAGCATCCGCCACACACGCTCCGTGGCCATCTCAAAGAGATCGTCTTCAGACGTTGCCCGGGTGGACTCGACCGTAGACAGAATGCCTCCACCGGCGGCCAAAATCTTCTCGTAGGACTCGCCGCGGAGCCGCCGGGCGAACTCATCGCTGCGATCGCCTGCGAACACGAGATGCGTATGAGGGTCGACGAATCCCGGGAGAACGGCGGCTCCGCCGGCATCGAGACGTGGCAGGTCTTCGTAGAGGGAAGGGGTGTTGAGTTCGGGTCCGACCCACTCGATGGTGCCGTCGGTGATCGCGACGGCACCTCCCTCGATGATCCCAAGCAGGCCACCACGCTCCGGATCGTTGGTGACCAGAGACCCAATGTTGAGGACCAGGAGCGAACTCACGGTTGCCCCGCTTCGCCGTCGCTCGTAGCTGGCAGCTGGCAGCTGGCAGCTCTCCGCTGGCAGCTCATTACTCCCACATCGGGATCCTGACGCCGCGTTCCCTTGCCACCGCTTCA
>CAZWDQ010000002.1:32211-61467 GCA_964632475.1 uncultured Acidimicrobiaceae bacterium
AGCTCATTACTCCCACATCGGGATCCTGACGCCGCGTTCCCTTGCCACCGCTTCAGCCTCCGGGTAGCCGGCATCGACGTGGCGGATAATGCCCATGCCCGGATCATTGGTGAGTACCCGGTTGAGCCTCTCGGCACCGTCGGCGGTGCCATCGGCAACTACCTGGGCGCCGGCATGGATGGACTTGCCGATGCCGACACCACCGCCGTGATGCACTGCCACCCAAGCGGCACCGGAGGCCGTGTTGAGCAGGGCATTGAGAATCGGCCAGTCGGCGATCGCATCCGATCCGTCCCGCATGGCCTCCGTCTCGCGATACGGGGATGCGACCGAGCCCGAATCGAGATGGTCGCGGCCGATGACGATCGGTGCCCGAACATCTCCCGATGCGACCAGTTCGTTGAACGCCTCCCCTGCTCGGTTCCGTTCTCCGTATCCGAGCCAGAGGATTCGGGCGGGTAGGCCCTGCGCCTGTACTCGTTCCTCTGCCAGGTCGAGCCACCGATGAAGCGCTTGGTTGTCGGGGAACAGCACGCGAAGAGCATCATCGGTGGCCTTGATGTCGGCGGGATCGCCGGACAGCGCCGCCCATCGGAACGGACCCATACCTTCGCAGAAGAGATCACGGATGTACGCGGGAACGAAACCCGGATAGGCGAAGGCGTTCTCGAATCCGCCGAGCTTCGCCTCACCGCGGAGGTTGTTGCCGTAGTCGAAGACCTCGGAGCCGGCATCTCGGAATCCGACCATGGATTCGCAGTGAACAGCCATCGATTCGCGAGCTGCTGCGACGTACGTCTCGGGTGTCGACCGGCGGAGTTCGATCGCCTCATCGAGCGTGTACCCACGGGGAACGTATCCGTTGAGCGGATCGTGTGCGGAGGTCTGGTCTGTGACGATGTCGATGTCGACGCCGCGCCGGAGTAGTTCGGGAAACACGTCGGCTGCGTTCCCTTCGAGGCCGACGGACAGCGCGATTCCTTCAGCCTTGGCGGCGAGGACACGATCGACGGCGGCGTCGAGAGAGTCCGCGACTTCGTCGAGGTATCTGTGCTCAATGCGGCGTGCGATCCGCGCGGGATCAACATCGATGCAGAGCGCCACACCATCGTTCATCGTGATGGCGAGGGGCTGGGCTCCCCCCATGCCGCCGAGTCCTGCGGTGAGTGTCAATGTGCCTTTCAGTGTTCCTCCGAAGCGCTGATCGGCGATGGCGACGAACGTCTGATAGGTGCCTTGCAGGATCCCCTGCGTCCCGATGTAGATCCACGATCCGGCGGTCATCTGCCCGTACATGATCAGACCCTTGGCCTCGAGTTCCCAGAACGTCTCCCAATTCGCCCAGTCCGGAACCAGGAGGCTGTTCGCGATCAGCACGCGTGGAGCCATCTCGTGCGTGCGGAATACTCCTACCGGCTTGCCGGATTGGACGAGCATCGTCTCGTCATTCTCGAGGCTTCGAAGCGTTCGGATGATCGCGTCGTATGCCTCCCACGATCGAGCGGCCTTCCCCCGGCCTCCATAGACGACGAGTTCGTCGGGGTTCTCGGCGACGTCGGGATCGAGGTTGTTCATCAGCATTCGGAGGGCAGCTTCTTGGAGCCAGCCCTTGGTTGACAGGTCGGTCCCGTGCGGGGCTCTGATGATCCTGGACATCGCTACGTATCTCCCATGGCGGCGCTGATCGCGCCGTCTTCGATGAGCCGTGCTGCAGCTTCGATGTCGGCGCCGACCGGCCGGTCCCGGACAAGTCTGGGGACTTTGCTTCGCACGACGTTGAGAATCGCCGCGGTGCCCGGAGCCGGCTCGAGCGGAAGGCGCTGTTCACACCCTTGCGCTGCGCAGACGAGTTCGACGGCAAGCACGTTCGTGGTGTTCCTGATCACGTCGTTCAGTTTGCGACCCGCACCCCATCCCATCGAAACGTGGTCCTCCTGGGATCCGGAAGTGGGAATCGACTCAACCGATGCGGGATGCGAGAGAACCCGGTTCTCAGCCACGAGCGCCGCCGCCGTGTACTGGGCGAGCATGTAGCCCGAGTCCACCCCGGGTCGAGTCGCTAGGAAAGGCGAGAGCCCGTACGACCTCTCAGGGTCAAGGATACGATCGGTCCTTCGCTCGGAGATCGAGCCGAGTTCGGTGATCGCGATCGCAAGGAAGTCCAGAGCGAAGGCGAGGGGTTGGCCGTGGAAGTTCCCGGCTGAGACCACATCCCCGTCTTCAGCGAAGATGATCGGATTGTCGACGACGGAGCCGAGTTCCCGTTCGAAGACGGCCGCTGCATGCTCGATCGTGTCGCGAACGGAGCCATGGACCTGCGGGGCACATCGGAGGCTGTAGGCGTCCTGCACCCTGTGAGAGAAGTCGTCTCTGTGACTCGCGCCAATGGATGATCCGCTCAGGAGTCCTTCGATCACTGCAGCAGACCGGATCTGGCCCGGATGGGGGCGCAGCTGATGGATACGCGCCTCGAAAGGCCGGCTCGATCCCATCAGTGCCTCAACCGAGAGGGCACAAGCGGCATCGGCAGCCGCTGCGAGGTGGCGTGCCCTGTCGACGGCGAGGCAGCCCTGGGAGAGCATGCCTTCGGTCCCGTTCAGGAGGCTCAATCCCTCCTTCGGCTCGAGGCGGATCGGGTCGAGGCCTTCTGCGGCGAGTATGTCTTCTGCGGGTACGCGCTCTCCGTCGACGAGGAAGAACCCCTCTCCGATGAGCGGCAAAGCGAGATGGGCGAACGGCGCGAGGTCACCCGAAGCTCCGACCGAACCCCGATCGGGGATCGCGGGGAGCAGGTCTCTTCTGAGGAATTCGAGAAGCCCCTCGACGATGAGCGGTCGAACGCCTGAGTGGCCCTGAGAGAGGGTCCGGGCACGGAGCAGCAACATCGCTCGCACCGTCGGGCGCTTGAGGAGATCTCCAACGCCGGAAGCGTGACTTCGGACGAGGTCGTACTGGAGCTCTGTCGCCTGATCGGTGGGGATGCGTGTGTATGAGAGCGCCCCGAATCCGGTGGTGATCCCGTAGGCAACCTCGTTGTTCTCGATGATCTGTTCGACGAGCGCGCGGGCGGGAGCCATTCGTTCGGCGAGATCGGGGCCGGTCTCGGCGGTGGCCTTCAGGTGGGCGACGGCAACGACCTCTTCGATCGTAAGAGGCGACCCATCGACGATGACGACCATCTCTCCGCTCCTCTTGTTGCTGTGCGGCTGTTGGTGCCCCGCCCCGCCGAACCAGCCTACCGCCTCCCCCACCGCGTACCCAGGGTTCGCGCCGCCAAATAGGACGGCGCGAACCCTGGGTATGGGGCCCTTTTCGTTCCGTGGGCCCGCACCGCCAAATAGGACGGCGCGTACCCTGGGTACGCGCCGCTAGAGGGCGTCGCCCAGGCGTGTGGCTTCGCGCTCGCGCAGCCCCACCCTCACCTTCAACAGCTCGATCTGCTGGTCGGCGTACTTCTCGCCGCCCTTGATCGGGTGGTCGGCGAGCCAGGCCTCGATGTCCTCAGCGATCTCCGGCTCCGAACGGTTCGGAAGCAGGTCGAGGATCCGACGGCCTGTCGCAGGTGGCATCTGTCCCAGCAGATCGTCCCAGTGCTCCTTCATCAACTCCCACACCCGTGGCCCGTTCTCACGGTGCCCGAACATGACCGCGATGACCCAGAAGGCGTCTTGTCGCCGGATCTCTCCGTCGAGCACCATTTGGAAGAGCTTCTCGCTCCCCGCACGGTCTGGAACGATTGCCGCCGCGCGCAGGTACTTCACGACCTCCTGGGGTGTCTCCGACTCGTCAGAGATCGCAAGGAACCGTTCGAAGTCGTCGATGTCACCGTTCGAAGCCACGATGCTCAGCGCCGCGTCCGCAACTTCAGCATCGACGGCACTCTCTCCCCACCTGACCTCGTCGTGGACGAGCCGCGCCTGGCGCTGCGTCCCGACATCATCACCCAGGTTTCCGAGCGCAGCGATGAGGGTTCCACGGAGCTTGCGACTGCGATCGTCTTCGCCCTCAACTGGAGTCCAGGTCATCTCATCGACTTTGTCGGAGATCAGATCGCGAACGAACGCCTGGAGACCCGGACGGACGTCGGACGATGCGACCCGGTCGAGCTCTCCAAGACCACCGAGAACCCTCTGCCAAACATCCACTTCACTCTCGTCGCCGAGTTCGCCGACGATCGTCAGATAGTCCGCCGCATCGGCACCACCCTTGAGCACGTCGGCCCATGCGTCGGAGACCGTGGCATATCGCTCCTCCCCGGTGAGCGACGGAAGGCGGCCTCGTATCCCGGTCCGCAGTTCGGACGAATATGCGACCCGGTAGAAGCCGCTGCCGCCGGCGTTGGCAACAAGGTCGTCGCCGGCGTCGACCGTTGCACTTTGCTCGGAGAGGAGGAGTCTCTGCTCTCCTTCCGACGACCGGAGGAGTACGGGCAGCTTCCACTGCTGATCACCGTCGCCGAGATAGCGGAACTGCTCCTGGGTGAGCGTATAGGCACCTGGCTCGCCTTCGACCCTGAGCCGCGGGAACCCGCCTTGGAAGATCCACGTGTCCATGATCTCCATGACAGGCTCGCCCGATGCCTGCTCGAGCGCTGACCAGAGATCCTCGCCGTCGGTGTTGCCGTAGGCATTCTCCTTCAGGTAGTTACTCACACCGAGACGGAACGATTCTTCGCCCAGGTATTGCTCGAGCATCCGGAGTATGGAGGCACCCTTCTCATAGGTGAGCGAGTCAAACATCGCGTTCGCCTCTTCGGGGGATGCCACGGGGAACTCGATCGGTCGCGTCGCCGCCAGCGCATCGGTCTCCATCGAATGGACCCGGTCCCCCGAGAACGTGAGCCACACCTTCCAGTCGGGCCGGTAGGCATCGACACACTTCATCGAGGCGAACGTGGCGAACGCTTCATTGAGCCAAATCCCGTTCCACCACTTCATCGTGACCAGATCACCGAACCACATGTGGGCGATCTCGTGGGCGATGACCTCGGCAACCCGCATCATCTCGTTCTGCGTCGCCTTGTGAACGTCGACGAGTAGTGCGGTCTCGCGATAAGTGACAGCACCGAGGTTCTCCATCGCTCCCCATGCGAAGTCGGGGATCGCGATCTTGTCCATCTTCCCGCCGGGGTATGGGATGTCGTAGTACTCGGCGTAGTAACGCAGGGAATGCGCGGCGATGTCGAGAGCGAAGTCCGTAAGGTGGCCCTTGCCGGGGGGAAAAGCAATGCGCAGCGGGATGCCGTCAACGTCGACGGTATCGGTCACGTCGAGTTCTCCGACGATGAAGGCAACGAGGTACGTCGACATCTTCATAGTCTCGGCGAATCGCACGACGACCTTTCCGTCGCCCGCCGACTCGCGGCCGATCTCGCCGGCGTTCGAGATAGCGGTGAGACCCTCATCGACCACGAGCGTCACGCCGAACGTCGCCTTCAGGTCTGGTTCATCCCAACACGGGAAAGCACGACGTGCCTCGGTCGCTTCGAACTGAGTGGTGGCGATCGTCTTGTCGTTCCCGTCGGGGTCCGTGTACACGGAGCGATAGAAGCCGCGCAGGTCATCATTGAGGGTCCCGTCGAACGAGATCTCGAGCTTCCACGGCCCCGGTTCGAGCGTCGAAGCGAGCGTGAGCGTTGACCTCTCCGCACCCTCATCGGTCTCGGTCGTGGCTTCGAGACGCCAGCCGTCTTCGTTCGAGAGAACACAAGAGTGCAAGGTCAGTTCTGCCGTGTTGAGAACGATCTCCGAAACGGCCTCGAGAACATCCACATCGATCACGACGTGTCCGCCGAATGTTGCACCGGCGAGATCCGGTGTCAGCGCTAATTCGTAGTGGCTCGGTATGACGGTCCGGGGCAGGCGGTAGTCGGCTTCAGACGGCACGGGAGACTCCTCTTTGCTGGGTGAACAGGCAAATGGTACCGGCTCGCCCGGGCGATTCCGCCGCTGCTACACGGTCGATCCCCGGCGGTGAGCGTCAGCCCCGGGTGAGTCAACTCGGTACACTCGGCCTTCTCCGGGGGCCAGGTTCTCGACACGGTGGAAGAAGCCATTGTGCCGAAGGATCTCGCCCCGAACATGATCAACGCCTCTCGTCGAGAACACGGCTGTGACCAGGCTGTCGGACGGAAGAGCAGGAACCCCGAAGTAGCCGGAGCCGGAGGTGAGGTCGTAGTTGACGAGGAATACGTAGCGTTCGCCGCCCCGGGGGATGGTGGCCGGATTCTGCGTCCACGCAGCGATGCCCCGCAGAGTTGTTGCGTCGGGGGGGACGAGCCATTCGGTGGTCGAGTCCGCGATCCCGGGGAGAATGGCCTCGGCAAACACCCGCAGATCCGTGACGCGGGCGAAGAGTTCGTCGTTCTCTCCCCAGATGAAGTCGTCGCCGGAGCGGGCCTTCGACGGGTAGGTGTTTGAGTCGCCCTCCTCGTGGAAGACGAACAGCTTCGTATAGCGCTCGTTCTCGACCGGGTCCCAGTGCACGTCCCGAATCTCGAATCCGAGTCCGACATATGACGGCATGTCCGGGAGGAACAGCGCCGTGAATAGCCGAGCCTCGTTGCCCGCTCGATAGAGGTCGTCGAAGCGCGGGTCGTCCTTGTCGGCGGTCATCACGGTGTAGGAAGGAGCGGTTCGGCGTGTTGCCAGGTCGTCGAGATACCGTCGGAACCGGCGCAGGTATTCGTGGTCGCCCACGACGGTGCCCTGTAGGTCGCCGAGAGTCACATCGGCGAGGGAGGCTTCGAGATGGTCGAGCTCCTCGCCGAACTGGAAGACGTCTCTCGCCGGGAGGAACGTCTCCGCGAAGTAGCCGAACCACGGAGCATTCGCGGATCGTTGAATGTGTGTCTTGACGGCGGCCAGAATGTCGTAGTACTCGTCAACAACATCCGGCACGCCGTCCGGGCGCATCTGCACATGCGACATGTCGCCCCGCATGAAATCGAAATTGCCGATGTGTTGCGTTTCGGCGTAGTGGCGACATACATAGTCCCACACCTCTGTCCGCGGACGGTCGAAGTCGATCTGCCATTGGGCGTTGTCATCGAGCCTCTCGTACAGCTTGTAGCGGGCGAGCGGTGAGAAGACCCGCGACATGAAGTCGGGTTCGGAGATGACGAAGTCGGGCCACTCCATTCCGTAGTGATCGACAACGGTGTGCGCCGGGTCGGGGTCGATCTCGATGCCTCGGAACGGGACACCCATGGTGGCGGGGACCGGCTCGAGACCGATCCATTTCAGGTGCATGATGAGGTCGACCCTGCGACTGGTCCGCTCAAAGAGGCGGTCTTCGTGGCCGAACAGCAATCGGAGCCGAACGGCCTCGTCACGGTCGAAGAGCTCCTCCGCACTCGCGGGGACGGCGTCGCCTTCAACAGCCGGTCCCCGGTCGACGACCCAGGCGAACACGGCCTCTTCGACGGTCCGTACCAGGCCATCCGAATGATCGACGATCTCGCGATCCCTGATGCGCATCCACTCGAAGAGACGGGGATTGCACAGCGTCGGCTCGGAGAAGCGGTCGGTGTGAGGGATGACGTCCACCCCAACGCTCTTCCCCATCACGTGGAGGAGGTTGGTGGTTGCCCGCAGCTGCTTGCCGACCGTGTCCAAGTTCGGTGCGTACTCGTACAGCTCGTCGGAGAAGAACTCGGTGTTGAGATTCCATGCGGCGATCCCGTACAGGCTCCGGACAACTCCCGGCTCCCACAGCGGCAGCAGGTGAACCGAGTCGATCGCGGCGGGAAGCGTCAAGGCGTACTTCACCACACCCCCATAGTCCCCGACGGTTCGGACGTTGATGCCGACCATGTTCGTGCGCTTCAGCCACGACGGATCGGACTCACTCGACCGTGGTGAACGTGCGGCCTCCGGGAGTTCGTCGAGGGGGCGAGAGAGATCCACTGCCGTGTCGGACAAGGCGATCGAGATCGCATCCCCGTATCTCCTGGTCAGCACCTCGAGGACATTGCTCAACGGTGTTGCGATGGCGTCTTGGGGTCGGAGGCCGACGACGAAGGAGGTATCGCCGGCTTCATAGGCTTCCATCCCTCGATGGCGGTCCACGGTCATTCCGGAACGAACTCGACGTCGTAGTCCCGGGTGATGATCACGCTTGCCCGGCTGCGGTGCTGAGAGATTATCTCGTGCTCTTCGATGAGGACCTTCTCGATGAACGGGTCGAGCTCCTCGCGACCGCGCTTCATGCGATGCTCCAAGGTCTCGAGCCGGTTGCGATCGATGAAGACCCGGCAGTCCACGTTCTCGCACTGTGACGTGTACACGCCCTCAGCGATGACGACTGCAACTCCCTCGTAGGAGACCTCCTCTTCATCAATGCGGTTCGCCGAGTAGATGACGAGAGGCTTCACGATCGATCGGTCCCCGGACTGGGCAGCCTGCAAGTGCGCGTCGAGAAGATCGAGGCGGACCTCCGTGGTTCCGACCCACGCAAAGTTCGCTCGCCGTGCCGCATCGTTGAACCTCGGCGGAAGAACGTAGTAGTCGTCCTGCTGGAGAACCACCGCCTTCACACCGCGCTCTCCGAGTGCTTCCGCGAGCGCTTGGCCCGTCTCAGACTTCCCGCTGCCCGATTCCCCCGCAACCGTCATCGTGAAGCAACGAGGCATGTCGAGAATCTCGTCGATCAGGTGGGCAATGATGACATCGGCTGCGTGTCGATGCTCATCGCCGATGATGATGATGTCTCCTTGCATTGACAACCTGCTCCAAAGTGCCGTCGGCCTTGCTGACAAGAAGATACCGGTTTCGGAACCGATGCGAAACAGCGATCAATGGCGATACCGGTCGGTGGGGAGACTGTGCTTTGGAATGTTGAGCAGCGTCCTCCGAGGATCAGTGGATAGGTAGACACTGTGTCGGCCGAAGAAGCGTTCTCTTGCCTCCCCTCAGGGGAGGGTGGCAGCGCCCTCAGGCGCTGACGGCAGGGGTCAGACGGTTCCCCCCTTCAACTGCTGGCCTTGACCCCCTCCGCCTCCTTCGTCGGCACCTCCCCCTGAGGGGGAGGAAGAGAGCCGGAAGCGTTCTAGTCGGTACCGACCGGGGGTTCGGCGAGGCGGAGGATCCAGAGGCCGGTGTTCGCGTCTGACAGGTAGATGAGGTCTTCAACGACGTGAACAGACCATGCCAGAGGCATCGCGATGTTGCCGTTCGGAGATGTGAAGTACTCGTGCGGATCGACCCGAACCGGGGGAACGAAGGACGCCACCTCAACGGCATCCGTCGGATCCGAGAGATCGACCACACGCAGTCCGCCCGAGAGCCAGACGGCGTAGAGATAGTCGCCGGCCATCACGGCGTCGTGAGCCGAGTAGATCCCATCGAGAGCGACTCGACCTTCGACATCCGGCAGAGCACCCTCGATCGAGTAGACAGACGGTTGCGACGGATCGTCAGATCCACCGGCATTGAACACCACGCTGATGCCCCACGATTCCATCCCCGCCTCGTCGTCAAGGGGGTTGAGATCGAGGTGGTTGACGACGAGCACTCCGCTGTCCGGGTCGAATGCTGTCGATGCAGAATTCCCTTCCCGGTACCCGAGCGATGCCGTGCGCCCGACAGCTTCGGGATGGGACGGATCGCTGAGGTCGAGAACGACGACGCCGGCATCCCAGTGGGCGATGAATGCGCGTTCCCCGCCCCTATCGAGGGTGATGCCCCGAACATGGAAGTCCCGTGGGTCGGCATCGGCGAGAACAGCTTCTCTGATGGTCTCATCGGCGTCGCGTCGGAAGTCCCAGTCGGCGACGTCCACCGGGTCGCCAGGATCGGTGACGTCGATGATGCGGACATCCCCGAGAGCATCTGGATGATCAAAGAGTGAGTTCGGTGCAGCGGCGACAACGAGAATTCGGTCTTCTTCAACCCACACGTCGAACGCTGGAATCCCGAGTGTCCCGGCTCCTGCTGCGTATGTACCCACCTGCACGGGGATGGAAGGATCTGTGACGTCGTAGAAGGCCAGTCCACGGAACGCTTCCCGATCATCGGGATCGCACGGTTGATGTGCCACGATCGCCAGGGTCCCAGAGAACTGGTCGCTCTCGACGCTTCCCGCCCACACGGCCTCCGTACTCGTGCCCGGGTAGTCGGCCGAGATGGATTCCAATGCCAACGGTGCCGACGGATCCGTCACGTCGTAGCGTCGTACTCCAGTGGCGGGGCAGGCTTCGCCCACGCCGGTCGTGGAGAGATAGGCAATGCCGCTGTTCACCGAGATGTCGGCGTTGAAGCCACCGGTCGGGTCGACGTGTCCGATGACGTCGATCGACGTCGCACCCGGTTCGTCGGTGACGTCCGGGAGAACGTAGAGCGTCGTCGGACTCGTCCTGCGCGTGAGGAGCGGATACGGGTTCACGGGCGTTCGGTCCGGCATCCTTACCTCGAAGTGCAGATGCGGTGCCGTGTAGCTGGCGTTGCCGGTTGTTCCAACGAAACCGATCACGTCGCCAGCAGCCACTTTGGCGCCGACGAATACGCCAGGCGGAATACCCGACTTAAGTGGCGGTTCAACGATCGGGGCTTCTTCACACACGATCACCTCGGTCGGTGGGCCCTCATCCGGAGGGTCTTCGGTCGCTGGATCCTCGGCCGCTGTGTCTTCGGTCACAGCATCCCCGGTGGCATCGTCTTCGATCGGAACGACCTCGCATACGGGTTCGGCAATGGGCGGAGCTGGGGGTTCTTCGTCGTTGAGGTGAAGGTAGAGGGTTCGCCAGCCCCCGGCGTGTTGGATCTCGACGTAGAGTCCGGCGAGATTCCCGACGTCAACCCTGGATACGACGCCAGCAGCGGCAGCAAGCACCGGGGTCGTCTTCGGTGCGGAGATGTCGTTGCCCTGGTGGAGACGACTGCCCCCGTCGCGAATCGCGCCGAAGCTGTCGGAGAATCCAAACTGCCCCTCGAGGGGGAAGCTCAGAGAGAATGGCGGCGCATAGAGCGACGGGTCAGCACCCGGTGCACCGTCACTCTCGGCGACGGCGGGGATGATCATGCCAACCAGCATGGCCATCACGGAGAGAGTCACGGTGAGTACGCGTCGATAGGTCGAGGCCCGCATGGATCCAGCGTACCTGCTCACTGAATCAGATGGTCCCCCGATCATCGCTCCTACCCCTCTTCCGTCTCGCCGGTCTTTACCGAGTCGATGTCTTCGCCGAGCAGCACCCGATCGATCGTCGCCGCTAGGAGATCATACGTGACGGGGCCGATGACTTTGCCGACGACGATGCCATCGCTGTCGATGAAGAACGTCTCGGGAAGCCCGGCGACGCCATACGAGAATGCCGCGTTGGATCCCTGATCGATGCCGTACACCGCTTCGTCGCTCCATCCGAAGCGATCGAGGAACCCGATCGCCTGAGGTTCCTCGTCCTGCGTATTCACTGAGAAGAAGGTCACGTCGAAATTCGCGTAGTCGGATGCCGCGGCATCGAGGAATGCATGCTCCTGGCGACAGCCGGTGCACCAGGATGCCCAGAAGTTGACCACCACGACGTCTCCACGGTGATCCGACAGGCGGATCAGGCCGTCTCCCGCAAGCTCATCGAGGGTCATCCCCGGCGCCGGTTTTCCGATGAGCGCCGAACCGACGAGTGTCGGATCAGAGCCAAGGGTTCCGGCCAACGCAACCCCGACGACCAGCACGATGACGCCTGCGGCAATCAGGAGCCAGACGATCTTGTTGCTCACGAGGTCGCCTCCTCCAAGAGCGCTTCCGCCTGTGCTCGGATCTCAGCCGGGAGGTCGTAGGCGAGGAGTCGCTGCAGCGACTCGAGAGCGCCTGAGGCGTCACCGATCTCTATCCGAATATTGGCGAGGAACCAGTAGGCCTGAGGAAAATCCGGCTCGATTGCCAGGGCCCGTTCCACGAACGGCGCCGCAAGCGTCGGCTCCCCCGAGAGGAACGTCAGCCATCCGACCCGGGCGAGTGCCTCAGAGTTCTCGGGTTCCAAGGCGAGGACCACCATGTAGTGCTCGAGCGCTTTCGAGTAGTTCCCGGCCTCGACGTACCGGTCGGCGAGTGCGATACGCATGCCGGGAATGTCGGGATTCTGGGCGACGACGGCCTCCATCTCGTCGAGGCTCACTGAAGCTAGATCAGCGCCGCTTCCCCCTCCTTCGAGGACTTCGGTCGCCACGCCATCCGTCGACTCGCCAGCCGGTGTGCGCTCCTGAAGCGAGAACATGGCGGCGAGGGCGATCACCACGACGCCGATGCCAACGATGCTGGCCCCAACCAACGAGCGAGTCTTCGAACGGCCGGCCGAAGCGACGGCCTCGCCGGGCTTGATGGGTTCCGGCTCGATGTCGTCAAGTTGCTTCTCGAGCGCTCCGCGTTCGGACCGGTAGGCAGACCGCAGGCGATCGGCCGTCGCTTCGTCGAGCTCGCCTGCTTCGACCTGCTCATCGACCTCTGCCAGATCACGATCGACCTGGTTGACCTGATCGGCGATGCGGGCAGCGTTCACTTGGACACCGCCGCGGGCTCTGTGTCTTTGCGACGGAGTCCGAGCACCGCAACGGCACCGACTGCAAGCACGCCCAGCGGCACGACCCACAAGACGACACCCCATCCGGTACTCGGGGGATCGAGCAGTACCTGCTCTCCATAGTTCACTACGAACATGTCGATGATCTCCTGATCGGTGCGACCCGCAGCGATCTCGTCGTCGATGCGCACCCGTAGGTCCTTAGCGAGATCCGTTTGCGATCCGGCGAGAGACTCCCCCGCGCAGATCGGACACTTCAGCCTGATGGCGAGGCTGTAGGCCCGGGCCTCCGGATCCGCAGCCGCCTGATCGCCGGGCCAAAGACCAACGATGATGATCGCGACGGCGACTACGGGCACGATCAGCCACACGAGGTTGCGGGTCTGGCTAGACATCGGCGCGCTCTTGATCTTCACGCTGCTTCGACGCTGCTGAGCGCCGTCGGGGTTTCCGCCCGAGAGCGAGGACACCGCCGGCGACGATCGTGAGACCACCGACCCAGAGGAGCCACTGGAGCGGGAACACCAGCACCTTCAACCGGATGCCGGTCTCATCCATGGCGGCGATCGTCAGATAGACGTCGTCGATCCACGTGGTCCATACCTGCGGCGTTGCGATCACCTGGCCGAATTTCGGATACTCGTGGAGTCGGGGTTCGAGCACGACTCTCGTGTCCTCGCATGACCGATCGAGAATGGCCACTCGTGCGCCTTGAACGTTGCGCTCCGGTTCGACCCGCTCGAACGGTTCGATGTAGCCGATGCAGTAGTCATCGACAACCGCTGTCTGTCCAACGGTGAGCGGAACCTCGGTTCTGATCGCGAGCACCGACGTTGTGGCAATCGCAACCGCAACGAGCGCAAGACCGATGTGAGCGGTTTGTCCACCCCAGAACCCCATGTCATTGCGAATCGTCGACAGGAGAGCCGACGGCCACGACTTCCCTCCCCCGTGGGAGCGGAACGCCTGATGCAGATAGAAAGCGACGGTGTTGCCAATGACGAAACCCGCAAGACCCATGATCGCGACGACCGTGACCGAACTGATTCCCGTGACGACGGCGAGCGCGGCAATGACGAGGCCGACGTTGAGACCGATCCTGGTGCGCTTCCAGAGCACCTTCCCGGTTGCGACCCTCCACGGTGCGGTCGCTCCGATACCGATGGCCGCGAGCAGGAGGAATGCGATGGGAACCGCCACGCGGTCGAAGAACGGTCGACCGACCGAGACCTCCCGGCCGGTGAACGCCTCGACGAGGAGCGGATACATGGTGCCGAAGATGATCGTGAACCCGAACAACGTCATCAGCAGGTTGTTCAGAAGGATGAATCCCTCACGCGAGACCAGCGAGTCGAGCCGCGGCGATGAGGACACCGTGTTCACTCTCAGGGCGAAGAGCCCGAACGATCCGAAGATGATCACCCCGAGGAAGATCAGCAGCAACGGCCCGACAACGGAGAGGCTGAACGCATGGACGGAAGCGATCACACCGGATCGAGTGAGGAACGTCCCGAAGATAGTCAGGGCGAATGTGACAATGACCAGTACGAAATTCCACGCTTGCAGCATCGAACGTCGCCGTTGAACGGTTGCTGAATGAATGAATGCCGTGGCTGCGATCCACGGCAGGAGGGCTGCATTCTCAACGGGGTCCCATGCCCAGTAGCCACCCCATCCGAGAACCTCGTAGCTCCACCAGGCGCCGAGGAGGATGCCCGCCGTGAGGAAGACCCAGGCAACAAGCGACCAGCGGTGGGTGCGATCGAGCCACGTCATGGAGCGCTCTGAGCGAATCAGCGCCGAGATCGCGAACGCGAAGGGGACCGTGAATCCAACGTACCCGACGTAGAGCAGCGGCGGGTGCACGGCCATGAGGATGTGGTTAGCGAGCAGCGGATTCGGCCCGATCCCGTCGGCGGGTGCCACAGCGTCGCCGATCGGCACCGATGACGTCGCCGAGCAGAATCCGTTCACGACCTCGGTGCAGAGGGCAAAGGGGTTGGCGGCGGTAGCCATGAGACCGAACCAGAAGACGGAGACCGCCCCCATGATGGCCAGAGCGAGGACCCCGAGACCGTCGCCCTTCTTCAGCCGACGCCAGACGAGCCATGTGAACACGGCCAGCATCAGTCCCCACAAGACCACGCTGCCCTGAAGCGCAGCCCAACCGGCGGCGAGCAGGAAGACGAACGGCGTTCCGAGCGCCGTGTTCTTCGCGACATATGCGATCGAGAAGTCGTGGGTCAGGATCGCAATCTCAAGGAGGAGGAACGCTGCCACACCACCGATGGCGAGACCCATTACCGGGAGCCTCAACCGGGAAGGGTCTGGCTCTGACGTCCGGGAGTGGCGTATCGCCTCAACAACAAGAGCCCCGGCCGAGACCAGAGCGACGATGATCGAGAGGTAGCCGGCTGCAGCGATCACGCTTGGTCCGATTCGTCCTCAGATGGGTGCTGCACCTCGTACGACGTGTCTCCGGATTCGTACTTCTCGGAGTCGTAATTCTCGTCATGCTTGATGAGCATCGTGTCCGAGTGGAATTCATGGCCGTTCCAGGTGCCCTCAACGACGACGCCGACACCCTCCTGGAACAGCTGCTGTGGAGCACCCGTGTGGATCACGACCACAGCCTCGCGTCCGTCCGTCACCTCGAAGGTAACGCCGGCGGTCGTGTCGGTCACGGTCCCGGCGACCACCTGTCCACCGAGCCTCAGGCGCGCATCGCCCGGGTCCAGATCGGCGAGCTCGGTGGGGGTGTTGAAATAGACGAGGCTCGAGTTCAAGCTGACCACCAGGGCTACGAGCACGACAACCACGATCGCAGCCGGAACAATGAACTTCCAGTAGCGCTTCACTCGTCCTCTCCGATGCTCTCGCGGGTGTTCCGAATACGCCAGGCGATCGATCCGGCGAATACTGCAAGGCTGCCATACGTGACGCCGTATGCGAACGCGACCCAACCCCAGTCACTCATGACGATGCACCGAGTTCAGGGACGGTCACAGCCTCACCGGCCACCGGTCTCTCGATCGACTGTTCGATCGCGACTTTGCTGTCGTCAAGATGGATGAGTTCGATGCGTTTGACCATCAGGGAGACGTACACGACGGTGAACGCAACCACACCAATGATCAAGGCAGTGAGCATCAGGGGATCCTGAATCGCGGGCCCGTCGGGCCGGACGAGCGATGGCGGCTGATGCAGGGTTCTCCACCACACAACGGAAAAGTGGACGAGGGGAATCTGAATCGCTCCGAGGACGCCGAGCACCGATGCTCGCCCGGCTCGGACGACGGGATCCTCGGTTGTCCTCCGCAGCGCCAGATAGCCGAGGTAGACGAAGAACATGATGGCGGTGAGCGTGAGCCGTGCATCCCAGGTCCACCACACCCCCCAGGTCGGCTTCGCCCAGATCATGCCGAGAGCGATCGCCAGTCCTGTGAAGTAGACACCGATCTCCGCCGACGCAGCGGCGAGTCGGTCCCACAGGAGGTTGCGGCTGATGAGGTATCCGACGCTGCCGACAAACGTGACAAAGAAAGCGAGGTAGGCGAGCCAGGCGGCCGGCACATGCACGTACATGATCCGAACGAGGTCGCCCTGGACGGAGTCGGCAGGACTGACCATCGAAAGCGCAAACGCGACGGCGAGGGAGAGTCCGATCGCCACCCACGGCCATCGACGATTCAGCGCTTGCGCCTGCATCACGTCTCCTGTAGCGGTCGGGCGGTCAACACACCGATGATGGCCACGACCAAGACGACCGCGACCATCAGCAACACCCAAGAAAGAATACTGTGACCAAGCCGTAGTCCTTCATAGGACTGAGTCGCTCCGAGCAGCAGAGGAACCGAAAGCGGAGCCACGAGAAGTGGTACGAGAGCGGTCCCAGCGCTCGTGCTGTTGACGATCGATCCAGTGAGCGTTCCGAGGAGTGCCAGGCCGATCGCCACGACCACGAGCGTGATGATCAGCCACGGGAATCCAATGATCGACACGTCGTACAAACCAACCGCGACCACACCCACGACCGTCTCGAAGATGAGCAAGAGCAGTGTTGCCGAAGCAGCCCGGCCCACAAATCCGGCGGCCGGGTCGAGGCCGAGAAGAGCCGATGCGTCTTGCTGCGGGAGTGTCTCACTCGATGCCTTCCCCACCGCCACGAGGACCCCGAAGAGCATCACGATGACCCAGTACATCCCGGGCCCGATCTGTCGAAGCAGGATGGCGTCCGTACCGATCGCGAGGGGGACGAGAAGCAGGGCGATCGCTCCGAACGGGATCGTGATCCAGAGCACATCACCCCGTCTGCGTTCCCGCAGCAGGTCACGGTTGATCACGGCTGTGACCTGGTGCCAGAAGCCGGTCGTCACGAGAGCGTCCCACCTGTGAGTTCGACTGACCGGGAGGCGATCTTGTTGATGCGATCCCGGTCGTGGGACACCACGACGACGGCGCCACCTTCATCCGCTTTGCGAGCGATCAGTCCTTCGACGAGATCCACAGCGTCGCGGTCGAGGGCCGAATGTGGCTCGTCCAGCAGAAGCAACGATCTGTCGATCATGAGTTCCCTTGCGAATTCGGTTCGGCGCTGCATGCCATGCGATGATGCTCCGGCCAGCCGATTGACGGCTCCACCGAGTCCGACTGCGGAGAGCGCCTCATCGGCATTGCCGGTAGGGACTCCCGCGACTCTGGCGGCGTATCGGAGGTTCTCTCCAAGAGTGAGTTCGGGGAAGATCCCTGGCGTGTGGCCGATCATGCCGATCCGTCGACGAACGTCGTACCTCTCGGGAGAGGTGAGGTCTGCGCCGAGCACTCGTCCCGTGCCCTGAGCGGGTCTGATGAGGGTGGCCATGAGCCGAAGTGCAGTGGTCTTTCCCGCTCCGTTCGCACCGAAGAGCCCTACGACTTCACCCGCGCTGATCTCAAGGTCAACGTCACGCAGAATCTGGGTTGATCCGATGCGAACGCCGACCCCGTTCAGCTCAACGAGGGGGCTTCCGGTCACGTTCGGGAAGTGTACGGAGGTCCGCGGTGTTGCAGGACGTGGGATCCTGAACCGGCCTTCGAAACGTCGATGGTAGGAATACCCCCAGGGGTATTATGGTTCACCCGGCGAGATCACTGCGAAACGGAGTTCCAACACATGGCAACCATCAATCTGACGAAGGACATCTTCGAGAAGACCATCCTCGACGGTGAAATCGTTCTCGTCGACTTCTGGGCCGAATGGTGCGGTCCCTGCAAGATGTTCGGTCCCACCTACGAGAAGGTTTCCGAGCAGTACCCCAACATCGTGTTCGCCAAGGTCGACACCGAGGCAGAGTCCGAGCTCGCCGGGTACTTCCAGATCCGTTCGATCCCGACGCTCATGGCATTCAAGGAGCAGATCGGCGTCTTCTCTCAGCCGGGTGCGCTCCCCGAGGATGCACTCGTCGACCTCATCGGCCAGATCGAAGGTCTCGACATGGACGCCGTCCGCAAAGAGATCGAGGACGAGGCGAAAGACCACGAGGGTCACGACCACGAGCACGAGCACGCGGACGCAGACGCAGACGCGTAATCGGACCCAGACGAACGAGAAGCGGCCCCGGGGTTTCCTCGGGGCCGCTTCTCGTAGTAGATCAGTAGAGCAGTACTGGTCTACTCGCTACTGGTCTACTGATCCACTCGTCCGACCAGGTCCGCGATCAGGTGTTGGGCACGGTCAAGATCTCTTCTCTCCACCATCACATTCAGGCGATAGGCGCCGACCATGCCGGGTTCGGTGATCACCGACGCCGGGATGTCGGCGTCCACGAGACGCCCCCATGCCTCGTCGGCAATATCACGGTCGGTGAATAGCGCAGCTGCTACGAGATCGTCTGGTTTCGCCATCAGCCCTCCGCTCCACCCGTGAAGTTCCATGACGCGAGGTGCATCGTCGGAACGTACATGATGCCCGGTGCGAACTCTGAGTCAGCGAACCGTGCGTCGTTCCCAAGGCCCAGAATCGTGCCCTCCCCCAACGCAGCGACGAACGACTGAGTGAACCGCATGTTGGTCACCGCGTCGGCGATCCGGCCGTTCTCGATCATGAACGTCCCGTTCCTGGTCAGACCGGTCACCACCATCGTTTTCGGGTCGAGGATGCGGCAGTAGTTGAACGTCGAAACGTAGATCCCTCGCTCAACGCCTGCAATCAATTCGTCGACCGATCGCTCGCCACCTCCGACGAAGACGTTGGTCGGTACAGGCCCCCATCCTTCGGATCCGGGGATGTTGTTCCCGGTCGAAGCGACACCGAACTTCTTCGCCGTCTTCCGATTGTGGGCAACCCCCCGTGTCACACCGGCCGTGACAAGGTCGAGGCGGCCTTTGGGTGTCCCCTCGGTATCGAAGGGGATGCCAATCGCTCGCGGGTCGGTGACGTCGTCCCACATATCGAACCGTTCATCGAATTGCTGAGAGCCGAGATCCACGAACGACTGTCCCTCTGAGAGCATCTTCCCGTTGAACCCGTAGAAGCCGAGGAACACGGCGAGCGTCCCCACGGCCTCAGGCGCCAGAATGACTTCGTACTCCCCCGGCTTCGTGTCGACCGGCATCGCTGAGTCGATGGCGCGCTGCGCTGCGAGGGCACCGACGGCGGCGCCGTCCAGATCTCCGATCGCAACGGAAGCTGCGTGACCGGATCCAGCGGAAGTTCCGGTCTGGTGGATTCCGTCGATGATCGCCGACGTGTTCCGTCCGGAGACGGCTTGGCCGGCGGAGTTGGCGAACGCAACAGACTGCCCTTCGGTCTGGCAGTACCCGGCTGCAAGCATCCCGTCTCCTGCATCGACGAACGCCTTGACGAGATCAGCCCGTGTGTCGGGAGATGCGTCGTAGGTGGCGTCGTCGGCATGCACAACTGCTGGTAACGCTGCAGGCTCGGCGACGCCGGCCCAGTCTTCGTCGACCGGTTGCATCGCCGCCGTTTCGAGGGCTGCGTCGACGAACGCCGCAAGGGCACCATCACTCGTAGCGGTGGTCTTCGAAGAAGCGACACGGCCGTCGACCGCGACACGCAGGCTCACGGCCTCTCCTTCTTCTGCCACATTCTGATGGATGAACGAGTTGGCAAATCTGGTCAACGCCAAGTTGCCCGTGGAGGCAAGTGCCTCAGCCTCGGCTCGGTCTCCAACAAGATTCAAGATCTGTTCGGTGAGTTGGATCTCTCTGCTCATCCGCGCACCCCCACTCGCACACTCTTGAATCTGCCCGGTGCCGCCGAGTGTCCCGTATGCGCCACCTGCATCGGCTGACCCTTCCCGCAGTTGGGCGTCCCCCAGTGGACCCATTCGTCACCGCCGGCGAGTCGGTCGAGGCTGGCCCAGAACACAGGGCCGATACCGGTGTACGTCGGGTTCTTGAGCATCCGGCCCATCTTCCCGTTCTTGATCTCCCATGCGACCTCGGTTCCGAACTGGAAGTTGAGGCGCTTGTCGTCGATCGACCACGATCGGTTCGTCGACATGTACACGCCGCTCTTCGTGTCGGCAATGATTCCTTCGAGCGATGAGTCTCCCGGCAGGATCCCGATGTTGGTCATCCGCACCATGGGGAGTCTGTTGTACCCGTCGGCTCGAACCATGCCGCCTGGCGGGAGTCCTGCCATCGCTGCAGAGTCTCTGCCGGAGAGCACGCCGACCCACGTGCCGTTCTTAACGATGTCAACCGACTGGGCCCTGGTGCCCTCGTCGTCGTAGCCGAACGTACCGAGTGCCCCCGGAAGCGTGGCATCGGCTGTGATGTTCATGAGCTCAGATCCGAATTTGAATGTGCCGAGCTTCGGGAGTTGAAGATGCGAGGTTCCCGCGAATGCCGCTTCCCACCCGAGGATTCGGTCGAGTTCGATCGCGTGCCCGACCGACTCGTGGATCTGGAGAGCCATCTGGGACCCCTCGAGGATGAGATCGGTCTCTTGTTCCTCCAATTCGTCTGCTGTCAGGAGGGCCGCAGCTTCTTCTGCGATCCGACCGGCGTTGGCTGCGAAATCCCACTGGCGGATAACTTCGTATCCACCGGTCTCGTACTGGCCGAATGACTGCGGATACGAACGTCGCTGGCTCTCGGTGTCGCCGAGCGCTGTGGCGTCGATCCCTCCGCCCGACTCGACGATGTGCTGTTGGATGCGGTGGCCCTGAGAAGACACAAACCACTTGTTCGTGTCGTAGAACGTGATGTTGCCGGTGGCGATTGATATCCCGTCGACCTCCTGCATCGTCTTCGTCGCACCGATCAGAAGGTCGACTTTCTCCGACAGAGGCACCGTGAACGGGTCTTCAAGGTATGGCGTCTCGTAGGTGCCCTGGACCACGTCGACATCGGCGAACTGCATCGGGTCTCCGGGAACGTGAGAGGAAGCACGTGCGATCTCGGCTGCTCTCTCCCCGGCGGCAGCCGCCGCTCGTTTCGACAGATCGGCCGTGGCGAAGAAGCCCCACGACGACCCGATGAGGGCTCGTACACCGACGCCCACCTGCTCGGTGCGGTCGAGCGATTGCACGGCCTGGTTCTGAACGTCGATCGACTCTTGTTTGGACGCGACGACGCGTGCGTCGGCGTATCGGGCTCCCGCTGCGAGGGCGCCTTCAACTGCTGCTGTTGCGTATTCGTACATGGGGATCAGAGTAGTAATCCCAACCCGAACTCGGACACGGCACAGACACTACAGCCCGGACACCAATAGAGACCGATGACCCTAGAACAGACCTCTCGAATCCGTGACACTCGGGCTGAGGAGTACCCAATGGTGTGGTTCCGTGGATTGTCGCGAGTCAAGAGACTGCTGTTTCTTGTTGGCGTCGTGGTCGTGTTCATGCTCACATTCGTCGTGTTGCCGGCGGCAGCTTGGCTCATCGGAACCGAGAGCATCGCTGGTACTTCCGATGCCGAATTCTGTGGCGGATGCCACACCATGGAACCGTTCGTGAAAGCGAACGCAGACAACACGCACGGCGGGGACAACCCCTGGGGTATCAAGGCTGAGTGCGTCGACTGTCACCTCCCCCACAACAATGCGTGGAACTACTTGGTTTCGAAGGTGAGGCGGGGCTCGTATGACATCTGGTATCAGACGTTCCACGACACCTCTGACATCGACTGGAAGGCGAAGGATGACGACCGAGAGGAGTTCCTCTTCGACTCCGGATGTCTCACATGTCACGACGAACTCGAATCCGCGACCGCTGGATTCACCCCGCACGACAACTACTTCGCCGGCGTGACCGACTCGAAGTGTGTGACGTGTCACAACAACGTCGGCCACTCCAACATCAACAAGTACGTCCTGGAACACAAGTACCGACCATGAAATGCGCCCCACGCACGATCCAAGGAGGAGTTCGGTGAAACGGCACAGATGGCGGACGGGGTTCTGGGCCGCAGCCGTGATTGTGATTCTTGCCCTCGCAGCGATCGCATGCAGCGGTGACGCTTCCGATGGCGAAGTAGCGGGTGATCCGCTGGCGAATCTCACGGACGAGGCGAAAGGCTGCGTGGAGTGTCACGCCACCGAGACAGCCGGCATCGTTGCCGACTGGGACGATTCGGTTCACGCCATGGAAGCTATTTCGTGCATCGACTGCCACGAGGTCTCTCCGGATTCTCCGCTTGCGATCCCCGACATCAAGGACCACGAGGGCGTCGGAGTGGCCGTAGCGGCGCTCGTTGCCCCGAACACGTGCGCCGAGTGCCACGAGGATCAGGTCGCCGAGTTCAACATGAGCGGTCACTATCGGGCCGCCCTCCAGATCGAACCGAAGGCAGGACTTGAAGCGCTGATCTTCACTCACGAGGGCCAGAACCATCCTGAGGTCAGCGGTGCATCGAACAGCACTGGATGTATCCAGTGCCACGGCACTCGAGTCGAGGTGGAGAACGGTCGAGCGAGTGCCGACACCTGGCCGTCGGCCGGCATCGGCACGATCTGGCCCGACGAGTCCGTCGGCAACTGCGCCGTCTGTCACACACGTCACGCCTTCGAGAAGGCGGAGGCCCGCAAGCCTGAGGCGTGCGCAAGCTGCCACCTGGGACCGGACCATCCGGACATCGAGATCTACGAGAACAGCAAGCATGGCCAGATCTACGCGGCCGAGGGCGAAGAATGGGTGTGGGACAGCCCGTCGGATGAGTGGGAACCCGGCGATTACCGGGCTCCGACGTGTGCGACCTGCCACATGAGCGGTATCGGCGACCTGACGACTACGCACAACATCTCCGAACGTTTGTACTGGAACCTGTGGTCCCCCCGTTCAGAGGTGCGAAATACAGACGATCCCATGTCCGGACTCACCGGTGACGGTCCGGCCGGACGTGAACTGATGAAGACGGTCTGTTCCGAATGCCACTCCGGCGACCTCGCCAACAAATTCTTCGAGAGCGGCGACGACGCAGTGCAGTTGTACAACGAGTCCTACTACGACCCGGCGATCGCCATGAAGACCGACCTGGCCGATCGGGGACTGCTCAAGGAGAACCCCTGGGCCGACGAGTTCCAAATCACCTACTACTACCTGTGGCACCACGAAGGACGCCGGGCCCGCCAAGGAGCCTTGATGGGTGGCCCGGACTGGGCACACTGGCACGGTTTCTTCGAACTGCAGCAGGACATATACAAACTGCAGGACATCTACAACAAGCGCATCGAGACCGGCGAGATCGAGAGCTGACAAGAAGCTACCGCTGCGAAAGAGCCCCACTCCCCCCGTGGGGTTCTTTCGCGTCGAGGCAGTTCCCCCTCGAACTCGCGGAGGCAGATCGAACATGCCTGAGGAGACCCGGCAGCGCGGAAGAGATCTCAACCGACCAGATCACAACAGTGCGGGGACCCCGAAACTCAACTTCCTCATCTCCGACAGTCTCAATCTCGCTGCATCACGTTGGGGCAACACCCTCTACTGGACGCACCGCAGAGCGGTCCCTGACTGCGCAGTGTGGGGCCTTTCTCACTGCGATGACGTGGACGAGCGCTACCGGGCGATCGCGATCGCTTCCGAACCGATCACCGACGAACACTGGATGGAGGTTCAAGAAGGCTCGGTGCTCTCCGTCGACCGATCGGCGACCCTGGTCACCAGGGACCTACTCGCTCCGGCCGCTTGACCTGGGTCAACTTGCGCGACCGAACGCGATGCTGGAAACTCGGGTCGATGGATCGCGACAGGACATGTGAGCTCTACCGGGCACCCGGCATTTCAGGAGCACGCGAACCGCACCGTCGATCCACCGATATCTGACAGGGCCATCAGCCGCTACTACCGCAACGATGCCGTCATGTGGGAGGTGCTCCAGCGACTCCGCCGAGCAGACCGCTGGTGGCAGCGTACGATTCGGCGCCGGAGCTACCCGTTCCTGCTGCCGGGAAAGGTGGATCGCTGATGTGTGACACGATCGTCGTCGTCCGACCCGAGGGTGTGTTGTTCGCCAAGAACTCGGACCGGGATCCGAACGAGGCGCAGATTCCCGAGTGGTATCCCGCTGCTGATCATCCCGATGGTGCAACCGTGCAGACGACGTATCTCGAGATACCCCAGTTTGCTCATACGTATGCGACCCTGATCAGCCGCCCCTTCTGGATGTGGGGGGCTGAGATCGGAGCGAACGAGCACGGCGTCACCATCGGCAACGAAGCGGTGTTCACGAACCAACCGCTCTCCGACGAAGGCCTCACGGGGATGGACATGATCCGGCTTGCACTCGAACGCGGTGCCACCGCACAGGATGCAGTCGGGATCATCGTTGATCTCCTCGATCGGTACGGACAGGGCGGCGGCGCCGGGTACGAGAAGCCTTCGTTCAACTACCACAACTCGTTCATCGTCGCCGACCCCACCGAAGCGTGGTTGCTCGAGACGGCCGGCTTCCTCTGGGCCACCGAGCACGTCCGGTCCGGTGTCCGAACGATCTCCAACGGCTTGACGATTCCCGGGTTCGCAGACGACCATCGCAAGTGGCTCGAGACGAAGGTCTCCGCTTGTGACATCCGTACAACGCTCACGGCCGAGTCGGCGACCGGCGCGACCGGACCCGGAGATCTCATGGCGACGCTCCGCTCCCATGGCTCGAGTCGCTGGCCACGCTACAAGGCTCTCAACGGCACACTGTCAGCCCCATGCATGCACGGCGGCGGCATCGCCGCTTCGTCATCGAGTGTCGCCGGCTGGGTATCCGACCTCGCGACCCAGACCCACTGGCTGAGCGCCACATCGGCACAGTGTCTCGCCTTGTTCAAACCGGTGCGAGTCGATGCACCGGTTGATATCGGAACAATCCCGAGCGGCCACGATGACGGCGAGAGCCTGTGGTGGCGACATGAGCGCATGGCCCGCACCGTGATGCGCAATCCAGAACGACTCGCCGATGTGGTCCTCACCGAACGAGACGCCATCGAAGCCCGATGGCTTGCCACTCTGCCCGGCGGCCAAGCAGCCTTCGACGAAGCGTCGATCATCCTCGACACCTGGGCCTCAGCTGTCGAGGTAGCAGCCGACGACACGGACGTGCGCCCGATCTGGGCCAAGCGCTACTGGGAGAAGCGGGATCGGGCCGCGGAGTTGGATCGGTAGTCGGTGAAGGCTTGCGCCTCATCTTGTCCTCAGATCGACCTCACTGTTTGAGGTCGGCGTCCACAACGATCGCGTGGACGGACCAGAACGCGATCGCCTCGTCGATCTGGCCGAGTCCGATCTCCGGATCATGGATCTCTCTCGGAGCAGGGCCACCCGGGTAGCACGTCAGAAGCTCGAACCGATCAGGCGTAGCCCACTCACCCCACACGCACAGCTCCCGGGTGATCACTTTGGTACCGACGATCAGGTGTGAAGGAACGGTACGACCCGATCGAACTCCCCAGAAGGACGGGTCTCCGGATTCGACCTCGACGAGGCCGGTCCGTCCGACCTCGCTCTTCTGGCCGAACCCCTCATGGACCGGACCTTGCCTCGTGCCGCACCGGTTGAGACTGTCTCCGACGGCATCCAGCAACTCGGGCCACGACAGGGTGAAGTCGTCGACATGGGCCGACAGGTGACCGGGGCTGTACGACAAGACAACGTGATCCTCCCCGACCATGATCAACACCTCGGTCGACCTGCCACGGTCGTCAACTCCCGGTATGTCCATCGCTGAGTTCTCCTCGGACTCGAGACAACCTCTCCGGTGGCGATCGTGGCATTGCCCGACAAGGCCTACCTGGAGCGGCTTCTTATGCAATGTAGTCGACGCGTATGGACGGCCTTGTCGCCCTCAATGATCAACGGAACGCCACAGGGACAGCGATTTGTTGAAACGGGGTGCCGTCCGTAGGATGGCTCGCCGGCCCACACGGGTCACAACAAGACAAGGAGAGCCCATGAGACGATTCCTTCGAATTCTCGTCGTCATGACAATCCTGACCCTCGTCGCTGCAGCATGCGGGGGAACGGACGACGCTACAGACGAGACGACAACCACAGCCGCCGGTACGGACACAACAGCCGCCGGTACGGACACAACAGCCGCCGGTACCGACACAACAGCGGTACCCGACGAGACGACGACCACGGCCGCGGCCCAGGATCCGGTCACGATCCAGATCTTCTATCCGGTAGCGGTGGATGCACCGATCGCCGCGATCATGGACCAGTACGTTGCCGACTTCCAGGCAGAGAACCCCAACATCACCGTTGAGCCGGTCTTCTCCGGTGGCTATGGAGACGTCAAGACGGCGATCCAGACGACCGTTGAAGGCGGAGGCGAGCCTCCAGCACTGGCCTTGATGCTTGCAGCCGACATCTTCGATCTCGCCAACTCCGGCTTGATCGCACCGCTCGACGACTTCATCGCCACCAGTCCAGTTGCCGGAGAAATGGTCACCGACTACTTCTCGGCGTTCCTAGCGAACTCACGCTACGCCGACGGAATCTGGGGTATCCCGTTCCAACGCTCGGTCGTGTTGATGTACTACAACGTCGACATGTTCGCCGCAGCAGGACTCGATGCACCTACGAGCTGGGATGAACTCGGAGCGGCCGCGCAGGCGCTCACCGTCGAGAACGGCGATTCAACCAATTGGGGCATCCAGTGGCCGTCGGGCTGGCCCTATTGGACGTTCCAGCCGCTGCCAATCGGCGCCGGTCAGAACATCGTCGGCGACAGCGACACGGAGGTCTTCTTCGACGACCCCGCCGTGATCAGCTCAGCGCAGTTCTACATCGACCTCGCTGAGAAGTACAATGCGACGCCCCCCGGCGTACAGGGTGTGTGGGCAACGGCCCCGACCGACTTCGCAAGCGGTCTGACGTCGATGATCGTTCATTCGAGCGGCAGCCTTCCCGGCATCCTCGAGCAGGCCGACTTCGAAGTTGGAGTTATGGCGCTTCCCGGATCGACCGCAGGCACGTACGCCACGGTCGTCGGAGGTGGCAACCTCTACATCATGGACGCTGTGCCGCAAGATCAGAAGGACGCCGCGTGGAAGTTCATCGAGTTCCTCAGCGACGTTGAGAGAACAGCTGACTTCAGTGTGCAGACCGGCTACATCGCAGCGCGCGAGAGCGCCTACGAAACGCAGACGATGACGGACTACATCGCAGTGGTACCGCAGGCGGCCGACGCCCGCGATGCTCTCGCGTTCGCTGGTGCCGAGTTCTCGATCCAGAATCTGGGCGAAGTCCGGGGCATCTTCCACGACTACCTGCAGAGGGCCTACAACGGTGAAATGACTGCAGCCGACGCGATGGCTGCGGCGCAGGTGGACGCGGACACTGCTCTCGAACCGTTCAAGTAGACACGTCTCATTGTTTGGGGGGTGGCGTAGCGCCACCCCCCAACATGACCCTCATTGAATGAGAACGCGAAAGAGGACGACGCACAGAGCGCGTGAGGCGCGGTTCCTTCCGTACCTGTTGTTGCTCCCGACGCTCGTTTTCGTCGCGGCATTCACGGTCTGGCCCACGCTCCTCGCCCTCTATCAGAGTTTCTTTAGACAACGGTTGAACATCATCAAGTTCAGGGAGCCGACCTTCATCGGTCTCGAGAACTACACCGATCTGTTCACCGACGACCGCTTTCTGCGTGTCCTGAAGAACACCGCCCTCTACGTTGCCATCACGGTCCCGGCCAGCGTGCTGCTTGCTTTCTTCCTAGCACTGCTCGTCAATCGGAAGCTCCGCGCAATGGGCGTGGCCCGACTCGCATTCTTCTATCCGGCAATGATCCCGCTCGTATCTGCCGCAACCGTTTGGCTCTTCTTCTTCACCCCGGACTACGGACTTTTCAACTCGGCCCTGCGTTTCCTCGGGTACGACGGCCCGCAGAACTGGACGGGAAATCCGACACTTGCGCTGTGGACGATCATGATCGTCATCGTCTGGAAGAACTCCGGATTCTTCATGATCTTCTATCTGGCAGGTCTCCAGAGTCTCCCTGTCGACGTCTTCGAGGCAGCAGCCATCGACGGGGCCAACAGTTGGCAGAGCCTCTGGCGCATGGCGTTCCCCTTGCTCCGACGGACGACCTTGTTCGTCACAACGGTGGCGTTCATCGGCGCGTTCCGCGACATCGACCACGTCTTCGTGCTGACGAACGGTGGACCGAGCGAGTCGAGCAGTGTGCTGCTCTTCCATCTCTGGCACGTCCGTTTCGAGAACTCCGATGTCGGACAGGCGGCGGCCATCACGATCATCCTCATCGTCGCCCTGCTCGCCTTCACCATCTCGAACTTCGTCGTATCGGAACGGGGTGGGGATGATGTTTAGCACGGGCCCCGCACGGGGATGGAAGGATCGAGTCTCGCGATCGTCGTTGACGATCGCGACGATCGTTCTTGCCGTGCTGTGGGCGGTCCCGCTCCTGTGGCTGATCGTCGCCTCGTTGCGACCGGCGGCCAATCCAATGGGGCCTGGAGATGTCTGGTTGGCGTTCCCGCTGACGTTGGAGAATTTCGCGAAGGCCTTCGAATTGGCACCGTTCGGCCGCTACTTCGTGAACACCATCGTGATCATCGGCATGGTCCTCGGGGTGCAACTAGTGACGATCACCCTTGCGGCGTTTGCGTTCGCCAACTATGAGTTCCGGGGCAAGCGTTTCCTCTTCCTTTTCATCCTGCTTCAGCTCATGATCCCGACGGCCGTGTTGCTCGCTCCGAACTTCTCGACCATTCGCCAGTTGGGACTCTTCGATACCCGTCTCGCCGTTGCGATTCCTTTCTTCGGGTCTGCGTTCGGCACGTTTCTCATGCGCCAGGCATTCTTGAACGTGCCCCGCGAGTTGGTCGACGCCGGTGTGATCGACGGCTGCAACTGGTGGCAGCTCCTCAGGAACATCTACATCCCGCCATCGACAGCAACCTACGTCGCATTCGGATTGGCGTCGGTCTCATTCCACTGGAACGCGTTCTTGTGGCCGCTGATCATTACCAACAGCGAGCAGTCTCGTCCGCTCACTGCCGGTCTGGCACGGTTCACACAGCTCGGCGAAATCGGCGCCCGATGGTCGCTGCTGGCTGCCGCAACCCTCATCGTCGCCGCGCCGATCCTGATCGTATTCCTCGCCTTCCAGCGCCGCTTCATCCAGAGCTTCATGCACTCCGGGATCAAGTAGGGACCGGTATTCGGCAATCGGCAATCGGCAATCGGTGAAGACTCCCGCCTTCTTGCTGGTGGCTGGTAGCGGGTAGCGCTACTCCGCTACAACCAGCGTGTAGATGTCAGGCACGTTCGCTATGAACG
>CAZWDQ010000003.1:0-61288 GCA_964632475.1 uncultured Acidimicrobiaceae bacterium
CATGGGCCCCTCCTTGGTCGTGCTGTTCTCGGTCCTACGTGAGTCAATGTGCTGCTTCCTGCACGCAGGCGGCAGGGCACGACCCTCAACGGGCCGCGCCTCTGTCCGCCTCCGATTCGTGGCTAGCCGGGAAGGCCGAGGAACCCGATCTGGGCACCGGGGCCGGCGCTCTTGATTGCTTCCGGCATGTTCTCCGGATCGAGGGCGCCATGCTCGGCGACCACGATGTGGTACTCCGCACCTTGGGCGTTCTCAACAGAGATGCTGCCTGCCAAGTTCACGTTGCCGCTTTGGCCGGTCACATGTCCAGCGATCTGCTGCACCTTGAACCCGACTGCGTCGGGCCGCTCTTCGGCATCGTCGGACCCGCAACCATCGAGACAATTGCCTGGTTTCGAGAACGAGAATCCCCAGAGGGTGTACACGTTCCCCGGAACAAGGCCGCTCGTCTTCACCCTGATGGTGGCCCTGTGGGTCGTTGCGGTCAGATCGATCGAGGATCCTTCCACTTCAATCATGGGGGGGGGAAGCGTCAGCATCGTCGATCTCTCATGACTGGCCGGAGCCGCTGCCGCCGGCGCCAACGCCGCCAGCATCCAAACGACTGTTGCTGCCACGATTACTTTCTTGCGCATGGGATCTCCTGTCCCTAGACGTAGCGCCAGGCAACACGCGAAGCCTTGATGGCTACTTAGCAAATGCTTGCAGGGCAATGGCTTCTGGCGTTAAGCCGCCAGTAAGGTCGCCGTGGTCTCCTCACAATGTGGGGTTTCGGGTGCGTATGGTTGTCATGGGAGGGGCCAATGGAGTACCGAGTCCTCGGCTCTGTCGAGGTACTTGATGACGATGGTTCGCCGGTTGACATCGGCGCCAGGCAACAACGTGCACTCCTGGCCATCCTCCTCGCCAACGTCGGCCGGGTCGTCTCGACCGAGCGGATCCTCGACGAGCTGTGGGCGAACGATCCTGAGGGCAAGGAAAAGACTCTCTGGGTGTACATCTCCCGGCTGCGCAGTGCTCTCGAGCCGACTCGCGCCGCGCACTCCAAAGGCACTGTCCTGGTGACTCGCGATCACGGCTACGCCCTCACCATCGACCCTGACGACGTCGACGCCCACCGCTTTGGCGCGTTGGTGGAGAAAGGTCGCGCCCTGGTGCGAGACAACCCAACGGCTGCCGCCGAGCTGCTGACCGACGCACTGGCGATGTGGCGGGGCGAGCCTTACGAGGATTTCACCTATGACGACTTCGCCCAGGGTGAGATCACCAGCTTGCGCGAGATGCAGCTGGCCGCTACGGAAGACCGTGTCGACGCTGAGATTCGCACTGGTCGCCAGCGGGAGGTCATCGGAGAGCTCGATGGCCTGATGCGGGCCAACCCGCTGCGGGAACGACCGGTCGAGCTGCTCATGATCGCCCTGTACCGCTCGGGGAGACAGGCAGATGCGCTGCGCACCTACCAAAGCCACCGACGCACGGTCGGCGAAGGGCTTGGTATCGAGCCTTCGCCTGAGCTGCGGCGCATCGAAGAGCAGGTATTGCTGCACGATCCCCGCCTCAACCCGTTCGGCGAGCCTGCTTCCCTCGAACCGGCGCAACAGACCCAGAACCCTTTCAAGGGTCTGCAGCCATTCACTGAGGGAGATGTCGCCGCGTTCTTCGGACGGGATCGCCTGACTTCTGAAATCGTGCGCCGTCTCGCCGCAGGCAATCGTCTGGTGACGTTGGTGGGTGCCAGTGGCTCGGGTAAATCGAGTGCGTTGCGCGCCGGCCTGATCCCGACGATGCGCAAGGGTGCGGTCGGCGATCCCGACGACTGGCTCGTCGCTCAGATGGTTCCCGGGTCGCACCCGTTCAGGGAGTTGGAGGTGGCGCTGCTGCGATCAACACTCGATTCCCCCGAGAGCCTTGCGGAGCTCCTCGACCATTCAGAGGACGGACTACTCCGAGCCGGACTACGGCTACTGCCGGAACACTCTGGTCGTCTTCTGCTGGTAATCGACCAGTTCGAGGAGCTGTTCACTCTCGTCGAATCCGAGCCGGAGCGGTTACGGTTCGTTCGCAACCTCGAAGTGGCACTGACCGATCCACACAACCGCATCGTCGTCGCTCTCGCGTTGCGCGCCGACTTCTACGATCGGCCGCTCGCCTACGGCAGTTTTGCAGCGATGCTTGGCGACAGCATCATCAACGTTGTGCCGCTGACGCCAGACGAGCTGGAAGAGGCTGCTGAGGGCCCGGCCGAGCTCGCCGGTGTTGAGTTCGAACCCGAATTGCTGAACAGGCTGCTCAGCGACGTTGTAGGCCAGAGTGGCGGTCTGCCGCTGTTCCAATACGCTCTCACCGAACTATTCGACAGAAGAGCTGGCGCCCTACTCACGGCCCAGGCATATCAAGAGATGCAGGGTGTCGGCGGCGCTATCACCCGGCGTGCCGAAGAGATCTATCTGGGGCTAACCCCTTCGGAGCAGACTGCCTGCAAGCAGCTCTTCCTGCGCCTAGTGACGATCGCCGAGGCCGGAGCGTGGAGCAGGCGGCGTGTGGCCGCCTCCGAAATCGTCACCATTGTTGAGGACGTTGTGGACTTGCAGTCGGTCCTCGACAAGTTCGCAGCGTTCCGCCTGTTGACGTTCGACCGTGACTACGCCAGCGGCTCACCGACCGTCGAAGTCGCCCACGAGGCGCTGCTCCACGAGTGGCCGC
This sequence comes from uncultured Acidimicrobiaceae bacterium, assembly GCA_964632475.1. Lineage (GTDB taxonomy): Bacteria > Actinomycetota > Acidimicrobiia > Spongiisociales > UBA5794 > JAHEEL01. The sequence goes on from CAZWDQ010000003.1 coordinate 2,704, forward strand.
GCCTGACGGAATGGATCGAGGAAGGGCGCGACGACGTCATCCGCCACGCTCGCTTCCTGACCGCGCTCGGCGAGTGGCACGCCGCCGAGGAGAAGGCGGACTATCTGTTGTCCGGTAAGCGACTCTCCGACTACGAGAAGTGGGCCAACAGCAGCACGCTGCGTTTGACGAGCCGCGAGCAGCACTTCCTCGACGACGCTATCGCCCAGCGGGAGGAGCAGCTCGCCGCCGAGGCCGAGCGGACCGCTCGCGAGTCCAAGCTCGACCGGCAGGCCAAGAGTCGCTTGCGCGGGTGGGCCGTCGCCGGGGCGCTGCTGAGCGTGGTCGCCGTGGCTTCATTGATTGCCGCTTTCGCCGGCAACCCACCCCGCATCGTTGCGGTCCACGGTGCGACCGGGGACTTCGGCATCAACGATCTGATGGTGGCGGGCGTGGCGTCTGCCGCTGACCAATTCGAGGTGGATATCGAGCAGCGCCAGCCGCTCATCGACCCGGTCGCCGACCTCCGTGAGCTCGCCAGCACCGGTGCGGACTTGATCGTCGTGAGCAGCGACTTCGACCAGGAGGTGCAGCTAGTGGCCGCCGAATACCCGGACGTCCGATTCGTCGGCATCGACCCTGTGCTGATCAAGGTCCCTGCCGCCAACATCACTGAGATGCACTTTGCGGTCGAGGACAGCGCATTCTTGGCAGGCGTCACCGCCGCTTTGGCATCGCAGTCCGCGGCCGTTGGATTCATCGGCGGATTTCAAACACGCGTCACCGAAAGCTCGCGGGTCGGCTTTGAGCGCGGGGCCACCTTTGAAGACGCCGCAGTGAAGGTCGACTCTCGCTACCTCGGCCCGGTGGACGTGCCCTGGGTCAAGGGCAACGAAAGCCCCGACCTCGCCTACCAGTTGGCGGTCGAGATGTACGCCTCGGGCGTCGACGTCATCTATCACAACGCAGGCAATTCGAGTGCCGGCATCCTCCAGGCCGCCCGAGAGATGTCGACGGGCGATCGGCACCTGTGGGTTATCGGTTCCGAGGTCGACCAGGCGCTGACAACACCTTCCGCAGAAGACGGTGCATATGTGCTCGCCTCGGCAATCAAGCGCTACGACTCGGCAGTCGTCAATACCGTCGAAGCGTTCCTTGCGGGCGAATTGCCGGCGGGCGATGTCGAACTCGGGCTCGTTGAAGACGGCGTAGGACTGGCGGATACCGGAGGCCATCTCGATACTTTGGGCATCCTCGGCCAGGTCCTCATCATGGAGGGTGAGATGTTGATAGACCACATTCCGCTACCGCCCTATGCGGAAGCTGGTCCCGATTGGCAGTACGATGCCGATGTCACCATCCACATGGTGTTGGGTAGCGACTTCTGCCGGGTAACCAAAGTCGAAGGCGCCGAGGAGATCGACGGCCGGATCCGGATCCCGCGCGGCGATCGCGTGATCGTTCGCATGGATAGTCAAACCGACCAAGTCGGCGGGATTGCGGTCAGCCCCATTGCACTCGGGACCGGGCTGGATCAGCTCGCCAGAGAGGCAGCCACCGGCATTCCGCCGTCGTTGGGCAAGCCGCTTGCCCTGTCACTGACAGCGCCGCAGGCATCGACGGCGGTCTCCGCTGTTATGGACGGCACGCCGTTCGTGCCCAATTGTTTCTTCCTCGAACCGACGTACTTCCCTGCCGACTTCCTACCAGTGATTGTGAGTCCCGCATCATGAACCAAACGATTTCGCCACCAACCTCGAGAAAAGCCGCCATCAGATCGAGCCGGAAGTCGAAAGCCGCTGGGATCGGCCTGGTGGTGGCGACATTGGCGTTGACCTCCTGCGGAGGGGATGAGGCCAAGGGAGAAGTCTCGAACGTAATGGAGCAAGGCGCTAGCGAGTCCATCCTGGCCGTCGACGGCGCCGAGCTGGTGCGTACCGCAGACGGGATTCGTTTGCGCGAAACGGTCCCCACTCCGCCTCCGGGCAGCTATGAGTACCCGGTCGCTGAAATGGTGCCGCCGTGGAGCACCCCGCACCCTGAGGTTTCCCCAGGAAGCGAAGACGAACCGGAAGCCTTCACGCTGTGGGTGGCCGTCTTCAACAACCCGGACCTATGCACCGACAGTGCCTGCGATGCCGATGACCTGACGGCAGACGCGGCCGCTCAGGGCGGGATGTACCAGGCAGACGGGCGCGTCGCCGACGAGTCTGAAATCGAGTTCGCGGGAGCTGTGCGGCTGGGACAGGATCCGTCCACCGGGGCAGCGCTGGAAAATCCGCTTGGCGCCGAAATCCACGCGTTCATCGCACCCCACGGTAAGGCGCTCACCGGACCAGACCTGTGGCGCCAGCTCAACGGCCCGGTCGGTACCCCGGCGCTGTGGTGGGCCGCGGTGTTCTCGGCGGGCTAGCGCCACGATAGAACGAGGCAAGCCCGATCGTCCGGGCGTTGCGGACCTCAGGCGAAGGGCTGCTGACTCTGGCAGCCGGCGACTACGCCGCGGCGGCGGGGATCCTCCGTGGCGCTCGTGAGCGGCTCGGGGTGCTGGACTTCATGCTCGAAGAGGCGCAATGTCGGACCTGGGAGGCGCGGGCACGACGTGGCCTCGGGGAAGGCGAAGCCGCGACGATCTGCTTCCCGCGTGTATCAGCAGAAGCGCCAGCAATGACCGCTGTTAGTGGGGACCCAAATCGAGCGGCCGACCCTTATGGACGACTTCCAGCGGGCCCAGCGCACGAAACTCCACTCGATTCCTCCTCCTCCATGGTCATCAAGCACACGCAATGGCCTTCTGGCTTAGCTCCGACGTCTAGCCAGATCGAACCCGGCCGCACCGGCCCCGCCACGACCTCGGTATTCGCACACCTCGCCTACCAGCGGCCCTGAGACCCAGCGTGCCGAAATCGGCTCACAGGTGCCCTCCAGGTGCCATTCGGCGAATTCACGGGGTTTCAGTACATCGCGCTGGGTGTCACAAATCCAACGAAATGGCACCCCGTGACCCGTACTGGGACGAAGCGCGACATCCACTATGGGTCTGAAAAGCCAGAGGTCGGCAGTTCGAACCTGCCCCTGACCACGAATCGAACCCTCTGCACCGCAGGGGGGTCCGTCGCGTCTGAGGCCCCAGAAGCATCGGCTGTGTCTCGTGGCCTGGTCGTAGGCACAAACGACGTCAGCCGACCGACTTGCGGTACGTGATCATCCGTTTCTCCGGCACGAACCCAAGCCGTTCGTAGAGGCGATTCGCCCCTGTCGGGCTCTCCGAGTCGACCCCGAGCACGGCGTACTCCATGCCATCGCTCTTGAAGTCCCTCAGGGCCATCGTGATGAGAGCCGAAGCGATCCCGCGACCGCGGTGGCTCCTGATCGTACCGATACCCTCGATCCACGCTTCGGTCCGCCCCCGATCAGCCCAATCGTGGGGGTACTTCGAACACGACATGTACGCGACCGGTGCTTCCTGGTCGTAGATGACCCACGACGTGTCCGGCAAGAAGAAGTCACCAGCGTGGAACGACTCCCAGTGGTCCAACCCGAACGGCTGTGATCCCCAGTGGTCCTCGAACGCCGCATTGTGAACCTCGAGCGAGTCCGCCACTGTCTCCTTCGACCACCGGAGCGCGGTCCAGTGATCATCGAGTGGCGCATCCTCAATGGGGAGCGACAAGTCACGCAGATTCTCGGTGAAGTAGCGGACCCGATCGTACCCGTGTCGCTCGAAGAGGTCTTGCTCGTCGGTCATCCACTCGTAGATGTCGTAGCGGTAGAGAGAGCAAGGGAGTTCGCCGTCGAACGACCGCAGACGGTTAGTCCCCACTGCCTCGATCCAGTGGACAAGTTCGTCTTCGACTCGGCCGCGCACGCCCGGATGAACGAGCAGCCAGACGAAGGCGCGATGCTCGGTTCTGCCGGTCTTCGGTACTAGCGACCATCCGAGGGCGAGCATCTCTCCGTTCCGTCCGAAGGCACCGATCGAATCGGTGTTGGCATCCTCTCCAAAGCGGTCGAATTCTTCCGCCATCTCACCGGGCGTCGTGAGGAACGTCCGATCAACCGCATTGCAGGCGTTGTGGAGATCCGCCATCGCCACGGCGTCATCGGGGACGAGTGGGCGCCACGACACGCCTGAGATCCGGGGCAGCGGGTTTCGATCCATGTGGAGATGGTATGCCGCCGAGAACACGAACACGCGCCCGAAAACCATCACAGCCCCGGTGGCATCCGAGCAGCCCGAGGTCGTTTGGGGCACCTGACGGGCGTCTTCGGCCAATGGGGCAACCGTTATCGAAGGACTCACCAACGCGGTGATCGTCAGCCTTGGGCCTCCAAAGAAGAACGGTCCACCCGGCGCTTCACAACGAACGGAATGACCGCAAGCAGCACGAAGCAGATCGCGGCGATGATCGTTATCAAGCGCTGATGGCCCTCAGAGTTGAACTCGACTCCGAAGGTCGTCGCGACAGCCCCTACAAGCAGACCGGCAGTGAGAGCGATCGCCGCTGAAGCAAGGAGCCACACGAGGTACCCGACGACGAACTTCCAGGTTGCGGCGTCTTCGCCCATCAGCCGGTGACGAAGCGAAGGGTCAGTGGGTACCGATAGAACTCACCGTTCGCGGCCTTGATCCCGGCGATGATCATCACCACGAGGGCGAAGATCAGAACGACGAAGATCAAAACGAATCCGATCAGAACGAACATGAGGAGCACCGAGGCGATCACGTAGATGATCAGAGAGATCTGGAAGTTCAGAGCCTCTCGTGCGTGGTACTCGATGAACGAGTCTTCGTCGCGCTTGATCAACCAGATCACCAGTGGGCCGATGAAACTGAGCCCGATCAACGGAACGAGGTGCGCTGCTGTTGCCCAGCCGCGTGATTCGGAGGGAACGGGTTCCGGTACGGCCGGGTAGTCGCTGGTCATGTCGGTCCTTTCGAAGGAGTGCAGAGGATACCCAAGCCGTCCATCCCGATGATCGGCACAGGCGCTCGAGCGTCAGTTTGCGAAGGTGAGCGCCTGACGGCTGGCCCATCGTCTGGACACCTTTCCGTATGCGGCGCGAGACTCATCCCCGTCTCCGCTCTCGAGCGCCTCGAGACTCCGGCGAACGTCCTCTGCGGACTCGTCGAAGGTGAGATCCGTATCGGCGAAGTGGCCCGCCACGGAGGCGTAGTCGAGTTCCAGCATCGATCCGGCGGGGAACTCCGCCAGCCACTGCTCGAGATCACGCACCTGGTCGATGACCGGCTCGGGAAACCCGGCGCCGTCGAGCACGCGGACGGCCCAACCGATGCGATCGACGGCCTCACCGAGGCCCGTCCGGTATCGGATCCCGAGACCGTCGCGGCGCCCGTAGATCTCCCGTTCAGAGGGACTGAACGCACCGAACCAGCGCAACGGAACATGCCAAGGGGAGGCAAGGATGTGACTTCTCCGGCCGGCGGAGCGAAGACCAGCCAACTCTCGCTTGAACGACTTGCGCTCATCTTCGCCCACGAGCGGAATCTTCGGATACGTCCCCGAGAAAGCCAGCACGCCTTCAACCATCCGGAGCCGGGTGTTGCGCGGGCATATGTACGAGACACCGTTCCAGATCGTTACGAAGGCATCCTCTCGCAGCGATTCGTCCCAAACGAATCGGCCATCAGATCGGACCGGGTTGTCGTCGGCGAGCGCGTCGTCGTACGGTTCGGTGTCGGCGGCGTCGCCGGCGACGAAAACCCTGAGGTAGGCCGTACTGATCATCGAGCGATGGTACCGGCGAGGGTCCCGGAACTGATGGGGAACGTCTCAGGTAGAATCTATCTACATCTCGAACCGTGTCCTTGACGGTACGTCGGAAGGAGCCGCGTTGGGAGTATTCGAAGCGATCGGTACCGAATCCCATGAGGAAGTGCTTTTTGGCGCAGACCGCGAGAGTGGACTGCGGACGATCATCGCGATTCACAACACATCCCTCGGTCCCGCCCTCGGCGGGACTCGCTTCTATCCATATGCCGACGAAGAAGCGGCGCTGCGAGACGTCCTTCGACTCTCCAAGGGAATGACCCTGAAGTCTGCCGCCGCCGGTCTCGACCTCGGCGGGGGCAAGGCCGTGATTATCGGTGACCCAGCCACGATCCGGAGCGAGCGTCTGATCCGTGCATACGGGCGCGTCGTCGACTCCCTCGGCGGTCGATACGTCACGGCGGCTGATGTCGGGACGACGACCGACGATATGGTGCTGATTGCCATAGAGACCCCTTGGGTCTCAGGCCTCCCCTTCTCAGAGGGTGGATCGGGCGACCCATCCCCCGCCACCGCACGCGGGGTCATGGCCTCGTTCCGCGCGATCGGAGAGCGCCTCTGGGGATCGGCTGACCTTGCGGGCCGCCGCATCGCAATTCAGGGTGTCGGGAAGGTCGGAATGGACCTCGCGCGACGTCTCACTGAGGTCGGCGCAGAGACGGTTGTCACCGATGCCAACGCTGACTCGATGACGCATGCCGTTGAAACCTACGGATCGACGGAGGTCTCGGTCGACGAAATCTACGACGTCGCGTGCGACATCTTCTCCCCGTGCGCCCTCGGCGCCACACTCAACGAAGCGACAATCCCTCGCCTGCGTTGTCTCGCAATTGCCGGCTGCGCCAACAACCAGCTTGCGTTTGACAGCGACATCAAGCGGATCGTCGAGCGAGGCATCCTCTATGCCCCGGACTTCGTCGTGAACGCGGGCGGCGTGATCAACATCGCGGCTGAGACCGGCGGTTACTCGGCAGAACGCGCCGGAGCCATGGTTGATCGGATCCACGACAACCTCATTGCCGTGTTCAAGACAGCCGAGAGCGACGGTGTCAACACGCATGACGCTGCCGTGAGGTTCGCTCAGCGAAGGATCGATCAGGTCGGAGATCTCCGTTACAGGAAGCCGCGAAGCGAGAAGTGAGAGGAGCGTCGTGACCACAGGATTCGACAGCCGGATCGACCACTTCGGCCTTGGACTGACGAAAGAGGACCTCGTCGATCTCTACCGCAAGATGCTCATCTCGCGGCGCCTCGACGAGAAGATCTGGGCCCTGAACCGGCAAGGTCGTATCCCGTTCGTCGTTTCTGTGTCGGGTCACGAGGCCACGCAGATCGGTATCGCCGCCGCCCTCGATCCGGAGCGCGATTGGTCATTGCCGTACTACCGCGATATCGCCTTCAACATCGGTCTGGGAGTGTCGGCCGAAGACATCTTCCTCGGCCAATTCGCCAAGGCGGCCGATCCCACATCAGGCGGCCGGCAGATGCCGAACCACTGGTCCGAGCCGGACCTGAATCTCTTCACCCATTCGTCCGTGATCGCGACGCAGTATCCCCATGCGGTCGGCATCGCGTACGAACTCAAACGACGCGGTTCTGACGGAGTCGTCTACGTCTCGGGCGGAGAAGGCTCGACGTCTGAGGGCGATTGGCACGAAGCCATGAACTTCGCCGGGATTCACAAACTTCCTGTGATCTTCGTCATCCAGAACAACCTCTACGCGATCTCCGTGCCGGCTGCGGAAGAGGTCGCTGGCCAGGTCGCAGATCGTGCTGAGGGATACGGGATGGAGGGAGTCGTCGTCGACGGCAACAGCGTTCTCGCCATGTACGCAGCGTCGACCGAGGCCGTGGCCCGGGCCAGAGCAGGGGAAGGTCCGACGCTGATCGAGGCGAAGACCTACCGGTACTACGCCCACACATCCGATGATGACGACAAGCTCTATCGGACGCGAGAAGAGGTCGAACTGTGGCGGAGGAAAGACCCTATCCCACAGTTCCACCAGTACCTCGTCGAACAGCGCGCCCTCGATGCCACGGCGGAAGAGCGCCTCGAGGCTGAGGTCACGGACCTCATCAGCAGGGCGGCAGCAACAGCAGAGAGTGCCCCTGATCCGACCGACGCGACCAGTCATGTCTACGCGAACCCGATCGTTCCCTCTATCGCCGTCGAGACGATGGCGCCTGCGACCACCGGTGAGGAGATCAATCTCATTACGTCCGTCAACCGGACGCTGCACTATGCGATGGGGCGCGATCCGCAGACCGTCATCTTCGGTGAGGACGTGGCTGATCCGAAGGGTGGGGTCTTCAAGGCAACGGCCGGACTCACTGATGCGTACGGGTCCGAGCGTTCGTTCAACGCTCCTTTGGCGGAGTCGGTGATCATCGGCCTCGGAGTGGGAATCGCAGCCACTGGGACGAAGACGATCGCCGAGATCCAATTCGCCGACTTCATCCACCCTGCTTTCGATCAGATCCTCTCCGAAGTTGCCCGGATCCACTACCGGACGAACGGTCGCTGGGGCTGCCCGATGGTGATCCGCACGCCGTACGGGGGCGGAATCCACGGAGCTCTCTACCACTCGCAGTCGATCGAGGCTTTCTATGCCCACGTACCGGGCCTCAAGATCGTCACACCTTCAACCCCGGCCGATGCCAAGGGGCTGCTCCTCTCGGCGATCGACGATCCCGATCCGGTGATGTTCCTCGAGCCGAAGAAGCTCTACCGCCTCGCCGTCGGGCCGGTACCGGAAGGCGACCATCGCGTCCCGATCGGTCAAGCTGCGCTGCGACGGATGGGTGACGATCTGACGATCATCTCCTACGGATCGATGGCCCACTTCTCGGTTGAGGCCGCCGACCGCCTCGCTGCAGAGGGCATCGACGCGACCGTCATCGATCTTCGCTCGCTGAAACCGCTCGACTGGCCAACGATCGAAGCAGCGGTCAAGCGAACGAGCAAGGTGCTGATCGTTTACGAAGACAACGAGTTCCTCGGATACGGCGCAGAGGTGTCCGCACAGATCTCGGAACGTGCCTTCGACTGGCTCGATGCACCGGTCCGCCGGTATGCATCGCCGGAAGTCCCGACGTTCCCATATGCCGCCACGCTCGAGGAGCAGATCATCCCCAATGTCGACGGCATAGTGGAGAGAGCCCGGGCCTTGGCTCGCTACTGAGCAGCCCGAGGTGGGAGGCTGAGGATCACTCCAATCCTGAGTCTGGCTGTGGCTGTTCGCTGCCTGCTCTCCGTCGTAGAGTGGTGACATGGACTCCGCAGTTTCTGTCCGACCGGCGCTCCCTTCCGACCGGGAGGCGATCGTCGAGTTCACCCACGACACCTTCGAGTGGGGTGACTACATCGCCGACGAGTTCGACGGATGGCTGGATCGTTCCGACATGCTCGTTGTCGTCGCTGTCGGCGACGATGAACGTCCCATCGCACTAGCTGCAGCCAGGATGCTCTCGCCGTCGGAGGCGTGGTTCCATGCCGCCCGAGTCCACCCGAGTCATCGAGGCCGTGGAATCGCAGCCGAGGTGTCGGTTGCGCTGCGCGCCTGGGCTTGTGAGCAGGGGGCCGCCGTCGGCCGTCTCCTGGTCGAAGACTGGAACGAGGCATCGATCCGGCACGTCGAGAAGACCGGTCGCAGACGGGTCGCCTCGATGGTGCGTTGCTCGAAGTCTGTCGGCGATGCATCTCCATCCCCGGACGGCAACGGAGGAAGCCGGCTTCCCTCGAGACTTCGTTCCCGTCCGGCACGCGCAGCCGAAGCACAGCCAGCGTTCGCCTCATGGTCGGTAGGAGAGTTGGGTCGGGCATCGCGTGGCCTCTTCGGCGTGGGATGGTCATTCCGACGCCTCACGATCGAAGACCTGATCGCCGCCGCCCGAGGGAGTGCGTTCTGGGAGATCGGAGCAGGCTGGGCCCTCGCCTCAGCGGGGCCCGATTCCCGATTCGAGGTCTCCTGGCTCGAGACCCGCAGAGAAGACGCCGATGATCTCCTCCGGTCGCTCATCGATCGAGCGATTGGGTCCGGATCCGAGTCGATCACCGTCTGGATTCCCAACGTCGACTGGTTAGTGAGAGCAGCCAGACGCCTCGGCTTCGAGACAGCCCTGATGCACGTGTATGCGGGAGAGATTTGAGATGTGAGACAAGAGAAGAGGGCCACTTCGGGTCTCAAGTCTCGTGTCTCTTGTCTATCGCTTCCCAGTACACCTCAATCGGGTGCACCACCTTGATGTCGTCATCGAGGTACGCCTTCAATTGCATCTCACAACCTGGGTTTGCAGACGCCACAAGGGACAGACCCGTTGCCTCGACTTGATCTGCCTTCAGTCGACCTAGTTCGCCAGACATGTCGGGGTGCGAGAATTGGTAGGCCCCGGCAGCGCCACAGCACATCCCTGCAGAGTCGGTCTCGATCGGTTCGTACCCGGCGGCTCTGAGGATACTTCTTGGCTCATCGACGATCCCCTGGACGTGACGGAGATGACACGGGTCCTGGATCGCGATCGGCGTCTTGTCTCCTGAGGCCGTCGGGAGCGAGCCCTCGCCGATCAGCCCAGCTATGAACTCGTTCGCGTCAACGACCCGGTCCGCCAGATCCTCGCCACCGATCGCCCAATCTCCATAGGCCTTCATGTGGGCGCTGCAACCGGCCGAGTCGACAATGACCACGTCGTAGTCGGCGAATGCTGCGGTGTTCTGCTTCGCCATCTTGGCCGCGTCGTACGCGGCCCCCTCGTGGGCGGCGAGTGCACCGCAACACGTCTGCTTGGGCGGAGCCACGACCCGGTAGCCGGCGGTACGGAGCACCTGGACAACAGCAACGTGAACATCCGAGTACCACTGGTCCATGACGCAACCCGACAGGAAGCCGATCGTTCCTACGGGTTCACCTTCCGGCAGCCATTCGTGACCGGCCGTGGCGGGCACGGGCAGCGGGATGCTGCGCAACGCACCGCCCTTCTCCATCGCACCGGGAAGAGCCATCATCAGATGTGTGCGCTGCACTGCACCAACGAACCATGAGAGCAACACAACCATCGACCGGGATGCGACGGCACGGCCGAAGACCGTTCGTGTTGCGAACGTCTTCCAGTCCGGAAATTGGGCGGTGACCTCGGCGCGTGCCCCTTCCATCAGGCGGCCAAACTGCACAAGTGATGGGCACGCCACCTCACAGGCGCGACACTGGAGACATAGATCCATGACCTCGGAGAACCGCCCGTCCACACCGAAAACGCCGCTGTTGACAGCTCTCATCGCGGCAATGCGCCCCCTCGGCGAGGCCGACTCGTCTCCCGTGACCCGAAACGTCGGACAAACGGGGAGACAGAGGCCGCAGTCGATGCATGCGCTCAGCTCAGCGGTGGTGGGTGCGAAGTCGGTGACCCAGACCATCAGAGCCGCCCCGGAAGGATGCCGGGATTGCAGATTCCGGACGGATCGAACGCCTGCTTGACGCGCCGCTGAATCTCGATCGACTCCGGCGGTGATCCCCATGGATCGAGCCTCTCGACTCCAGATGTCACGACGAGTCGTCCGCCGACAGATTCGGCCCAGGCTCGAGCAGATGCGAACGACGCCTCATCGACGTCCTGCACCCCGGTCGAGACCCGCCCGATTCCGTGTTCGGCGATCCATCGTCTTGCCCCGAGTCTCCTGGAGTGGTCGATCGCTGCTTCGACGAAGCGGGCCGGCACGCGGAACTCCATCTGGATCGAATCGGTGATCGCCTCAGGCCACGAATGGCCGGGCCGGGACTCCCCGGTAACGTCTCCGGCGACTGCCTCGATCTGCTCGTCGGTGCCCCCGAGGTAGACGTACGAGCCTTCGGAAGTCTCGAGAACGGCAAGGGGTCGATACGTTCGCATGTATGCAGCAGCAGGATCGTCGACCTCGACGGTCGCACTCGAAGGCGGGTTGGACCACAGCCTCAATGTCACGGATCCGATCATCCCGAGGCTTCCGAGCGACCCGGTCATCAAACGCGGACTGCCGTAGCCGGTCGACGACTTCACAACGGGACTGCCGCCCGTCACAACCTTGCCGTATCCAGTGGCCACCTCTACCCGGAGGACCCGGTCGCGCGTCGGCCCGTAGCGAAGCCGACGGTACCCGGAGACGCCGACGGCGATAGCGCCGCCGACCGTGGCTCCGTTCGCCCATTCCGGTAGCACGGCCGTCTGATCTCGCGACGCAAGTTCGGCTTCGAGCAGCTCAATGGCGACACCCGCTTCGACGACCACGGTGAGATCGTCGGGCTGCCAGTCGGTGATCTTGTTGAGACGGGTCGATGTCACCACCAGATCGGCATCCACCGGATACCCGTAACCCAGATGGATTCCAGAGCCGAGGAACCTCGTGGAGATCCCTGCCTCGGATGCGGCCGCAAGGACCGCCGCCGCTTCTTCGGTCGATGACGGTGCGACAACGTGTTCGGCATCCAGAGCAAGTGTTTCATCGCGGAGCCGATCGAAGAGACGGAGCGTCGTGGCACGCAGCGTCGTCATCGTGCCGGCCGATCGAAGCATCGCGAACCCTCGGGGAGGACCTTGCCAGGATTGAGGAGGCCGTTCGGATCGAATGCCTCCCGGATCCTCGCCTGGGCATCGAGGTCGTCTGCGCTGAACACTTTCCACATGAGATCCCGTTTCTCGATGCCGATCCCATGCTCACCGCTCAGCGTCCCTCCCGCTGCGATTGCGACCTGAACCATCTCGTGGGAGGCTTCGATGACCTTGTCGGTCATGCCCGGCTCGGACGCGTCGTATGAGACCAGCGGGTGGAAATTCCCATCCCCGGCGTGGAACACATTGAGGAACCGAAGGCCGTGCCGGTCAGCGATGGCGTAGATCTCGTCGAGGACCTCGACGAAGCGCGTCCGCGGCACGACCGTGTCGTTGAGGTAGTAATCGGGGGCTGCCTGCGCAACGGCTCCGAACGCCGACTTGCGTCCCTTCCAGAGCAACGCGCGTTCGTCTTCGTCCGAGGCAGTGCGGATATCAGTAGCTGCATTGGCCCGGGCGATCTCACGGACAAGTGCGGCCTCGGCGGCGATGCCGTCCGGGTGCCCGGCGATCTCGGCCAGCAGCACCGCCCCTGCTCCCACCGGAAGACCTGCGTGGATGAAGTTCTCAACCGCCTCGATCATTGGACCGTCCATCATCTCGAGAGCCGCGGGAACGAGACCGCCGCTGATGATGTCCGACACCGTTTTCGCGGCGTCAACGATCTCGGCGAACGAGATGAGCATGGTCACCGTGTCGGGAGGGTTCTGTGTGAGCCGGACCAGGACCTTCGTGACGATCCCGAGGGTTCCCTCCGAACCGACGATCAGCCCGCGCAAGTCATATCCGGGAAGGTCGGGCGACTCGCCCCCGAGGATCACGATGTCGCCGTCGGCGGTGACGATCTCAACGCCGAGAATGTGGGCGATCGTGGACCCTTCAGCGAGGCAGTGAGGGCCACCGGCGTTCGTCCCGACGTTCCCGCCGATCGTCGACGATTGTTGGGATGCCGGATCGGGGGCGAAGTGGAGGCCTCGGTCGGCGAGCGCGTCCGATAGGTCGAGGTTGATCAGGCCTGGCCCGACCCACGCCGTCCGGCCGATCTCGTCGACCTCGAGGATCTCGTTCATCCGGGTGAGCACTACCAGGACCGATCCTGGAGCCGGTACTGCCCCGCCTGCCAGGCCGGTGCCGGCACCACGTGCAACGACCGGCATTCCTGCACCGGCAGAGATCCGCATGACCGCTGCAACTTCGACGGTGGTCTCCGGGAGCACGACGATCGCCGGGTCACCGGAGCTCACGCCGGAGTCCTTGGCGTAGATCAGTCTGTCGATCGGATGGGTGTGCACCCTGGCCGCTCCGAGAAGTTCGGTCAGTTGAGCGGCCACGTCCATGTGGACAGCGTAGTGAATCGTTCCTGACGACAACCCATCAGGGATGCTGGAGGCATCGCTTGTGATGCCTATCGTTGGTCACCGTGAGCACTCCCTCGGCGGCGACACAACTCTTCGTCACCTGCATCGTCGACGCCTTCTATCCGCAGGTCGGGCGGGCGGCGGTCGACGTGCTTGAGCAGCAGGGAGTCACGGTCGAGTTCCCCGAGGAACAGACCTGCTGCGGCCAACCGGCGTACAACGCGGGCCACCGTGACGAAGCAAGAGCGATGGCGGCACACACCGTCGCGGTGCTCGACGCAACAGATGGAGCGATCGTCGTGCCATCCGGATCGTGTGCAGCGATGATCATCGACCACTACGAGGACGTGCTCGGAGATGATGAGGATCAGGCCGCCGCTGCACGCCGTGTGGCATCCCGGGTTCGGGAGTTCACCCAGTTCGTCGTCGATGACATAGGCCTCGATGAACTCACGTCGTCTGAGTCGGGCCCGGTCACATTCCATCCATCCTGTCATGGTCTGCGGCATCTCGGTCTCGGTGGGTACGGCGAGCGGGTTCTCGATCAGGTCGGCGTCGAGCGCAAGCCGCTTGAGGCGGCCGAGGAGTGCTGCGGCTTCGGTGGCCTCTTCTCCGTCGAGATGCCGGAGATCTCAGGTGCGCTCATGGACACGAAGATCGACCATGTCGAAGCGACGGAAGCCGAGACGCTTGTCGGCTACGACATGTCCTGTCTCATGCATCTCGCCGGAGGGATGCGGAGGCGGGGGACGCCGGTCGAGGTGCGTCACATCGCTGAGATCCTTTCCGGCGGGGAGGACTCGTGAGCGCGGGACCATCCACGTTCGCCGAGCGCGGGGCGGCCGAGGTCGGTTCCGACAAGGCGAAGGCGGTCGGGGATGGGGCCCGTCACCTCATCGAGAAGCGTGCAGTGGCGGTCGAGGCCTATCCGGCGATGGATGCCATGCGGGATCGTGCCCGCGAGATCCGCCTCCACACGCTCGCCAACCTCGACATGTATCTCGCCCGGTTCGCAGACGCTGTTGAGGCGCTCGGTGGACACGTCTTCTTCGCGGCAAACGCCACAGAGGCGAACGACTACATCCGAGGTGTTGCCGAAGCCGCCGACGCTGCTCGGATCGCCAAGGTCAAGTCGATGGTGACCGAGGAGATCGAACTCAACGCTGCACTCGAGGCCGACGGGCGAGTGGTCGTCGAGAGCGACCTGGGTGAGTTCATCGTCCAACTCGCCGATGATCGCCCATCCCACATCGTCGCTCCGGTCCTGCACTGGACGAGGCAAGGAGTCGGACGTCTGTTCTCCGACGAACTCGGCGTTCCATACACCGATGAGCCGACCGAACTCAACCAGATCGCCCGCAAACACCTACGCCGGATCTTTCTCGAGGCGGACATGGGTATCTCCGGCGTCAACTTCGCAGCGGCCTCAACCGGCACGATCGCCATCGTCACAAACGAGGGCAACGGCCGACTGACCACGACTGCGCCACGCGTCCACGTCGCGGTGATGGGAATGGAGCGGGTCGTGCCGACGCTGGAGGACGCTGGCGTCATGCTCGAGGTCCTCGGCCGATCGGCCACCGGACAGTCGCTGACCACCTACACGAATCTCATCACCGGCCCTCGCAGACTGGACGATCCCGACGGTCCGGACGAACTCCATGTTGTCATCGTCGACAACGGCCGATCGACCGTCCTCGACGACGACGTGTCAGAGGTGCTTGCCTGCATCCGGTGCGGCGCCTGTCTGAACGTCTGCCCCGTCTATCGGGCAGTCGGTGGCCATGCCTACGGCGATATCTACCCGGGTCCGATTGGTGCAGTTCTGTCACCGGTCCTCTTCGGGTTCGAGGGGAGGGAGCAACTCCCGTACGCCTGCACGTTGTGCGGCGCGTGTCTTGAGGTCTGCCCTCCTCGCATCGACCTGCCCCGGTTGCTCGTGAATCTGCGCGAGCGAGTGGCGGCCAACGGTGATGCCTTCCCGTGGCTCGGACCGGCCCTCAAGGCGTACGAGTTCTCGGCGACACGTCCGGTGATATGGCGCGGCGCGATCGGAGGAGCATCGCTGGCCGGCACGTCGAAGCGGGGCGGCTGGTTCACTCGTCTCCCGGGACCGGGAAGTGCATGGACCGCGGTTCGGGATCTGCCGGTACCTTCGCGGCAGTCGTTCCGTCGCTGGTGGAAGAAGCACCATGGAGCGTGAAGCATTCCTCTCCCGGGTGCGGTCGAGCGTCGACCGCTCGACCCTTCCGAACGGACCGGCAACCGACCCGGGCCCGCTCACTCCGGACCTACCGACCGTTGATCTCACCGAACGATTCGCCACCGCCCTCGAGACGGTCTCTGGAACGCTGCACATTGGAGAAGGGCTCGCAGCGCTCGATCAGATCATCGAACGATACGGCCCTGGCCCATTCCTGGCATGGGAGGAGCCGGAACTCCCGATCACCGGCGCTGCTCAGCGCTTCCTCAACACCGGATGCAGCCTGACCGACGGCACCGTCCCCCGTTCGGCTGAGGGCAGACTCGACCATCAGCGGGAGTACTTCGATGTGAAATACGGTCTCACCGGGGCCGAAGCAGCCTTCGCCGAGACCGGCTCAATCGTGGTCCGCTCCGGAGCCGGACGCCCCCGGATGGCTTCACTCATCCCCCTGATCCACGTGGTCCTGCTCCCGGCTGATCGGATCTTCCGCTCCCCGATGCACTGGCTCACCGAGTCGGGAAGCAACGCCGCCGGTGCGGCCAACGTCGTCTACATCACGGGACCAAGCCGAACCGCAGACATCGAACAGAAGATCACCCTCGGCGTCCACGGACCGAGAGAACTCCACGTCGTCCTTGTCCCGGCATAACTGCGATCGTGTTCGTGAATTGTGCTGATACCGGGAGATGACTCCGGCGAGGGTTCTGCCGCCGCCCCCGGGTAGTCTGCCCTGGCATGAATCAGCCCTCACCCGCAGGACGGAAGAACTCGACCGCGGGTCGTCAGGGCCGTCGAGAGTTCCTCGTTCTGATGGCCGCGGCATCGGCAATCGCTGCTATTTCGATCGACGCGATGCTCCCCGCGTTCGGTGATGTTCGCGAGTACCTGGGATTGCCGTCCGACTCGTCATCCGTGGCGCTGGTTGTGACGGTCTTCATCGGAGGCCTCGGAGTCGGACAGTTCGTATACGGACCTCTCGCCGACCGCTTCGGCCGCAAACCGGTGTTCATCGCCGGGTTGGTTCTCTACTCGATAGCCGGGTTCGCCACGACGATGGCAACATCGCTTGGTGCGCTCCTCGTGGGCCGATTCTTCTGGGGACTCGGCGCGGCCGGGCCACGGGTCGTCTCGCAGGCGCTTCTCCGCGACCGATTCCGGGGAGACGTCCTGGCACGGGCAATGGCCGTCATCCTGACCATCTTCTTGATCGTGCCGACGCTTGCACCGATGCTTGGCCAAGCCCTGCTCCAGTTCGGGTCGTGGAGGTACACCTTCGCCGTCGGGCCGGTCTTCGGAGTGATCGTCGCTCTGTGGGCCACGAGACTCAGCGAGTCGCTCAAGCCGAGTGATCGACGCCCCATAGATATCCGAACCCTGTTACGAACAGTCCTTGAGATCCTGCGAACACGACGAACACTCGGCAACTCGGTTGCCTTGATGGTCATGGGCGCAGCGTTCCTCCCCTATCTGGCATCATCCGAAAGGATGTACGGAGAGATCTACGGTCGCGCCGACACATTCTTCCTGTTCTTCGCTGCCGGCTCTGTCACGATGGCGGGATTCACGATGGCCTCCGTGTGGTTGGTCAGGCGGATCGGTACGCGTCGCACAACGGCCGGCACCATCGCCCTGTTGCTACTCGTAGCGGTGGTGAATGTGACCGTCACGCTCGTCTCTGATGGCGTTCCCACGTTCGTCTTCTTCTTCGTGACGACGACCGTGTTGATCTCTCTGAACACAGCGCTGACTCCGCTGCTGACTTCGAGTGCACTCGATGAGGTCGGGTTCGCCGCAGGAACGGCCGCATCGACGATCGGCGTCATCAGTCTTCTGGGAGGTGCTCTGCTCTCGCCGCTGGTTGATACCGCTATCAAAGAGACCGTGACTCCATTCGCCGTCGGGTTCCTCGTGTTCAGCCTGGTCGCCGCTCTCGCCGTTGCGTGGGCCAACAAGAATCAACTGCTCGCCAGAGTCGCGTGAGACAGAAGGGAGGGCATTCGTCACAGCGATCGCTTCCATGTGGTCAGGGAGTTCCCCAACCTCCGCCGCCCGGGGTCAGGACTCGGAGGCGATCGCCCGGTTCTACTTCGATCGTGCACTTGCCGGGGAGTCGCTCGCCGACGCCGCCACGGATCAGCCAGTCTTCACCGACGCCACCCGGTTCACCACCTTGGAGTCCCCACGGCTGGAGACGCCTGCGTTCACCCATGAGAGACACGGTGGCGGGCGATTGGAACTCGATCTCTCGCTCGATGCCCTCACCCCCGCGATAGCGCCCACGCCCGCCGGAGCCGGACCGCAGCCGGTAGGTGACGATCTTGAACGGGTAGTGCGCTTCGAGCGATTCGACCGGGGTGTTCTTCGTATTCGTCATCCCCGTGTGGATCCCCGACTGGCCGGGGCTACCGGGTCGGCCGCCCTGGCCACCCCCGACCGTCTCGTAGTAGGCAAACTCGTCGTTGCCGATGAGCACGTTGTTCATCGTGCCCTGGCTCGCTGCGGGAACCCGATCGGGGGCCGCCTGGGCGAGGGCACCGAGCAGTGTGTCGGCGATCCGCTGGCTCGTTTCGACGTTGCCGGCTGCGACGGCGGCGGGTCGCTCTGCGTCGACGATCGTCCCGGGTTGTGTAGTGAGGGTCAGCGGTCGATAGCAACCGCCGTTCGCCGGGATCGTCGGATCAGTCGCGACCCGGACTGCGTAGTAGAGACATGAGCGCGTGACGGCCTGGACGGCGTTGATGTTTCCAGCGATCTGAGGAGTGGTCCCTGCGAAATCCGCTTCGAGTTGGTCACCGTCAATCGTGACCGTCGCGGTGATCGGAAGATCCTCGTCACCCCACTCGAGGAAGTCGGTGAACCGATATGTCCCATCCGGTAGCTCCCCGATGGCTGCTGCGGTTCTTCGCTCCCCGTATGACAGCAGAGCCGCGGTAACGGCGCGCCATCGGTCGATGCCTTCGGAAGTAACAAGGTGCTCGATCCGCAGTGCCCCCGCCTCGTTCGCTCCCATCTGAGCAGAAAGGTCGCCGAGGCGTTCGGCGGGGGTTCGGGTCGCCGCCATGAACGGGTCGATGAATGACTCGATCCACGCACCATCGCGGACCGCCGGCATCGGTGAGACGATGTGCCCCTCCTGCTGAACTCGAGTGGCATGCGCCGGCATCGATCCGGGGGCTTCTCCACCGACGTCTGCATGGTGGGCACGATTCGCTACCCAAGCGACAACAAGACCATCGACGAAGACGGGACGAACGAGCGTCAAGTCATTGAGATGCGTCCCTCCCTCGTATGGGTCATTGACGGCGAACTGGGTCCCCGGTTCAACGTCGGTTCCGAACCGTTCGAGCATCGCGGCAACCGAGGCAGGCATTGATCCGAGGTGAACGGGTATGTGTTCGGCCTGGGCAAGCATCTCACCGGCCGGGTCGAACAACGCGGCGGAGCAGTCGGCTCGTTCTTTGATGTTCGGCGAATACGCGGTTCGTCGCAGCACGATCCCCATGTCGTCTGCGATGGCTTCCAGCCGGTTCCTCGCTACTTCGAGCGTGATCGGATCGACGGTCACCATGTCACCTCCAGAGCACCGAAGGGGGAGACCACGGCTCGTTCGCCCGGACCGATCCACGTGGTTGCCTCGGATTCCTCGATCACGGCCGGTCCGTCGATCAGAGACCCGACGGCGAGTGCGGCCCGATTCCACACACTCACTTCGACCGGGCCCGAGTCTGAGATCGCCATCCTCGTTCCGATCCGTGCGTCGCCAACCGGTGACCAGAAGAACGCCGTCTCTGACTCGATCGCCGGCGATCCCGTCGCGGTCGCCCGGACTGTGACGACCTCGATCGGATCGCCAGGACGGGAGAAACCGTTGCGCTTTCGGTGCAGCCTGTGGAAGCGTTCGGCGAGCACCTCCCACCCGTCCCCGACGGTGTGCGGGACGGTGACCTCGTGGGATTGGCCGACGTAGCGAACGTCGACGAGAGTCTCGATGGTTCCGCCGGGGAGACGTCGGGCCGCTTCGTCGCCGATTCCGCCGATGACGGCATCCGGATCCTCTCCCTCGGCAAGCATGACGCTCCGCGCCAGGTCGACACGGGGCGGACTGAGCAGCAGGCCCGCAGCCGAGAAGACTCCGCCGTGGGGAGGGATGATGACCCCTGCCATGTCAAGCGATCTAGCGAGTGCAGTGGCGTGAAGGCCACCGGCCCCGCCGAATGCCACAAGCCAGGCGTCACGAGGATCAGTGCCCTGCTCGATGGAGACAGTTCGGATCGCCCCGGCCATGACCTCCTCGACGACTCGAACCAGGCCCAGGGCGGTCTCATGAACCGTCAGTCCCAGAGGCTCCCCGAGATCGGAGACAACCGTTTCAGATAGGCGCCGGTCGATCGTGAGCCGGCCGCCAAGCGAGGCGTCTGGAGCGATCCTGCCAAGGACAACGCTCGCATCTGTGACGGTCGTCTCGCTGCCACCTCTCCTGTAACAGGCGGGCCCGGGCTCGGCTCCTGCGCTCCGGGGGCCAACACGAAGCGAGCCGCCCGGATCGATCCATCCGATGCTCCCTCCCCCTGCCCCGACCGTGTGGATCGCGGTGGACGGCATCCGACAGGGGTATCCGGCGACCGCCCGTTCGTAGGAGATCTCAGGCTTGCCGTTCTGGATTCGGCAGACATCCGTTGATGTACCGCCCATGTCGAACGCGATGATGTGGTTGCGACCAAGTGCAGCCCCGATCGCTGCAGCAGCGACAACGCCGCCGGCCGGACCGGACAGCAAGATGGATGCCGGGAGAGACGCTGCATCGGAGCCACTGATCAGGCCCCCCGAGGAGCGCATGACGGCGACGGCATCGGCGAGTCCGCTCGAGCGCACGCCGTCTTCGAGTCTCGCGAGGTAGTCGGCGACAATCGGTATGAGATACGCGTTCAGAACGGTTGTGGAAGTCCGCTCGAACTCTCGGAACTCGGCAACAACGTTGCTCGAAAGCGACACGGCGATCCCCGGTGCGAGTCGCGCCACCTGGCTCCCTATCGCCTGTTCCTGAGATGGATCCTCATATGAGCGGAGCAGGCTGACGGCGACGGATTCGAAGACGCTGAGATCCACATCCGCGAGACTCGAGACACGGTCGCCCCGCCCGACGAGCGGCTCCGGCCGATCGACGAACGGGTCGTAGAGGCTCGGACGATCCTGGCGGCCGATCTCGATGACATCTTCGAATCCGGGGGATGTCACCAGCAAGGTGCGCGCCCCCGTTCTCTCGAGCAGTGCGTTCGTTGCGGCCGTCGTCCCATGGAGGAAGGTCTCGACGTGATCAGCGAGTTCCGCTGCTCCCTGGAGGACGGCTTCACTCTGATCGGCTGTCGTCGTCGGAAGCTTCGCCGTGCGGATCTCCGAACCGTCCCAGAGGAACAAATCCGTGAACGTGCCTCCGACGTCGACCCCGAGAATCATCGCCTGCTCCTTTGGGAGCAGACAGACAACAGGCCACCGCCAACAGCAAGAGAGCTATGACCGCTCTCGGTTGTGCGGGCGCTAGCCTCGGCGAACGATATGGCAGTACAGATCTCCAACACACCCAATCCCAATGCCCTGAAGTTCTCCGTTGGCGTTGATGTCGGCGGTCCCGCAACGTTCGTCGCCGGAAGCGACATCGACGATCCCATGGCCGCTGCGCTGCTCGCGATCGACGGAGTGACGAGCATGTTCATGACGGCCGATTTCGTGACGCTGTCCAAGACGCCGGATACATCGTGGGACGCTATCGCTCCTGAGGCAACTGGCATCCTCGAACAGCGATTCGGAGCCTGAGAGGCAGTCAGGGCCGCTGTCCCCTCACGATGATCCAGGGGAGCGTCAGGACGATGGGGAACCGCACGGGCGGCTGCAGCGACTCGCCGGTCCGTTCGAGCAGTCGATCGAGCGCGGTTGGATCAAGGGCACCGGTCCCGGGCCAGATTCCGGACCGGACTGCCTCGACGCCGTCTGCTGCGGACTCGATCACTGCGATCGGGAGATCGGCCTTGGTCTCGGTGACGTCTCGCAAACCCGCTCGAACGGCGTCGACGCCCAGCACGTCGGCCGCCCGAAACCGGTAACGGGCGCCCGCCGCTGCCTCTGGTTCGCTGCGGTAGAACAACCCGTAGCGCCGAGCCGCCGGCATCGAAGAGGTGAGAGCCTTCGCATCGATGTCTCCGATCCAAACGGTGCCACCTGGTCGGACCACACGCATTGCTTCTTCCATCACCGAGCCGATGCCGGCAGGGGTCTCCCATGCGGACAGAAGCACAGCGGCGTCGAACGAATCCGCTTCGAATCCGGTCGCAGTCGGACTGGCCCCGTCCGGTACCGGCCCCACACCCAAGGTCGCGACGCCCAGCGCGGTACCACCCGTGGGTTCCGGGAGCTGATCGGCGAGGATCTCGGCGTGCGGGCCAACGAGAAGTGTGTCTGCACCACCCGCGGCTCCCAGGTCGTGCATGGTCGAGATCCAGGCGTCTCGGAGCGTTCGCTGTTGCTGCATGGCGCTCAGCGTAGTTGCCGTCCGCTGCGGTTCAGCGGGGTCCGGCGCCTACGCTCCAGGGATCGTGTCGGATCGCATGACCACCGGCCAGCGGTTGCCTGAACGATCACCGATCGTAAAGACCACGCGCCATTCTGGGCCTGCAGCGCCAGACTCGATCACTTCAGGGTTCTCGTCGAACATCCCGGCGTAGTCGAGCGTGGCGGTGATCGCCTCATCGTGCGCTTGCCCGGTCGTCACCATCCAGCCGTCGATGGCGTGATACACCGGCGGAAGGATCGGAATCGGAAGCTCTTCAACAGCGGTTTCGCCATCCGCTACGGCGATCAGCACATCGACAGCGCGTACGGGACCGCGGACAAAGGCACCGTCCGGCTCCTCGGTAAGGCTTCGAAAGACGACGGAGATGGCGTAGCCGTTCATCGTTGGCCGCACGTCGAATGCCCTCGCCCACTCAACATACGAGACTCCCATGCCGTCACCCGTAGGTAGAGCCGGGACGGCGGCATCGTTGACGAACGCCAACGGCAGCTCCTCCGGTATCGGCCCATCGACGGTGAAGTAGTCGGTGACGAACCACTCAGCTCGGGCGATGGCAGCGAGTTCGGCGACAGCGGGGACGACCGCCATGAGGTCGGCTTCCGACTGGGCGGCGATCGTCGTCGACGATTTGCTCTCAACAATCACGGCCTCAGACGTGGTGGTCTCGACCGGGGTGGCCAGCACCGGCTGCTCCCCATGGCCCGGTGCAGTGAGCCAACGGACGCCGACGAATCCCCCGACGACCGCGACGATGACGGCTGCTGCGATGTAGAGCGTCTTCGCACGCCCTTGACGATGCTCAGTTAGCAGTGTGCTCCAGGGGATTTCCTCATATTCATCCATGTCATCCCTCCGGGATCAGAAGTTGTTGGCCGGGGAAGATCAGGTTCGGGTTGTCACCGATGAGGGCCCGATTCGCCGCGTAGATCGCGGGCCAGAAGCGAGCGATTTCGGCGTTCGATGGACTCTGTCCGCTGCCCGAACGGAGAACGAAGGCGGCGATCTGCCACAAACTATCTCCGGGTTCTACAACGTATCCTGCGCCGGCCGATTGGGTTCGTTCGGTCTCGTGGACCAAAACTTGCGGATCTTCCGTGGCGGGTGGTGCCTCGTCGGCAAGGCGCACGATCGGTGGGGGAACCGTTGCAGTCGCCGTTCTCGGACGGGCAAGAACCGTCGCAAGGCTCGCAATCGTCAGGAGCACGGTGAGTGATCGGATCGGAATCGGAATCCGAACGGCAGCAAGTCGACGTGTGAGGGCAGGTACCGAACTGAGAGCGCAGAGCGTCAGAGCGATGGCAGCGACACCGGAACAGAGGGCCATGGCAGGTTCCACGGCTCGAACATACAGTAAACCGTAAGTGACCTCAATAGGGGTGATCAGTACTGAGTGCCGAATACCGACTACCGACTGCGAGGCAGGCTCATCCGCCGATGTAGGACATCTCCACTTTGGGGAGTCCCAGCGAGACACCGGTTCGTTCTTCGCTGTAGCGATCGGAGCGCTCCTGCCACACCCCCGTGATGATCTCGACCAGTTCTTCGTCCGTCGACCCGGATCGCAGAGGTCCCCTCAGGTCGGTGCCGCGTGTTGCGAACAGGCATGTGTAGATCGAACCGTCCGCCGAAAGTCGCAGACGCGTGCACTCTCCACAGAAGGGATTCGATACGGACGAGATCACGCCGATCTCTCCCTGTCCATCACGGTATCGCCAGCGACTCACGACTTCGCCCGTGTAGTTCGGATCGATCGGATCCAGCGGCCACTCATCTGCGATGGCCGCAAGGATCTCCCCGGCGGTGACGACGTCCCCCATCTTCCAGTCGTTCGACGAACCCACGTCCATGTATTCGATGAACCGCACGATATGGCCGGTGCCGCGAAACGCGCCGGCGATGTCGACGAGAGAGTCGTCGTTGAGGCCCTTCTTGACGACGGTGTTGATCTTGACCGGCACAAGTCCTGCGTCCTTTGCGGCGTCGATGCCTTCGAGGACGCGCGCGACAGGGAAGTCCACGTCCGCGGCTCCCCGGAAACTGGTGTCGTCGACAGCGTCGAGGCTTACGGTGACCCGGTTGAGTCCTGCATCGGCGAGCGCTGAGGCATGGCGGGCAAGCGTGCTTCCGTTCGTCGTCATGGCGATATCCGAGATGCCC
This sequence comes from uncultured Acidimicrobiaceae bacterium, assembly GCA_964632475.1. Lineage (GTDB taxonomy): Bacteria > Actinomycetota > Acidimicrobiia > Spongiisociales > UBA5794 > JAHEEL01. The sequence continues at coordinate 27,340 of CAZWDQ010000003.1, forward strand.
GCTACGGAGGCGACTTTCGAGACCAGTTCGTCGAGATCGTGGCGCAGCAGTGGTTCGCCGCCAGTGAGTCGAACCTTCTCGACGCCGAGACCGGCGAAGATCCCCACGAGTCGCTCGATCTCCTCGAATGTCAGGATCTCGTCACGCGGGAGGTAGACGTGATCCCGGTCGTACACATCGCGAGGCATGCAGTACGCGCAACGGAAGTTGCAGCGGTCCGTGACGGAAACGCGCAGATCGTGCAGCGGTCTCCCGAGAGTGTCTTGAAGCATCAGTCAGAGGCTACCGAACGCTCGGCGCTGCGGGTCAACGAGCCAGGTCGAGAAACTCGTTGCGGGTTCGTGCGTCGTCTTTGAATGTGCCGCGCATCGCGCTCGTGATCATGGCGCTCTCCTGTTTCTGAACGCCTCGCATCATCATGCACAAGTGCCGCCCCTCCATGACCACGGCGACGCCATGCGGATCGAGGATGTCGGTCAGGGCATCGGCGACCTGATTGGTCAGACGCTCCTGGACCTGAAGTCGGCGGGCAAACACGTCGACGATGCGCGCGATCTTCGACAATCCGATGATCTTGCCCCTCGGCAGATACGCCACGGCCGCCTTTCCGAAGAACGGGAGCATGTGGTGCTCGCACATTGAGTAGAACTCGACATCCTTGACAAGCACCATCTCCTCGGCACCCTCCGCGTCGAACACGGCGTTGTTGACAACCTCGTCGAGAGACGTCGAGTACCCGCTGGTCAGGAAATCCATTGCTTTCGCCACTCGCAGTGGCGTACGCACAAGACCTTCGCGCTCCGGATCTTCTCCGATCTCGACGAGTTGCTGACGTACCAGACTCTCGAGTTTCGGCGCATACACGTCGACGGTGTCGTCGAGATCCTCTGGCCCCCTGGGGGAATATGGTGCGTTGAGTTGAATCGCCATGACGGGTCGAACCTCTCCGGCTCCGATTTGTTCCGCGATCTCCGAAGCGGTCCTGCCATCTGAGGGGTGGATCCAGTCGGGAGCGACCTCCGCGACGGGGATCGCAACGTGGGCCGCAGTTCCGGCCATCGGGTCGGGCAGCACCCACCCGTCGACGTCGAGTTCGAGATCTCCGTAGTAGACGATGTCGAGATCGATCCGTCTCGGCGCGTTCGCGTCGTCGCTTCGTTCCCGCCCGAGTTCGATCTCGATCGACCGCAGTGTCTCACGCAGTTCGACCGGCTCCAGCTCTGTGCAGATGGAGGCCGCAGCGTTGAAGAAGTTGGGCGCATCTTCTGGTCCCCCGACCGATGGGCTCTCATAGAAACGGCTCACGCGCTCGACGGTGATGTGGTCGGCGCGTCGCAGCATCCGGATCGCTTCGGGGAGGTTGCGCTCCTTCTCGATGTTCGACCCGATCACCACTATCGCATGGACCGTGCCGTCACTCATCGTCGTCTCCATTCCGTGTTCGGTAGATCGTGATCCCGACCGATCGGGCGTGTCTCAGCGCGCCCGGTTTCTCGACCGTCGTCTCGACCGCTGCTACTCGTTCGTCCGCGTCGAGACAGATCCGGGCGAGTTCGGCAACAAGGCGTTCGACGAGCATGGGTTCGCCCTTTTGGATGTGAGCGATGATCTGCTTCGTGATCGTCCGGTAGTTGACGGCGTCTTCGATGTCGTCGCTCGCCGCTGCGTCGCGGGTATCGGCCCACAGCGTTGCGTTGACCAGGATGTCCTGGCGGTGGATCCGTTCGTCAGGATTGATCCCGAGGATGCCCGAAACCACGAGATCCCGAATGTGAATCTGATCCAACGAACCGCTCATCTCAGTCTCCCCGCTTGGTTCTGCTGGCGGCTGGAAGCTGGCATCTGGCATCTCATACGAGGTGCCCCCCTCCATCCACTCGTACGATCTCTCCGGTGATGAAGTCGTTTTCTAGAAGCGAGAGGACCGCTGCGACAACCGGTTCGGTCCCGCCGACGCGCGCGAGCGGTAGGTCGTTTGCGAGTCTTTCGACGTAGTCGTCGCCCTCGCCGGGTGGTGGGAGGATCACACCCAAGGCAACAGCGTTCACCCTGATTCGGGGCGCCAGTTGCAGCGCTGCTGCCTTGGTGAACGTATCGATGCCACCCTTCGCCACGACGTAGCTGAGGTGTTCTCGATACGGAGTCTGGGTCCGGACGTCTGTGATATTGACGACGGCACCGTCGGTGTCTCCTGGGAGCATGTTCGCGAATGCTTGTGTCGCAAAGACCGGGGTCGCGAGCGTCAAATCGAGCGTTGCTCTCCACGCGTCAACCGTGACATCTGTGATCGTGTCGGTCGGGAATCCGGACGCACTATTGACGAGGATTGATGGTGTTCCAAGCGCCTCCTCTGCAAGGTCGATGAGCGTTGCAGCGCTCGTCGGATCTGAGAGGTTGACCGACCCAGTGGCGGCGCGGACACCGAGACCCCTTGCCTCTTCGGCTGTGCGTTCGGCGGGATCGGCAGATCGGTTGTAGTGGATGAATACGTCCACACCGGATCGGGCGAGGCCGAGCGCGATCGCACGTCCGACGCGAACGCCGCCGCCGGTCACGATTCCGATTCTTCCCCGTAGTTGCATCGTTCTGAGCGTAACCAACCAGCGCCCGTTCTCCTTCCCGGTTCTCGGGTATCCGCTGCCATTCTCTGTGACCGCCTATCCTGGCGACCGTGAGCAAAGAAGACCCGAAGCACGGACGCTGGATTCTCCCGGTCGTCATCGCAGCCCTGATCGGATTCACATATCTGTTCGTCACCGCGTTGCCACCGGCGGAGATCCCCGTAGGAACGACGACGACGGCCGTCGCATCGGAGACCACCACGACGGTTCCTACGGAGACCACCACGACGACGCTCCCGGCAGACATTGCAGCCTTCCTGAGCCTCGTGGACGGCTACGAAGCCACGGCGAACACGATCGCCAACGACATTGACGACACCAATACGGCATGGGAGAACAGGGCCGACGGCGTGCCTTCGTTGGAAGACACGCTGGCTGCTTTCGAAGCCGCGAGGGTCGAGGCGCAAACACTGAGCGACAACGTCGCCGCGACGAACCCGCCCGATGCGTACACCGCGGCCTGGCCCGATTCGATCACGGCCGCGGCGGCGCTCCCACCCGGCGTCGATGCGGTCATCGAAGGTCTTCGGGCCCCGGACGACGGGACGGCGCGACGCGAGGCTGTGGACGCCTATGAAGTGCTCACCACCGAGTTCCTTGCATCTCTAGACCTGGTCAGGGCCGCAACCCCATAACTCGCGGCCACATTCGACTGGTGATCCCTCACTGGTGCAGACCGTCCTCGTCGTCTAGCCCAAACGTTTGTGCCTACGTACACAAATAGTGTGAACGTAGGCACAAACGACGACATTCGGATCGGGGGTCTGACTACTCCTTGGCCAGCGCCGGACAGATCGTGTCCGTCATCAGCCGGGCAACTGTGTACGGGTCCGCGTTCGCATTCGGGCGGCGGTCCTCGATATAGCCCTTCTGCTCCATGGCCGTCTGCCACGGGATCCGGACAGACGCGCCGCGGTTCGACACGCCGTACGAGTACTCAGTCCACGGTGCCGTCTCATGCAGGCCCGTGAGTCGTCGTTCGATCCCGGCCCCGTAGTTCTCGACATGCTCGTCGGCCTTCGTCCCGAGCGCCTCGCACGCGGCGATAATCGGCTCGTACGACTCGCGCATCGCCGAGGTGGAGAAGTTCGCGTGCATCCCGGCCCCGTTCCAGTCACCTTCGACGGGCTTCGGATTGAGGTGGGCGGAGATGTCGTAGTCCTCCGCGATTCGGTACAGCAGCCAGCGCGCCATCCACAGGTGATCACCAACGGCAACCGGATCGAGCGGTCCGATCTGGAATTCCCACTGTCCGATCATCACCTCGGCGTTGGTTCCGGAGATCTCGAGTCCGGCTTCCATGCAGGCCACCGTGTGGTTCTCGACGACGTCGCGTCCCCAGATCTCGTCGGCCCCGATACCGCAGTAGTACCCGCCCTGTGGTGCGGGAAAGCCACCGATCGGCCAGCCGTGCGGGCGTCCGTCCTTGAAGAACGTGTACTCCTGCTCAAGGCCCAACCAGGGTTCCTGATCCTTGTACTTCTCGTAGGTCTCCACGCACGCTGCCCTCGTGTTCGACGGGTGGGGTTCCATGTCGGGGGTCAACACTTCGCACAACACCAGCAAGTTGTCATCGCCTCGGATGGGGTCCGGCCTCACGAAGATGGGCCTCAGAACACAATCCGAAAGGTCTCCCGGGGCTTGTTCTGTGCTCGATCCGTCGAAGCCCCACAAGGGTGGCTCCTGTCCGGACGGGACGATCTTGGTCTTTGATCGAAGGTAGGACGTCGGCTTCCGACCATCGATCCAGATGTACTCAGCCCGATACGGCATTGCCCCTCCAGTGATTCAACGTGATTCGAGATGAGGATGCCACATCCCCATCTCTTCCGCACGCTTCGGTTTGCAGCGTCTACCCGACCGATCGATCCAACAGGCGTCGGCCCAAGAGAATCGGGACCGCTTGCATGACCGCGAATGCACCCGTGACGAGTACCACGACCAGCACCATCAGCCATCGCTGCCATCCCAGATCGTCGCGAATCGCGGTGACAACCGCGGTGGCCTCACCGGCGGTCGCGGCATATGAGTCGAGCAGAAGCTCCGCCTCCTCCATTTGGCTCTGGAGCTCCGCAAGGTCGTCCGCGATCTGGACGGTCGCAACGCCAAACTCCTCGAAGTCGGATGCCAGGGACGCCAACGGCACGGCCTGCGCACGAAGCTCATCCGGTAGATCGTCGATCGCATCGGTGAGCTCTGCAACCGCTTCGTCGAACGGCACTTCGGGGTCGTAGTCGACTCCGACGAAGCTGAGGACCCGCAACGCGTTGTCGATGATCTCTGCCGTGGTCTCGATCGCCGGCATCGCGTCGACGACCGCATCGAGCGCGTCTGGCACGTCCACAGTCACAACCACGGTCGTGTCTGCGATGACCGTTGCCGCATCCTCGAACGTGGCCGCGGCCATCTCAGCGGAAGGGACGAGCGTATCGAACGACTCGCTCACGATCCCCAGCGTGTCCGCGGCAAGGGCGACCGTCTCGTCTGCCGTCTCGACAGCCTCGACGGTGACTGCGAGCGACTGGTCTGCCGAAGCGGTCAGAGTCACCACGACCACGATCCCCAGGATCCCGGCGATCAGAGACGCGACCAGTCCCCCGATCCCGACATTCGTAAACAGCCGTCCGAGCCGCTGATCGTCTCCGGCGAGTGCCGAGAGACTCTCACTCATCCGAATTCGATGCCCTGTGCCAGCGGAAGCTCGCCGGACCAGTTGATCGTGACGGTCTGGCGACGCATGTAGGCCTTCCAGGCATCAGACCCGGACTCGCGCCCTCCGCCAGTCTCCTTCTCGCCGCCGAACGCACCGCCTATCTCGGCACCGGACGTGCCGATGTTGATGTTGGCGATACCGCAGTCCGAACCGACCGCCGAAAGGAAGGTCTCTCCCGCTTGTACCGAGTCGGTGAAGATCGCACTCGACAGCCCCTGCACCACGCTGTTGTTGATCTTGATCGCTTCCTCGACCGTGTCGAACTCGACGAGGTAGAGGATCGGAGCGAACGTCTCGATCTGAAGGATCGGTGCATCGACCGGCATCTTGATGATCGTCGGCTCGACGTAGTAGCCGGGGCCGTCGACGACCCCGCCTCCGTAGAGCAGTTCTCCACCCTGCTCCTGGGCAACTCCGACCGCGGCTGAAAAGTTCGAGACGGCGATCTCGTCGACCAGTGGGCCCATGAGATTCGCGTCGTCGAGCGGGTCGCCGATCTTCACCGTCGCATATGCGGAAACGAGGCGGCGAGCGATCTCGTCCGAGATGCCGCGCTGCACGATGAGCCGACGCAGAGACGTGCACCGTTGCCCGGCCGTGCCCACGGCGGCGAAGACGGCCGCCCTGGTTGCCAGGTCCGGGTCCGCATCGTCCATGACGACCATGGCATTGTTGCCACCAAGTTCGAGGAGCGAGCGACCGAGACGCTTCGCGACGGCGACGCCGACCTTCTCGCCCATGCCGCACGATCCCGTTGCCGAGATGAGAGGCACACGCCTGTCATTGATCATGACATCGCCGACCTCTGCGCCGGAGCCGACGATCAGGCTGAACACACCTTCGAATCCCGATCCCTCCATCGCTTGCGCTGCGAGCTTGGACGTCGCGACCGCGGTGAGCGGTGTCTTCGAGGATGGCTTCCAGATGAGTGTGTCGCCACCGACGGCGGCGATCATCGCGTTCCACGACCAGACGGCAACCGGGAAGTTGAACGACGTGATGATCCCGACAGGGCCGAGCGGATGCCACTGCTCATACATACGGTGACGGGGACGCTCCGAAGCGATCGTGAGACCGTAAAGCTGACGGGAGAGACCGACGGCGAAGTCGGTGATATCGATCATCTCCTGAACCTCGCCCTCGCCTTCGGCTTTAATCTTGCCCATCTCGAGGGCAACCAGCGCACCGAGCGGCTCCTGGTACTCGCGCAGCAGATCACCGATCTTGCGTACGAACTTGCCACGTTCCGGGGCTGGCAGCATGCGCCATTCCTCGAAGGTGCCCGTTGCGGTGGCGATCACCTTTTCGTAGTCGGTCGTGTCGGCTCTCTTTACGGCGCCGATGCGCTCACCAGTTGCCGGGTTCTCGACCTCGAGCACCGAGCCTCCGGTCTCAAGCCATCCGCCGGCGTAGGCACCGGAGCTGACGTCGTCGAGATCAAGCGCTGAGAAGATGGAATCGCGGTTCACGGTCGGACCTCCAGGACTGGTACCGGTTTTTGGGCACTGAGTACCCAGTACTCGCAATGGTACCGGCTGCCTGCGATCGCTATCCGCTACCGGGCAGCGATCGTCTCGATCTCGACGACGAAGCCGCCGGGGAGTGCAGAGACTTCGACCGTTGAACGCGCCGGCTTGGCGTCGCCGACATACTCGCCGTACACGGTGTTAACGGCCGCAAAATCGTTCATCTCTGTGACGAAGATCGTCGTCTTGACGATGTCGTCATAGCCGAGGCCAACGTCGCCGAGGACCGCACCGATGTTGCGCATCACCTGGACCGTCTGCTCGGTCACTCCGCCTTCGACAGGCGAACCCGTTGCAGGGTCGATGCCGATCATGCCGGACACGAACACCAGGCCGTGTGCCTCGGTGATGATGCTGTACGGCCCGAGGGGCTTCGGTCCGCTCGGTGCTTCGTGGATCTGCTTCGGCATGGTGCCTCCCATCTCGCTCGAGAGACAGTCTATGAACGTCCGTCAGTCGCGTTTTCCACAGGTGCAGGAGTGACCGGTTGCATTCGGATTGTCGATCGCGAATCCTGAACCCTGGAGTCCTTCGTCACGGAAGTCGATGGTGGCTCCGGTCACATGACCGACGCTTGATTCGTCGATCAGGACCTTGAACGCTCCAGCATCAACGATGGAGTCCGTTGGCGTGACCTCTGCATCGAAGTACATCTCATACTTGAAACCGGAGCAACCGGCGGGCATGGCCGCGAGTCTCAGACCCAGGGCCTCGTCGCCTTCATCATCGAGCAGTTCCCGTACCTTCTCGGCAGCAGCATCGGTGAGTGCCACCGGCGTCATTTCAAGCGTCATTGAACGTTGCCTCCTCCGCACGTCGCATGCTGACTCTAACCACTATGGCTGTGTTGGGAATAGGTATTTCGCGGAGATAGGATCGACCGGATGACGAAGAGAGATGACATCGAAGCTGCGCTGCGCGGCGTGATTGATCCCGAACTGAACGCCGACATCGTCGAACTCGGCATGGTCGGCGACATCACCATCGAAGGTCCGGACGTGTCGATCGGCGTCGCTCTCACGATCGCAGCATGTCCCATGCGCGACCAGATCGAGAACGACGTTGTCCGCAAGGTCACCGCGATTCCGGGTATCGAGACCGTGTCGGTCAACGTGACGGCGATGAACGGCGAGCAGCGTTCAGAGCTAATGGGCAAGGTGCGCCTGCGCGCCAGAGAGAACGCCGAGCCGACGATGATCAGCCCGCAGACCCGCGTGATTGCGGTGTCGAGCGGGAAGGGTGGCGTCGGGAAATCGTCGCTCAGCGTCAACCTGGCGCTGGCAATCTCGGCTCTCGGCCACCGAACCGGCCTCCTCGATGCAGACATCTGGGGTTTCTCGGTTCCGAGAATGCTCGACTCCATCGACGTCCGCCTCGAGGCGGGCGATGACCGCAAGATTCGTCCGCTTCAGGCTGCAGGACTCGAGGTCGTCTCCACAGGCCTGATGATCGACGACGAAGACACGGCGCTCATGTGGCGAGGTCTGATGCTGTCGAAGGCTCTCGAGCAGTTCCTCACCGACGTCTCGTGGAGCCCCGACCTCGGCTATCTCGTGATCGACATGCCTCCCGGCACGGGCGACGTGCAGATGGCGCTCTCCCGGATGCTCCCGCAGGCGGAGATGGTTGTCGTGACGACACCCCAACGGGCGGCACAGAAGGTCGCCGCACGTGTTGCAGACATGGCCCGCAGATCACACATGCCCGTCGTCGGTGTCGTTGAGAACATGTCGGGATTCACCACCGAAGAAGGGCGCCACTACGACCTCTTCGGCTCGGGCGGAGGCTCCGAACTCGCCGATCAGCTCGGCGTGCCACTCCTCGGACAGATCCCGCTGGATCCCGACGTGGTGAACGGCGGCGACGAAGGTCGACCTGTCGTCACCGCGGATCCCGACGGTCCCGCAGGTACGGCCATCCGATCTGTAGCCAATCGACTGCTCGAATTGGTCCCTCCGGCCGCCGCCGACACATGCACAGCCCGCATCGCCGTCCTCGAGGAGCAGTTGGCTGGGATGTAGCTCAAGGCTCAGAGCTCAAAGCTCAGGACTCAACGACAGAGATCGTTCACGATCGGGTAGGGGTTGGCCCAGTCGCCGCCGCCGGGCTGCCAGCCGAGATGAAGATGCGGGAGCCACGAAGGCGAGTTTCCGGTCGTACCGACCGTGCCGAGCAAGTCACCCGCCGAGACCTTCTGGCCTCCCGCGAGACCATCCGCCCATGAGTCCATGTGCGCGTAGTAGTAGATATCGCCCGAGTTGCCCAGCAGATAGACGGAGAGGCCACCGAGTGCGCTGTTCGACAGGCGGTAGATTCGCCCCATCTCCATCGCAACGAGCGGCGTCCCCCGAGAAGCCGACATGTCGACGCCCTTGTGAGTCCTCCCGCCCGACCGGGGTGCGCCCCACGTGTCGGAGAAGGACACGGCCCCATCGACCGGGCAGACCATGCCGGACGTCGTTCTCTCCGGTGGCACGGTCGTCGTAGTGGTCGTCGGGGCGACGGTGGTTGTCGTCGTGGAAGATGTCGCAGTGGTGTCCCCATCGGTCGGGACGGTCGTGGTGGTCGTCGTCGTCGACGTTGTCGTGATCGATGTCGACGTCGTAGTCGTAGTCGTAGTCGTTGACGTTGAGGACGTGGGCGGCACAGTCGCCGTCGTAGTCGAGGTCACGGCTGCTGCGGCTCGTGCCACTGCAGCAGCTTCGGCGGCGGCAGCGGCTTCTTCAGCCTCCTTGCGCTTCCTCGCTTCCTCGAGTTCGCGGAGGCGCTTCTCCTCCGCCTCGCGCTGCTTCCGTTCCTCCTCCTGGCGCTGCCAGGTCGCTTCCAGTTCCCGGTACTCCGAGTTCGCGGCATCGAGTTCAACGAGCATCTCCTCCGCGATGCCCTCGATCTCGGTCACGAGGTCTCGTTGCAGAGCGAGAGCGTCATCGAGTTCCTTCACCTGGGCTCGGTACTCCGCTTCGACTGCCACCCATTCGTCGACGACGCTCAGATCGTGGTCGCTTGCAGCATCGAGATAGGCCCCACGAACCGGGATGTCGCGGAAGGCGGCCGAACCGAGCACGGTCGAGACTGCGCCGTCGGAACCTGCCGTCATGTAGAGCTCGCGAACGACTTCCTCCGCCGTCAGGCGGAGAATGGCGAGGCGCTGCTCGGTCTCGGTGACCTTGCTCGCAAGCCCGTGGAGGCTCTCTCGAATCCGGATCTCTTCAGCGATCGCGGCCTCGAAACGGATGTCGGTCGCCTCAAGCGATGAAGAGAGTTCGGCATTCCGTTGCCTTGCTGCCTCGAGATCGTCCGGGGTCACCTGCGCCTCTTCTGCGGCAAGCGCGGGCGCGGCTAGTCCGAGCAACAGAACAGCAATGAGGGCGAGTCTTCGTTTCTTCATCTCAGTTTCGATTCGACCAACGTGGATGGTCCTACTGCGCCCGCCGGGAGCCCTACTTCGTCATCGGCATACAGCTTGTGCAACTGAACGATCACCTGGTGCGTGGCGGCCGGTCTGAGGTCGGCTGAGACGAACCCGTAGACGGCGTCGACGATCACGTTGAACGGAACTCAGGGGGAACGTCTCCCCCGGCCTCGACGATCTGCATCATCTTGGCCATCAACTCGGGATCTCGTTCACCGATGGCGGCCTCCTCAAATCCAACGGCGTCCGGCATCAGAATCTCGATTCGCTCGTTCGCAATCGAGAGGCGCGGCTGAATCGGTTCGATCGAGGGTTGGTTCTCGACGTGATCACGAAGCCCGTCGGATGAGTCGAAGGAACCGAGGAACTCGACGACTTTGCGGGTGGGGAACGCGACGAGCCATCGTCCGTCGTCGGCGCGTTCGAGCACGTCGGCCGGCCGGATCCAGACGGCGTCGACGAGTTCGGTGCCGTCGATCGAAGGGGTCAGACCTTGGGGGATCACCGCAGCGAAGAATCTGGTGTCGAACCGAATGGGCAGCGGTGCCGGTGTTATCCAGTTCGCGAAGTACCAGAGGGCGTCGCCGGCGAGACGCTCTCCTCGCTCCTCTACGTTCGAGAAGATCTCCCCACCGGTGAGGCGATCCGACGTGACGACGGCACCGCTCTCCAGCAGCCAGAATCCGGTCTCTTCGACCAGTTCGCGCAGAGCCGCAGCCCGCCAGCGAGCCAGGTCGGAGTCACCCGACACGAATCCGCTCCTCGACAATTGCGTTCCGTCGTCCTCGTCGACGGCGCCACCGGGGAACACCCAGGCTCCGCCCATGAAGCGGGCAGACGGCGTGCGCCGGACCATGAGCACTTGGAGTCCCCGCCCGGTGTCGCACACGAGACACACCGTCGACGCCTCTCGGAGGGAGCCCATCAGGGGAGGATGGTCCAACGGTTCGCTGCACGAGCGACGTACCAACGCCGAATCGCCTCACGCACAGCAGGGATGAGGAGGATGAATCCAGCCGCGTCTGTCATCAGACCCGGTGTGAGAAGGAATGCTCCGGCGAGGAGGATCATCGCTCCGTGGGCCAGAGGCGCTACCGGGAATGCGCCACGCTCGAACTCGAGTCTGACTGCTTGAATCGTGTCCCGTCCCTGTCGACTGACGAGCCAGGACCCGACGAAAGCGGTCACCACGACCAACCCGATCGTCCACCAGACACCTACCGCCTGACTGAACGCGATCAGGAGGGCGATCTCCACGATCGGGACCACCACAAACGCACCGAAGAGAATCCATCGCAAACGCATCGAACCGAGGATACCGGCGCCGGTAGTCTGCACCCATGGATTTTCGCGACCTCCCCTCGGTTGATGCCTTGGCCGGCGACCTCTCGGCTGAGTTCGATCTTCCCCATGCGATGATCGTCTCGGTCGCACGCGACGCAATCGACGACGCCCGCGAGGCGGCCCGGTCCGACTCTCCGATCGATCCGTCGGTGGTTGCGACCCGGCGCCTTCTGTCTCTCTCATCGTCCCGACTCCGCTCCGTTGTGAACGCAACCGGCGTACTCCTCCACACGAACCTGGGCCGCGCCCCCATCGTCGACACGGCCACCCCCGTCTTCAGCAATCTCGAATTCGATCTCGAGAACGGCCAGCGTGGCAAACGTGGGCACTATCTGCATGAACTGATCGCAGCGACGACCGGCGCCGAAGCGGCACTCGTCGTGAACAACAATGCCGGTGCCCTCCTCCTCGCCCTGGCCGCCCTCGCCGGGCGAGATGGCCGTGTCGCTGTCTCGCGCGGGGAGCTGATCGAGATCGGAGGATCGTTCCGACTCCCGGAACTGATGGCCGCCTCGGGTGCTCACCTCGTGGAGATCGGGACAACGAACCGGACGAGAGAGAGCGACTTCGTCGACATTCCCGGAACGGTCGCAGCCGTACTCAAGGTTCATCCGTCGAACTACCGGATCAAGGGGTTCACGGAAGACGTCCCGTTCTCGCGTATGCCATCCATAGCCCGCGACCTCGACGCGCCGTTCATCGCCGATATCGGAAGCGGTCTGCTCGACGAGTCAACGCCGTGGATCAACGGCGGTCCCCCGACCTGGCTCGCTGGCGAACCAGCCGTTCGCCAGGTCCTCGAACATGGTGCTGACATTGTGCTCTTCTCAGGTGACAAGCTCCTTGGCGGACCGCAGGCGGGAATCGTGGTCGGGAAGAGGACCGCAGTGGATCGCTTGGCGAAGCACCCGATCGCTCGAGCCGTCCGGGTCAACAGCGCAACGATCGCCTCCCTGACGATCACCTTCGAGGCATACGCCTCCGGGACGGCAGCCACCGTCCCATTCTGGGAGATGGCTACGGCACCAGCAGAGGAGATCGAACGCCGCTCCGACCGGGTTCTCCGCTCTTCCGGTGCGCTCGGCTCCATCATCGATGGCGAGTCTCTTCCGGGTGCCGGGTCGGTCCCGGGCCTCACGATCCCGACCCCGGTACTCCGGATCGAAGGTAGTGATGAGCGGACGTGGAGGGTGCTGGCCGATCACCAGCCACCGGTCATCGCTGCTCGGAAGGGTGGAGCGACCATTGTGAATCTCAGATCCGTCGCTCCGGATGAGGACTCGACCGTCACCGCCGCACTGGCCTCTCTCTGATGCCGATCATCGGGACGGCAGGTCACGTCGATCACGGGAAATCGACGTTGGTACAAGCCCTCACCGGACGGGACCCCGATCGGTGGGCTGAGGAGAAGGAACGTGGGTTGACCATCGACCTCGGGTTCGCCTGGGCCCATCTCGGCGATGAGATGATCGGCTTCGTCGATGTGCCAGGACACGAGCGGTTCATCAAGAACATGCTCGCCGGAGTCGGTGGCCTTGACGTAGCCCTCTTCGTCGTTGCCGCGGATGAGGGGTGGATGCCCCAGTCCGAAGAGCATCTCGCCGTCCTCGACCTGCTCGAAGTCAGCAGCGGAGTCATCGCCCTGACCCGGATCGACCTTGCGGACGCCGACTTGATCGAACTATCCACGATCGACATCACCGAACACGTTGCCGGTACGGTGGCCGAGTCGTGGCCCGTCATCAAGGTCTCGGTGATGGCCGAAATCGGTATCGACGAACTGACTGCTGCACTGCTCGACGCGCTTGCCTTCGTCGGCCCACCACGGGATCTGGGGCGCCCTCGAATGTGGATCGATCGCGCATTCGCGATCTCCGGGGCAGGCGTCGTCGTCACCGGAACGCTCGTGGACGGATCGCTCGCACTCGGCGATCGACTGCAATGCTTCCCGGGAGGACCGGTTCGTGTCCGGGGTCTCCAGTCACACGAGACCGATCGCGAGACCGTCGGACCCGGGACTCGAACCGCCGCCAACCTCGTCGGGATCGATCGGAGCGACCTGGAACGAGGAACGCTCCTCGCTCGTCCCGATTCGACCGAAATGACCGATCGGTTCCTGGCCCACCTCAGGTTCCCTCCGCGTTCGGAGGATGAGATCAGCGATCGAGGGGCCTATCACGTTCACGCTGGCACGGCGACGGTCCCGGCACGGATCAGGATGCTGAAGGACCAAACGGCGGTACCGGCAGTGATCGTGACCACAACGTCACCCATCCCCCTGACCATGGGCGACCGGTTCATCTTGCGAGACACCGGGAGACGACACATCGTCGCGGGCGGAACGGTCCTCGATCCAATGCCGATCCCGCGGCCGTCGACAAGCGATGTCGCGTCTCTCTTCTCGGCGGTGTCCGAATCCCCGACCGACCGGGCCGACGCTCTGGTCGTCGTTCACGAATCCATCGGCGTCGACGAACTGCGCCGATCCTCGGGAGGAGGCACGCCATCGTCGGTCGCCGCCATCGGCTCCACGTACTTCTCACCCTCAACCTTCGATCAACGAGGCCGGGACTTGGTGACCGCCATCGATGGCTACCACAACAAGTACCCCCTCCGATCCGGTCTGCCGAAATCGGAGGCTGCCTCACGTCTTGGAAAGAACGCGGACCTCGTAGCGATGCTCGTCGATGCCGATCCCGACCTCATGGAGGAAGGCCCCATCATTCGCCGGCGATCGTTCACTCCCGAACTCACGGCAAGCGAGTTGGTGGAGTGGGATGCGGCCCGCTCACTGCTCGCCGGCGATCTTGCAGTTCCGCGTGCCTCGAACCTCGGGATCTCGGACGAGGTGCTCCACGCCCTACTCCGCAGGGGTGATCTCGTTCGAATCGGCGACGACCTCGTGCTCCTCCCCGATCAGGTGGACACGATCACGTCTGGGCTCGCCAGACTGCCGGACGGTTTCACGGTGTCGGCGTTCAGGGACGAGTTCGGTCTCGCCCGAAGGCATGCGGTGCCACTCCTCGAGTGGTTCGACGCGACCGGCCGGACCCGTCGAAACGGAGACGAGCGTTCGATCAGGCGCTGAAGCGAGCCTTCTGCTGGCGACGTTCCGTCTCCGTGAGACCACCCCAGATTCCGTAGGGCTCCCGGATCGTCATCGCATATTCGAGGCAGTCGCCTCCAACGGGACAGATCTTGCAGACGGACTTCGCCCTGATCTCTCTGCGCTCCCTCTCTTCTTTGCGCTCCGTCACGTTCGGAGGGAAGAACAGATGTGAGTGGCTTCCGCTGCACGAAGCAACCGGTTGCCAGGAACGATCGAGCGCCGTCACGATGTATGCCCTCCAGGTGGTCGGTAGTCGAAGCCGTGGTGAATGTAGAGAAGGGAGACCGGGAGCGCCAGGAAAATTCTGGGAATTCAGTCGATTTCCTCGCGAACATTTTTCGCGTTCTCAGCGCTGGACCACGGGCTACGACCGACAGGCTACGCTTCAGCCCATGTCACGCCTTCTGGTCGTTGCCGATGAACCATGGGTGCGGAACGAGGTTCACGCCGCTCTGAGTATCGGATCGAACGAACTGATCGACCACGATGATCCTGCCACCGCTGCCACCACAGCCGGAGACGAGTCCGTCGACGCGGCGATCGTCGATCTCCAGGTCGCTTCAATGGGGGGCATGGCCGTAACCCGCGCCATTCGCGACGGCAAGCATCCAGTCCCCGTCATCATCCTCCTCGATCGAGAGGCGGACGCATTCCTCGCCGGTCGGTCGGGAGCGAACGCCTGGATCACGAAGCCGTTCACGGCGTCCGCCCTCAGAGCCACGGTTGCCGACGTCACCGGAGCGGCGTGACGGACCGTTCGGAGCTTCCGAGATCCAACTCAAGTGGTAGCAGAGCATGACTTCTGAGCAGATAATCTATCTCGGCATCCTCGCCGTCTGCACTGTTGCATCCGGGTTCTTCTCGGGCTCCGAGACTGCCCTCATCGGGATCTCGAAGGAGCGGGTGCACCGACTCGCCGGCGAGAGCAAGGCCGGCCGGCGCGTCGAGCAACTGCTCACGAATCCGGAGCGAATGCTGTCGACGTTGCTGGTCGCCAACAACGTCGTGAACGTTCTCGCTGCAGCAGTCGCTACGACGCTCTTCATCGGCCTCGTAGGTTTGACATGGGGGCCGTGGCTTGCAACCGCGGCTGTCACCGCTGTGATTCTCGTGTTCGGAGAGATCACGCCGAAGACGCTCGCCACCCGGTACCCGGAGCGTTTCTCCCTGGCGGTTGCCCCGGCGATCTGGCAACTCTCACGGTTCCTCGCTCCTGTGGCCGCATTCTTCGGAGCGATCACACGAGGCATCCTGCGGCTTCTGCGAATCCCGGTGCGCGGCGATGGAGACAGTGTCACGGATGCCGACATTCGGGCACTCGCCGAGCTCGGTCATCGCGACGGTCAGATCGAAGAGGTCGAACGGGAGATCATCGATGCCCTCTTCGATCTCGCCGATCGTCCGATTCGCGACGTGATGACACCACGGGTCGACATCGTGACATTGACCGTGCCGGTCTCGATGGATGAGGTGAGGAAGGCGGTCGCGTCGACCGGTCACTCCCGGTACCCGGTGACCCGCGGCGACCTCGACGACCTCCTCGGAATCCTCTTCGTCAAGGATCTCCTCCAACGCCCCGACGAGGCCTCCCCCGACCACATCGTGAGTCTCCTCCGCCACCCACACTTCATCCCTGAAACGGCGACGGTCCTCGACACGCTGACTGAGATGCGGGAACGGAAGTTCGCCCTCGCATGTGTCGTCGATGAGCACGGTGGCGTGGAAGGTGTGATTACCGCCAAGGATCTTCTCGCCGAACTCGTTGGTGAACTCCAGGATGAATACGACCCCGGTCTGCCCTCGATCGTCCGGGTCGGTCCGACACAATGGATCGCCGACGGGCGGCTCCCGGTCGAGGATCTCGCTGATGAGATCGATCGGCCGATGCCCGAGGGCCCGTACAGCACCGTCGCCGGCTTCTTCATGACCGTTGCCGGGCATGTGCCGCACGAAGGCGACACGGTCCAAGTCGACGGCGTTCGCTTCACCGTTCTCGAAATGGACCGAAACCGGGTGGATCGAATCGATGTCTCCATCGGCTGAGCGGCAGGACGCGAACGGGGTTACAATCCCCGCATTCGGGACGTAGCGCAGCTTGGTAGCGCGCATCGTTCGGGACGATGAGGTCGCCGGTTCAAATCCGGCCGTCCCGACTCATCGAGACCCCGCCCTTGTGGCGGGGTTTCGTCATTTGATCGCTACCTGTCGAGCAGCAACTCTGCGAGTTGAACGGCGTTCAAAGCTGCACCCTTGCGCAGGTTGTCGGCGACAACCCACAGACTGATGCCGCCGGCTTCGCCGATGGTCTCGCGAACACGGCCGATGAGAGCGTCGTCGATTCCCGCAGAATCCAATGGTGTGGGGACGTGATCGTCCGGCCAGAGCTGCGCGCCCGGAGCGCTCGCGAGCACATCCGTCGCTTCCGAGAGAGAGACGGGCCGATCGAAGAACATCGTGGCGGCGATTCCGTGGCCAACAACTGTGGGCACGCGCACGCACGTGGGTTCGACCCGAATGTCGGGAGCGTCGAGGATCTTCCTCGTCTCGTGGACGAGCTTCCACTCTTCGTCGGTATAGCCGTGTTCGGTGATCGCTCCGGCCATCGGAAGGACGTTGTATCCGATCGGCCGTTGGTAGAGATCTCCCCCGGGATCCGCCCAGCCACCATGGCGAAGAGCTTCACGGTCCTGGTCGAACCAGGCGTTTTCCCGCCCAAGTGTGACGATCCCGTTCTGGCCCGACCCTGAAGTCGCCTGGTACGACATGGCGACCATGCGGTCGATACCTGCCGCCCGGTGCAACGGACCGGCCGCCATCATCAAGGCCATGGTGGTGCAGTTGGGATTCGCAACGATTCCCGTGTTGGCCTCGATGGCCTCATCGTTGACCTGTGCTACAACGAGCGGGACATCGGGGTCCCTCCGAAACGCCGACGAGTTGTCGATCACCGTCGCACCCGCAGCGGCGAATCGAGGTGCGTACTCCTTGGACCGACTCCCTCCCGCCGAGAAGAGAGCAACATCGACCCCGGACGGGTCAGCCTCGGCCAAATCTTCCACCGTGATCGAACCCCACGGAGTCTCGACAACAGTGCCGGCGGATCGGGACGAAGCGAGCAGGCGGAGATTCCCTATCGGGTAGTCGCGTTCGGCGAGGATCGACTGCATCGTTTGACCGACGACGCCGGTTGCGCCGACAACGGCAACGGTGGGCTGAGCGAACCGCTTCATGATCGCTCTCCGATGAGTTCTCGGTGAAGCGCTTCTATCGCCGCTTGCGTGTCCTCACTGCGGATGACGCAGCTGATGCGAATTGTTGAAGTCGAGATCATCTCGATATTGACGCCCGAGCGTGACAGGATTCCGAACATCTTCGCGGCGACACCCGACTCGGATTTCATCCCGGCACCGACGACGGTGATCTTCGAGATGTCCCTGTCCAGATCCACTCCAATGGCTCCGATCTCGCCAGCGACCCGTTCGGCGATCTCGACGGCCATGTCCGCAGAGCTCGCGGGAACGGTGAACGAGATATCGGTGACGCCCTGGCTCGAAACGTTCTGAACAATCATGTCGACGTTCACGCCGGCAGCTCCCATCGGTTCAAAGACGGCAGCAGCGATCCCGGGTTGATCAGGGACGCCGTATACGGTCAGCTTCACCCCAGAGTCATCGTGGGCGATACCTCGAATGATCGGTTCTTCCATCGTTTCCTCCTTGACCCACGTGCCTTCTCCATTGTGAAACGAAGACCGCACGTGAATGGGAATGTTGTAGCGGATACCGACCTCGACGCTTCTCGGCATGAGAACACCAGCACCCGCATTGGCGAGTTCGAGCATCTCCTCGAACGTCACCTCGTCGAGTTTCACTGCCGTCGGCTCGACCCTGGGGTCGGCCGTGAACACACCGTCGACATCGGTGTAGATCTCGCACAGGTCGGCCCCAAGGGACGCGGCCAACGCGACAGCCGTTGCATCCGAGCCACCACGACCAAGGGTTGTCACGTCTTTGGAGTCGGGGCTGACACCCTGGAAACCGGCGACGATCGCGACCTTGCCCTCGTCCAGGCTCTCCTGGACCCGGAACGCGCGGATGTCGACGATCTCTGCTCGTCCATGATCGGCAGTCGTCAAGATCCCTGCCTGGGATCCCGTGAAACTGACCGCCGGAACGTCATGCGCCTCGATCGCCATCGCGACGAGCGCCATCGAGATTCGTTCGCCGGCGGTGAGGAGCATGTCCATCTCCCGCGGATGCGGAGTCTCGGAGATCTGGGTCGCGAGATCGACCAGTTCATCGGTTGACTTCCCCATCGCCGATACGACAACGACGACGCTGTTCCCGGAACGGTACGTCTCGACCACTCGACAAGCGACCTTCCGAATCCGTTCGGCATCGGCGAGAGAAGTTCCGCCGAATTTCTGGACTACCAGTGCCATAGGTCGCGAAGTGTAGGAGCCATCACCCTATCTACGGCGCTTGGGGCGTAGTCGGGGGTCGGGCGTAGCCTTCTGCCCATGAAGCGTCTCCCCATCGTCACCGCCGGCCTCGCCGCGGCTCTCGTCCTCGCCGCATGCGGTGGCTCCGAGCCGACCACCACCACCCTCCCCGAGGTGCCGCTTGAGATCGTCCCCAGCAGCTACATCCAGTTCAGGGGACAGCCGACCGCATGCGAAGCGGAAACGCCCGAACCGCTCTCTCCCATGGAGTTCGATGCTCCGGCCGACATGGGACTCGATTCGTCCACGCCCGTTCACGTCACCATGTCGACTTCGTGCGGCGACATCGAGATCGAGCTCCAACCTGCGATCGCTCCCGAGGCGGTGAACTCCTTCGTGTTCCTCGCCACTGAGGGCTACTTCGATGGAACGGTGTTCCATCGCGTCATCCCCGGCTTCGTCGCTCAGGGTGGTGATCAGGCCGCGACCGGAACCGGCAGCCCCGGATACACCATCCCTGATGAGTTCCCGCCGCCTGGCGTGGGCTACGACCGCGGTGTCCTCGCGATGGCGAACGCCGGACCGGGGACGACGGGAAGCCAGTTCTTCATCGTGACCGAAGACACCGATCTACCCCCCCAGTTCACGATCTTCGGTCGCGTCGTGGATGGCTTCGACGTCCTCGAGCGTCTCCAGGAAGTCCCCCTCGGGGTTTCCCCGACGAGTCCCGACCCGGTCCCGAGCACACCTCTCAAGACGATCTACGTCACGAACATCACCGTCGACGGTTGAACGAGCCACGTCAGCCAACCCACGCCCGTCGAGTCTGCGAACGGCTACACGATCGATGCGGTGATCCCGGCGGCCGTCTGATCCGAGGCTCCAAGAGCACCCGTGATCCCCGCGCGATCGGAGATTCCCTGGACAGAACTCCAGTTCAAGAGCTTCTCGATGAGCGTGCGAATCCACTTGAGAATCCATCGTCCGATGATGAGAACAGGCAGCGCTACGAGGATGCGCGGCAGCCATTCGGCGATCACCGTCCCCAGGCTCTCGAACTCGGCAACTCATTGGCCCCAGAAGGACATTGTTCCTCACTCCCTTTCATGTGTCGAGCGAGGGTCAGCCGAATCCGAACATCCCCTGGCCCCGGTGCGCATGCTGAGTAGACACGAGTTTCGGTCTCTCTTGCAGTCATGTAGCCTTCCGTAGATGGCAACGGACAAGCGAGACCGTCAGCGAGCGAACCGGGCTGAGAAACAGGCTGCCGAGGCGAAGGCCGCACGGCGCCGGCACATCTTCGCCCTCGTCAAGAAGTATGCGGGATACGCGGCGCTCATCGTTGTCGCTCTTCTCATCATCACGTTTCTGACTTGACGCCTTGGCGGTCGACCTCCACCTCCACTCGAACGCATCCGATGGGACCGACGCTCCTGGAGTCGTAGTGCAAAAGGCCGCTGCCGCTCATCTCACAGCGATCGCCCTGACCGATCACGACACACTCTCCGGGATCCCCGAGGCGCAAGCTGTGGCCGACGGACTCCCTATCGAACTGATCCCCGGCGTCGAACTCTCGGTCGATCACGACGGTGTGAAGATCCACATGCTCGCCTACTTCCTCGAACCGAAGCCCGGGCCACTCCAGGATCGTCTCGAGATGCTGCGTGCTGGACGCGTTGTCAGGAACGAGAAGATCGTCGAGACTCTCAACCGACTCGGCTACGCGATCACGATGCAAGACGTATACCGGTGCTCCGCCGGTGACGCCGTCGGTCGACCCCACATCGCGGACGCGCTCGTGGCGGCGGGGATGGTCGTCGACCGATCGGAGGCTTTCCGTGATCTGCTCGGCGACGGCGGCCTCGCGTACGCCGAGCGTGATCGCCTGACCGCGACCGAGGCGATCATTCTCGCGACTGAGTCCGGAGGTGTGACCTCGATCGCCCACCCGTTGATGATCGATCCCGGCGATTCGTCGTTGCGGTCCATCTTCGAGGATCTCCGCACTGTCGGACTCGCCGGCATCGAGGCGTACTACTCCGAACACCCGCCGCATGTCCGCGCCCAACTCGCGGGCGTTGCCGCCGAACTCGGTCTCGTGGCCACCGGAGGATCCGACTGCCACGGGACCGGAAAGCCGGGTCTCGAGATTGGCACGGGTCGCGGCGACCTCGTCGTCCCGGATACGGCCCTCGAGGAACTGCGGGCACGAAAGCCATAACAGGTCAACAACCCGCTGTTCGCGGCCGATACACCCATCAGAGCACGAAAGGGTTCTGGTGATTCCACACCTATCGGCGGGTCGTCCACCGATCGAATACGGTACGGTCCGCAGCTCATTACACGGAGCTCGCGCCGTCACTGCTGCCGTCATCGGTGTCGTTGCGGTGCTCTTCGCCTCGGTCGGGTCTGCGGTCTACACGATCCCGTATGCCATCGGTGCGTTGATCGTCTTCGCCGACGCTCTCTACCGGCGAACACGAGGAGACTCCGCTGCTCCTTCGCTCTTCATCGACATCACCGTCATCGGATCCGCGATGGTCATCGGCGGAGCGACCCCATCGGTAGAGGTCGCCGCACTCGCATACGGCATCGCTGCGATCTCCCTCCTCCTTCCTGCCCGGCAAACAGGAATCCTGATGATCTATGCGCTCGGCTGGGCCGCTGCCATCATCGCGATGGGCGGATCCGGTCTCACCTCGGCCTCGGACCGCGGCGCGTTCGATGGCTTCTTGACGGTCGTGCTACTCATCGACGTTGCAACGCTCATGTCCGGAGCCACCCGCATCTTGCTGCGGGCCCAGGACCGGCAGCAGGAGCTCCTCGAACAGGAACGCCGGACCGTCGAGGTCAAGAACGAGTTCGTCTCGATGGTGTCCCACGAGCTTCGCACGCCGATCACCGGCGTCTCGGGCTTCGCCGAGACCCTCCGAGAGCACTGGCGTGATTTGCCGCCGTCGGAGGTTGACGAATTCCTCACCATCCTCCACAGCGAGTCGGATCATCTCGCGAATCTCGTCGAAGACATCCTCGTCATCCCGCGACTCGATGCCGGACAACTCCGCTTCCACCTCGAACAGGTCGGTGTCTCCGAGATCGCCGAGTCGGTCGCCGAGATGGTCCTCGACGACTCGACCACGGCGGAGGTCGACCTGCCCGTCTATGTGCGCGTGTGGTCGGATCCGGTCCGGCTCCGGCAGATCCTGCGGAACCTGATGGAGAACGCGCGCAAGTACGGAGGCAACGAGATCTACGTCTACGGTGAGGAACGCCGCGAAGGGACGTACACCGTGATCGTGGCGGACAACGGTGCCGGTATCGCCGAAGCCGATCATCAGCGCATCTTCGAGCACTTCGAACAGCTCTCCAAAGGTGACGCCAGGCTCGAGCAAGGGGTTGGACTCGGCCTGCCGATCGCACGGAAGCTCGCACGAGCCATGGGAGGGGATCTCTGGTACGAGGGCCGCTTCCCCGTCGGAGCGGCGTTCTGCTTCGATGTCGACATGGTGAAGGATGCGGAGAGGAAATCCCCCTCGGATCAGGTTGAGGTCGAGGTAGGGGCAGACCGGTAACCTCACCGCATGCTCCCGTACAACATCGATCACGTGGCTATCGCCGTTCATGATCTCGACGCATCGCTCGCAGACATGAAATCCCAGTACGGATCCGAACCCGTGTCCCGCGAGATCGTCGAGTCACAGGGCGTCGAAGAGGCCATGGTCCCGCTCGGTGGATCGAACGTCCAACTGCTTCAGCCGCTGACGCCCGAGTCGGCTGTCGGACGCTTCCTGGCAAAGAGGGGCGAGGGAATGCACCACATCGCGTTCGCCGTCCCGGATATCGACGCCGCTATCGAGCATCTTGCATCCACCGGCGCCCGCATGATCGACACCGAAGCTCGCATCGGTGGGGGTGGCCACCGCATCGCATTCGTTCATCCGAGCGCGTTCGCCGGTACGCTGGTGGAACTCGTTGAAGGAGCGACGTGACCAGAATCACCTCCATCAGAGGAGGCGCAGCCCCATGGACGGCTGCCGCCATCGCTGCCACAATCGCTCACCTCGAGGACGCTGAGGCAGAAACCAAGGCGACCCGGCCACCGGTCCCGCGCCCCAGCCACTGGGTCCAATCGAACCGACCACGCGAAGCCCAGACCCCCCTTCCGTCGCACCTCTACGACACAACCCCGTGGTCCGATCTCGGTGACTCCGCCGAGTAGGAAGAGCCGAACGGCCCGAATTTCGACGGGTACCATCGTGGGGAACGCCACGAAAGGGCTGCCATGGCTACGGTCATCTCCTCGATCGCCAGAACCCCCATCGGTAGATTCCGGGGCGGTTTCACATCACTCACAGCGATGGATCTCGGCGGATTCGCAATCGCCGCGGCACTCGATCGAGCCGGTCTCACCGGCGACCAGATCGACGAGGTTCTCTTCGGCCACGTGATCCAGTCCGGCCAGGGACAGATCACCTCGAGGCAAGCAGCGTTCAAAGGCGGCATCCCGTTGACGGTTCCATCGACCACGATCGACAAGGTTTGCCTCTCGGGCATGGCCTCGATCGGAGACGCGGATCTTCGGATCAGGGCAGGAGAGTCCAGAGTCGTGATGACCGGTGGCATGGAATCGATGACCAATGCCCCACACGTTCTTCCCGGAGCGCGTTTCGGTTTCGGATACGGTGACGCCGCGTTGGTCGATACCCTCAATCAGGACGGACTGATGTGTGCATTCGACAATGTGCTGATGGGCCAGTCGACGGACGAGAGAAACGCCGAATTCGGAGTGAACCGATCTGAACAAGATGAGTGGTCTGCCGAGAGCCATACACGCGCCATCGCAGCAACAGAATCCGGTGCGTTCAATGACGAGATCATCCCTGTTTCGGTGCCACAGCGGCGGGGCGGCCCAATCCTGATCGAACACGACGAGGGCATGCGCCCGGGCACCACCGTCGAATCGCTTGGGAACCTCCGTCCGGCGTTCGTCAAGGATGGATCGGTGACCGCCGGCAACGCGTCACAGATCTCCGACGGAGCTGCTGCGCTCGTCGTTGCCGACCGAGATGCGGCCGAAGAGTCGGGAATGCCGATCGTCGCCGAGATTCTCGCCTATGGGCAGGCGGCCGGGCCGGACACCAGTCTGCATTCACGACCCGCGGAGGCCATGATGGTCGCCCTTGACCGGGCCAGCCTCAAGCCATCGGATCTCGACCTCGCCGAAATCAACGAAGCCTTCGCAGCTGTGTCAATCCACTCATCGAAGAAGCTCGGCATCCCCTTCGACCGCGTGAATGTCAATGGTGGCGCCATCGCCCTCGGACATCCTCTCGGCGCATCCGGGGCACGGATCGTCGTAACGCTGATCAGCGCTCTTCGGGCTCGCGGCGGAGGAATCGGCGGTGCCGCCCTCTGCGGTGGCGGCGGTCAGGGCGATGCCCTGATCGTGAGGGTGTGATGGCGATCTTGATGGACCAACCCGCAGACCGGAATCTGGCCCTCGAACTTACGCGGGTCACAGAGGCGGCCGCCATCGCAGCAGCGAAGTGGCAGGGCCGAGGAGACAAGAACAGCGTCGACCAGGCCGCCGTCGACGCCATGCGGCACATGCTTTCGACCGTGGACGTCGACGGCACCGTCATCATCGGCGAAGGCGAGAAGGACGAAGCCCCGATGCTCTTCAACGGCGAGATCGTCGGAAACGGGCGAGATCCGAAGATGGATATCGCCGTCGATCCTGTCGACGGAACCCGTCTCAGCGCCCTCGGCATGCCGGGAGCACTCGCAGTCATTGCCATGGCCGACCGCGGCTCCATGTACGCACCGGGGTCGCTCGTCTACATGGACAAGATCGCCGTCGGGGAAGAGGCCGCGGGGATGGTCGACATCAACGCCCCGGTCGCACACAATCTCCGACAGGTGGCGAAGGCGAAGGGCAAGGACGTCGAGGAAGTAACGGCGGTCATCCTCGACCGACCCCGGAACGAGGAGATCATCAGACGGGTTCGCGCCGTGGGCGGACGTATCGCTCTCATTGGAGACGGAGACATCTCCGGAGCTATCTCGACCGCCAAGAGTGACAGCGGGATCGACGTTCTGCTCGGAATTGGCGGCTCACCCGAGGCTGTCACGGCAGCGTGTGCCATGGCAGCCCTGCATGGGGAAATCCAGTGCAAGCTATGGCCTCGTGACGAGAGCGAACGGCAATACGCAATTGAGAACAACCTTGACCTCGACCAGGTCCTCACGACCCGTGATCTCGTCGATTCGGACAACACATTCTTCGCCGCGACCGGTGTGACGTCCGGTTCGATGCTCCGGGGCATCCACTTCTACGGGAACCGCGTGGAGACCCACTCGGTCGTGATGAGATCGAACTCGGGAACGGTTCGGTACATCGAGAGCGTCCACCATCTCGACTGGCTCGACGAAGTCCGTGTGATTGACTGATCGACCCGACTGCTTCGGATGTAGTCCGTAGTCCGGGAAGCACCGGACCTGCCGGTAGCTGGTAGCTGGTAGCTCGTGGCTGGCAGCTGGCAGCTGGCCGCTACATCCCTGCCAAACGTTCGAGCGTCTCGTCGTACAGCGGGGCCACAACAGACCAGTCGTACTGCTGGACGGTCTTCGCTAGTTCGGTTGCGATCGCTGCTGCCTCTTTGCCGTGGTCGATTGCCCACTGGACCTTCTCGACCAGATCGTCGCGCCCTTCGTAGAGACATGTCCCATGGCGGGCTTCTGGTATTCGATCGGGATAGACGAGACGCGCGGGGAGAATCGGGAAGGCGCCAGCCGCCATCGCTTCCACGACGGCGATACCGAAGAACTCGTGGCGGGCCGTCGAGACAACGATGTCGGCACGTCGCAGCAGATCGGTGTACTCGTCGTCGGGGAGGAACCCGAACACGACAAGTCGGTCGCCGAGGATGTCGGGCAATCGGTCGAAGGAATCCGGCGCCGACACAAACCGCTCACCAACCACAGCGACCATGAAGTCGGAGTTCCGGGAGATGAGTGCCTCGATCAGCTCGACGAACTCGTCGGGTCCCTTGTCGTGCTCCCATCGCTGATTCCAGAGGATGAGGGGAGGGTCGGATGGCTGCGGTCTCGGCGCCGCTGCGATTCGGGCGACGTCGACCCCGACCGGCAGTACGATCGATCGGTCCGCTACGTCGTGCACCAGGGTTCCGTGCCGATGGTCGGGGAACTGTCGGAGGAACCGTTCCGCCTCCTCGAAGAAGAGCGAGCGGTGGAACTCGGAGTTGAAGATCGGGAGGTCCGCCGCAGCCGCACTCGACCAGTTCACCATCGGGTACGTCAGGTCGGGTCGGTCGAGCGGGGAGAGTGGGTAGGAGAACTGGTTCTCGTGGAAGTAGACCCCGACCGGTGCGCCGTCGATCGTGTTGCGGGCGGCACCCATGAACGACCCAACGCTCATCATCGACGAAGCGAGCACGACATCGGGCGGTGTGTCGAGCGCGTCGGCCGTGTCGAGCGCCAGCGTCAGATGGGCACCGTGCATCCGCCACTTCCAGAACCTGGCCTCATGCGTGATGAGGGTCACTTCATGTGCGCTGTTGTCCCTGTAGCCGTCTGCCCACGCCCGATGGGAACCGCCGTAGTAGGGCTCGACGAGGAGGATCTTCACCCTCGGGACATTAGATGTCGTGCCTACTGCTGTTGTTCAAGCATGTCGAGTTCCCTCAGGTAGTCGACGAGGCGGGCTTGGGTATCGCCGACGGGGCCATCGGTCGGGAGCTCTTTGAACAGGTGGGCGACGTTGGCAGGCGGGGATTCGAACTCGTTGCGTTGGCGTTCCATGAGTTCGATCCGTCCGTCGGAACGGGTGTCGTACACCTGCCGGGCTTCAAGCCGCTGGCGCTGCGCGTCGGGTTCGCACACGGTCTCGACGAAGCGCACGTCGGCACCGTGCTCGCGGGCCATGTCGACGACGACTTGACGTTGGTCGGCCGTCTTGAACGCACCGTCGATGGCGACAGGAAGACCCGCATCGAGGAGGTCACCGGCCCGACGACACGATTCGCCGTAGGTTCGTTCGTTCATCTCGGCTGAGTAGAGGCCGGTTCCGTACGGCACCCAGACCCGGGTCGCCTCGCCGACACCGGAGATCTGCTTGCGGACCTCATCGGTCGAGATGATGTGCCACCCGTACACCTCACGCAGATACCGCGACAGGGAACTCTTCCCCGTCCCCATGAGGCCGTAGAAGACGACGACCGGCGGCCGGGAATCGCCCCCCGCATACCGGTAGGCCAAACCGAACGATCGACGGGCTGCGTTGCGGTTCCGACGCTTGGCGGCCGCGTCAAGGCCAGGATCCTCAGACGTGAAGGCTGCGACCTTCGCCCGCACGTAGGCCCGATACGTCTTGTAGAAGTCCATGAGTGAGTGAAGGTCGTCGTCGCCTGAGGCCTCGACGAAGCGGTCGACGAAGTGCCGCGACAGGTCGGGCCGTGATCGGGCGTCGAGGTCCATGGCGAGGAAACCGATGTCCATGGCCACGTCGCCGCACGACAGCCGGTCGTTGAACTCGATGCAGTCGAACACGATCGGCGGATCGCAGAAGAAGATGTTGTCGAGGTGGAGATCCCCGTGACACTCACGGATCCGTCCTTCGCCGATGCGACGCTCGAACAGCTCCTCGTGCTCGACAAAGAACCGATTCGTCCAGTCTTGAATGTGCTCGAAACGTTCCCTCGAGATCAGCTTCCCGATGTAGCTGTCGGTCTGGGCGAAGTTCTCATCGGTGTTGAACTTGACCGCCTCGACCTCACCGAACGCGTCGACATCGGGGCCACGACGGGCGTCGCGGTAGAACGGCACAAGGATCTCGACGAGGACATCCAACTTGTCGGTGGTCAACTCGCCGCGTTCGAGGACGCCGACACCGAGATCGTCGTCTTCGAGCTGTCGCATCGCGACCGCCCAGTCCACGATCTCGCCCTCGCCGCCGATGAACAGACGCTCGCCGTCGAATCGCACCGGCTCGACCCCGAGATAGACGTCGGGTGCGAGCCGGCTGTTGAGCTCGACCTCCCGGCGGCAGTTCCGTTCACGAAGCTCGAG
This sequence comes from uncultured Acidimicrobiaceae bacterium, assembly GCA_964632475.1. GTDB lineage: Bacteria > Actinomycetota > Acidimicrobiia > Spongiisociales > UBA5794 > JAHEEL01. Next base: position 55,593 of record CAZWDQ010000003.1, read on the forward strand.
GGTCGAGAAATTGAGGAACCCGAAATCGACCGGCTTCTTGATCTTGTACGCCCGCTCGCCGGTCAACAAGATCGACGAGATGTGGGTCTGGATGTGAGTGATCTCGTCGACGGAGTGCGGATAGGCCCCCGGATCGAGGAGCCCCTCGATCATCGTTGCGTGATCCAAGGGCACCGCCTCCGCCCCTTCCTCGTCTACTGGATCCGAAACGTTGGGATCGGTCACGGTTCGCCTCTCAGATGCTCAGCTTCGCGAGCACCGCGTTGACCGCCCTCGAGCTCGCCAACACGAAGAAATGCACCGACGGAGTACCGGCGTCGAGAAGGTCCCGGACCTGCTCAACCGCCCACGCGACACCGATGTCCCGAGCATGGGCGGGCGTCGACTCGATCTCATAGGCCAACGCCTCCGGGATCTCGCAATGGAATGTTCGAGGGATGCTCGTCAACTGACCGGCATTCGTGAGAACCCGCAACCCGGGGATGATGGGCACGTCGATGCCCTGATCCCGGCACTCGTCGACGAACGAGAAGTAGTACCTGTTGTCGAAGAACATCTGAGTCACGATGTACTCGGCGCCGGCGTCCACCTTCTGCTTCACACGGCTCACGTCCGCCTTCAGGTTCGGAGCCTCGAAGTGCTTCTCCGGGTAACCGGCGGCGCCGATGCAGAACTCCGCCGGGTGGGTGTTCTCCAGATCCTCAAGGAACCGGCCCTGGTTCATATCGGCAATCTGAGCAATGAGATCACTCGCGTGATCGTTGTGGGTTCGCCCCTCACCGACCGGCCTCTGACGCCTCGCCGGATCACCCCGTACCGCCAGCACGTTGTCGATACCGAGGTAATGCAACTCGATCAGGAAGTCCTCGGTCTCTTCCCGTGTGAAACCGTCACACAGGACGTGGGGAACAGCGTCGATGTTGAGCTTGTTCTGGATCAGAGCAGCGATACCGAGCGTACCCGGCCGCTTCCTCGTCACCCGGCGACGAAGCCCATCGGGCGTGTCGTCGTAGATGGTCTCGGCAGAGTGGCTCGTGATGTCGATGAACGTCGGACGATGCTCGGCGAGGTCCTCGATCAGGCCGAGCAGGCTCGCCAGATCACCGCCACGCTTAGGCGGTATCATCTCGAAACTCACGAGCGGCCCCGTCGCACTGGCAAAATGTTCCGTGACCTTCATCGACGATGACCCTTCGACTCTCTGCGCGGCGGCGGGTGTTTACCATACGCAGGTCCCGTCCATTCAGTGTGATGGATGAGGATCAACGTCGAACATCAAGCCGTACGAAGGATCCCATGCCGACGCGTCGCCGCCGCTTCACCTCTGAATCCGTCTCAATGGGCCACCCCGACAAGGTCGCCGACCGGATCAGCGACTCCGTGCTCGACTACGCCCTCAGCTTCGACCCCCACGCACGCGTGGCGTGCGAGACGTTCATCACCGGTGGACTCCTCGTCATCGGCGGCGAGATCCGAGCCCACGACCTCCCCTCGGATCTCAACGAGCAGATCGAACAGAGCGCTCGCGACACCATCCGCCGTATCGGCTACACAGGTCCCGGGACCGGGTTCGACCCCGACGGCGCCGAAGTCCGGATCGTCATGCAGGAGCAGTCACTCGACATCGCCCGGGGCGTCGACAACGGTGAATCGCTCGGCGCCGGCGACCAAGGCCTCATGTTCGGATACGCCACGAACGAGACAGAAGAGCTCATGCCGCTGCCGATCGTCCTCTCCCACCGCCTTGTCGCTCGACAGGCCGCAGTGCGTGAGGCAGCCATCATCGAGGGCCTCCGCCCCGATGCGAAAGCGCAGATCACGGTCACGTGGGACGACGGGGGACCGAAGCAGGTCGAGTCGGTGCTGCTGTCGACACAGCACCATCCCATGTGGAACGATCGCCAAGGCGACCTACGCGAACTCGTCGTGGAGCACGTAATCAGACCTGCGATGGGCAATTGGTGGAATGACAACGTCACGGTGCTCTTCAACCCCACCGGCCGATTCGAGGTCGGTGGCCCCGAAGGCGACACCGGGCTCACCGGACGCAAGATCATCGTCGACACCTACGGCGGATGGGCCCGCCACGGCGGGGGTGCCTTCTCCGGCAAGGACGCCTCCAAGGTCGACCGATCTGCGTCGTACATGGCCCGGTACGCAGCGAAGAACGTCGTCGCCGCCGGTCTTGCCGAAGAGTGCGAACTCCGCCTCTCCTATGCAATCGGTGTCGCCGAACCGACCGCCGTCTCGATCGACTGCTACGGCACCGAACACGTCGACGAGGCAGAGATCGAGGACGCCATCATCGGCGTGTTCGACCTGACACCGGGCGGAATCATCGACCAGCTCGATCTCGCCCATCCGATCTACGAGCCGACCGCCTATCACGGACACTTCGGACGCCTCCCCGACGAAGCCGGACCGGGCACGTTCACCTGGGAACACACCGACCAGATCGATGCCCTGAGGTCGGCGCTGGGCGCCTAGGCTTCCCTCCAAGATGACCGCATACCTCGAACGCGTCCACAGCGGTCTCGTCGTTTTCGATGGTGGAACCGGCACGGCATTCCAGGACGCAGATCTCACCGTCGACGACTTCGGTGGCCCGGCGTTCGAGGGTTGCATGGAGATTCTCAACGTCACCCGCCCCGACGTCGTCGAGTCGCTCCACCGGTCCTTCTTCGACGTCGGCGTCGACGTGGTCGAGACGAACACGTTCGGTGGTTTCGCCGTTCCGTTGGGTGAGTACGAGATCGAGGATCGCGCCTACGAGCTGTCGGCAGCCGGGGCGGCGATCGCTCGCGGGGTCGCCGATTCGTACGCTGATCGTGACGGTCGTCGGCGGTTCGTTGCGGGTTCGGTGGGTCCGGGCACGAGGTTCGCCACGCTCGGTCAGATCACGTATCGGGAGCTGCGCGATGCGTACGAGGTCCAGACTGCGGGTCTGATCGACGGAGGGATCGATCTCGTCGTCATTGAGACACAGTTCGACCTCCTCGGGGCGAAGGCCGCGATGAACGGCGCCCGCAGAGCGATGGGACACGCGGGCGTCGACTTGCCGCTGCAGGTGCAGGTCACGATCGAGTTGACGGGCCGGATGCTGGCAGGAACCGAGATCGGCGCTGCGCTCACGACCCTCGACGCCATGCGGGCCGATGTCATCGGTCTCAATTGTGCGACCGGACCGGAGGAGATGTACGAGCCGCTGCGGTACCTGTCAGAGCGTTCCCGTGCGCCGGTCTCTGTTATCCCCAATGCTGGCTTGCCCGAAATTGTGGACGGTGAGGTGAGGTACGACCTGTCGGCGGGCGAGTTCGCCGCCCATATGAGCCGCTTCGTGTCGGAGTTCGGTGTCGGGGTGATCGGCGGGTGCTGCGGCACAACGCCGGGACACGTCGCAGCTGCTATCGAGGCCTGCCGGCCGCTGCCTGTCCCTCCTCGCTCCCCCATCCACGAACCGTCGGTTGCCTCGATCTACGCCACGACGCCGATCGAGCAGGACACGTCGTTCCTGATCATCGGGGAGCGCACCAATGCGAACGGGTCTCGTGCGTTCCGCGACGCGATGCTCGCCGACGATCTCGATCGATGTGTCGCCATCGGCGAAGACCAGGTTCGCGAGTCGGCGCATCTCGTCGACCTCTGTGTCGACTACGTCGGACGCGACGGCACTGCCGATATGGATGTGCTGGCCCGACGGTTCGCTACCGAGATCACGGTTCCGATCGTGCTCGACTCGACAGAGCCGGAAGTGATGGAAGCCGGACTCGAACGGCTCGGCGGCCGGTCGGTGCTCAACTCTGCGAATCTTGAGAGCGGCGACGCTGCCGATTCCCGGGTCGATCTCGTGTTCCGTCTCGCCCGGGAGCACGGAGCGGCGGTCATCTGTCTCCTCATCGACGAGGAGGGCCAAGCCCGCGATGCCGACTGGAAGCTGCGCGTTGCTCATCGTCTCCACGATCTCGCCGTCGATCGCTACGGCCTCGAACCGGGCGATCTGATCTTCGATCCGCTCACGTTCCCGTTGAGCACCGGAGACGACTCGCTGCGTGGCGACGCGATGGAGACCATCGCAGCCATCAGGCGCATCAAGGCCGAGCTCCCCGGCGTGGCGACCGTGCTCGGCATTTCGAACGTGTCGTTCGGCCTCCACGCTCCTGCCCGCAGAGCGCTCAACTCGGTGTTCCTTCACGAGTGCCTCGAGGCGGGCCTCGACGCCGCCATCATGCATGCCGGCCGGATCGAGCCGCTCCACCTCATCAACGACGATCGGCGGCGGATCTGCCTGGATCTGATCTACGACCGTCGTGCCGCCGGTTACGACCCGCTCGAGGCGCTCATCGACGTGTTCGCCGACGTGGCCACGAGTGTTGCCGTCGTGGACGATCGACGGGGATGGTCGATCGAGCAGCGGCTGGAGCAGCGCATCATCGACGGCGAGAGGACCGGGCTGGTCGACGACCTCCAGGAAGCGTTGGACGCGGGGATGGCGCCGCTCGGGATCGTCAACGATGTGCTGCTCTCCGGGATGAGGACCGTCGGGACCTTGTTCGCCTCCGGCGACATGCAGCTTCCGTTCGTCCTACGATCCGCGGAGACGATGAAGGCGGCCGTGTCGTTCCTCGAGCCGCACATGGAGCACTCGGACTCCGTCCACCGTGGCTCGATCGTCCTCGCCACCGTCGCGGGCGACGTCCACGACATCGGGAAGAACCTCGTCGACATCATCCTGTCGAACAACGGATTCGAGGTCCACAATCTCGGTATCAAGGTCGGGATCGCCGAGCTAGTCGAGGCATACGAGGCAACCGAGGCCGACGCCATCGGCATGAGTGGGCTGTTGGTGAAGAGCACGATCATCATGCGCGACAACCTCGACGAGCTCACCCGCCGGGGCCTCGGCGACGCACCGGTCCTCCTCGGTGGCGCTGCCCTCACTCGCTCCTACGTGGAAGGCGATCTGAGGGACCGATACCCCGGGCCGGTGTTCTACGGCAAGGATGCGTTCGCAGGTCTCGACGCGATGCAGCGGATCGTCGACGGCTCCGCGCCGCCCGAGCCGAAGCCCCGCCTCTCTCGAGCCGAGACCGGGACCGGCGAGGTTGATAGTCCCGTTCCCGCCCGGGCACCGTCCGTCACCACCGACAACCGGATCTACCAGCCACCGTTCCTCGGCAGCCGCGTCGTCAAGGGCACCCCCATTGATGAGATCGCCGCATACATCAACGAGACGGCCCTCTACCGCAACCAGTGGCAGTTCCGACCCGAGACCGGCGAGACCGACGACGCATTCAAGGTGCGTCTTGGCGCCCTGCTGCGTGAGCAGCTCGCTGCGGCCCGCTCCGCTGACCTGCTCATCCCACAGGTCGTCTACGGGTACTACCCGGCGAACGGCGACGACGACGAACTCGTCATCTGGACCGACGAAACCCGCAGCCAGGAACGCACACGCTTCGCGTTCCCGCGCCAGCGTCACGAGCCGTGGCTGTGTATCGCCGACTTCTTCCGCCCCGTCGCCGGTCCGGACGTGGACTACGCCGCGTTCCACATCGTCACCATGGGGAACCGCGTGTCGCAGCATGCATCCGAGCTGTTCGCAGCCGACGCGTACCACGACTACCTGCTCTTGCACGGGCTCGGCGTCGAGATGACAGAAGCCCTCGCCGAGTACTGGCACCATCGCGTACGCGACGAGT
>CAZWDQ010000004.1:0-38190 GCA_964632475.1 uncultured Acidimicrobiaceae bacterium
TCACCCTCGATCCGAGTCGTCTCGGCAGGTTCCGTCAGCAAGTGACGGAACACATTGAGATCACTCGGAGACTCAACACCAAAGAGGTCGAGCGCCGCATTCTTGAGATCCCGACCGGTGACGTGGTCTCTGCCCACTTCCGCTTCGCCGACGGGACCACGGGTTCCATTGCTGCACTCTCCGCAACCCCGGACTATGCCCGGTTTGCCGTGTTCGGAAGCCTCGCCTGGGCCGAGGCTCTCGAGATGCAGCACGTCGATCCGGGCGGCACCGCACACTTCCACGTACGCCGCAGGGGCGACACCGATCAGACTCGTGTGGATTTCGAACCCGCCGGCCCCGTCAAGGCCGGCTACGAGCACTGGGCGGACGCGGTCGCAGGCCGTGCCGACTACCGGTTTGGCAACGCCGATCGGCTCGGCAACGTCGCCATCCTCGAAGCCCTGGTGCGCTCCTCAGAGAGCGGGCACCCCGAACCCGTTGCACAGTACGGCTGAGACTCTCCAGGCAACCCACCGCAAACGACGTGAGGCCGAAGCGGGAGCGCTCCGGCCTCACGTCGTGCTCGTCGCTTGCCGTCCCTGCTAGATCCTGCTGATCGTGCCTTCCCAGGTACCGACCTTGTCGCCCTTCATGGCTTCTTCGTCGAACCAGAAACTGGTCACGGCCTTCGTCTCTGTGTAGAACGCGACACCGTCGCGACCCATGACATGGAGGTCGCCGAAGAAGCTCTTCTTGTGTCCACTGAAAGGGAACACCGAGATCGGGACGGGAATCCCGACGTTCACGCCGACCATCCCTGCGTCGATACGACGGGCGAACTCTCGTGCGTAGTAGCCACTCTGGGTGAAGATCGACGCGCCGTTGGCGAACTCGCTCGAGTTGATGAGCTCCACACCCTCATTGAAGCTCGCGACCCGCTTGACGTACAGCACGGGGCCGAAGACTTCCTGATTGCCGCATGACATCTCGGGTGTGACATGGTCGAACACCGTTGGGCCGACGAAGAACCCGCCTTCATGCCCTTCGACTTCGAGATCGCGACCGTCGAGCACCGGGATGGCGCCCTCTTCGACCGATCTTTCGATCCAGTTGTTGACGAACGCGAAGTGCTCGGCGTTGACCAGGGGACCCATCTCGGTCGTCTCGTCATACGCGGGGCCGATCTTGCGATCCCTGGCCAATTCGGTGATGGTGGCTACGAGCTCATCCGCGATCGACTCCTCGACTGCGATTGCGGGCAAGGACATGCAGCGCTCGCCTGCACATCCGAACGCCGAGTTGATGATTCGCTGCGCCGTTGCGCGAATTGGGGCATCCGCGAGCACGAGGGCATGGTTCTTCGCCTCGGTGAGGGCCTGGACCCGCTTGCCGTTCGCCGTCGCCGTGGAGTAGATGTGAAGCCCGACGGCGGTGGATCCGACGAAGCTGACGCCTTGGACTTTGGGGTGCGTGAGGAGTCGCTCGGCTTCGTGCCTCGAGCAGGTCACCAGGTTGAAGACACCTGGCGGCAGCCCTGCTTCGTCGAGCAGTTCGGCCATCCGCATCGCGGTCTGAGGGACATACGAGGCGGCCTTGAGAACGAACGTGTTCCCTGTGGTGACGGCCAGCGGCATCATCCAGCCCATGGGGATCATCGCCGGGAAGTTCCAGGGCACGATGCCGACGAAGACGCCGAGCGGCTCGCGGAACGTCACGGTGTCGTAGCCGGCGGCGACGTTCATGAGGGAGTCGCCCATCATGGTGACCGGAGTTGCGCATGCGAGTTCGACGACCTCTATCGCCTTCAACACGTCGCCCCTGGCCTCGGTGTAGGTCTTGCCCATCTCGGTCGCTAGGAGCATCGAGAGGTCGCGTAGGTTCTCCTCGAGGATGCTCTTGAGGTTGAACATCACCTGGACGCGCTTGGTGATCGGGGTGTCGCGCCATGCGGGGAAGGCGGCGGCTGCTGCCTCGACCGCGGCATCGACCTCGTCCGCCGTGCAGCGAGGGGCTTCGGCCATGACCTCGCCGGTACTGCTGTTCGTGATCTCGTAGTAGACGCCGCTCTCGGTGTCCTTCCACTCTCCGTTCACCAAGTACCTGAGTCGCTTTGTCATACCGCTCTCCTCGTCGTTGCCGTCATCACGTCTCTCGATTTCTGTTGTCGGCGCCCGTCACCGCATCGCAGTGCGGACGGTGTCGACGATCCTGTTGACCGAAGGGATCGCCAAGTTCTCGACGATGAGCAGAACGCGTTCGTCACGCGCCATATGCTGGGCGATGTCTCGTGCAACGGCCTCCCGATAGGTCAGCGTCGCCATGATGAGCCTCCATCCGCCCACAAGTCGGTCATGAGGACCGCCTCGCCGGGCTCATCGGCCGCTTCTACCGCGGCGGTTGCAGCATCGATTTCGGCTCGCGCTGCTTCCTCGATGCGATCGAGATCGGCAGCGGCGAAACCAAGGCTCTCCAACCTCGATCGGTAGATGACGAGTGGATCCTTGTTCATCTAGGTTTCGACCTCGTCGTCCGGCCCTTCGGCAGCCCTTTCGTAGCGTTCTCCATTGCATCGAGCAGAGGCAGTCGTTGACCGCTGATGAATCTGATGAGGGCGCCACCCCCGGTGCTGACAAATCCGATGTCGGCTAGGTCGACGAATCGTCGTGCGCTCGCCACCGTATCCCCGCCTCCGATCACCGAGTACCCATCGGCGGCCGCGATAGCTTCCCAGAGGGCCCGTGTGCCGTACTCGCCGGAGGGGGACTCGTAGACGCCCGCCGGACCGTTCACGAGCATCGTTGCAGCTCCGGCGATCACCGTCTCATACGCCGCGACCGTCCGACTGCCGACGTCGATGAGGTGACGATCGATTGGAAGGTCGGTGACATCGATCTCGCGACGCTCTCCGTCTTCTTCGAAGGCGAGATCGCTCGGGACCTCGATTCGATTCCCATAGGTCTCCAGGAGTTCGGCCGCTCGCGGGATGAACGAATCCAGTGATCGGTCTTCGATGAATTCTCTGGCTGGTGCTCCGAGGTCGACTCCGCCTGCGATCAACATGATGTTGGCGGTGACTCCGGTGGTCAAGATCGTGTCGGCAGTGCCGTCGGCGAGGACCTTCTCCATCATGGAGAAGGCATCGGAGATCTTGAGGCCACCAAGCAGAAACACGCACGGGCGGTCGGGGTCCGCTGTAAGTCCTGACAAGGCGGCCATCTCATCGATGAGAAGTCGGCCGCCCGCGCTGGGTAGTAGTTCCTGGAACGCGACCATCGACGGGGCATTGCGGTGTGCCGTTGCAAACGCATCATTGACGTACACATCGACGATCGGCGCCAGATTGCGGACCAGATACGTGTCGGTCATCTCGGCGGGTGTGAGTTTCACCGCGGTCTCGAATGTCGAAACCTCTTCGGTCAGAAAGCGCAGATTCTCGAGGAGCAGAATCTCGCCGTCCCTGAGCGACGAGATCGCCGCGCGAGCACCTGGGCCAGCAATGTCGTCGATGAAGTCGACCTTGCGGCCCAGCTTCACTGACAGCCTCTCTGCATGTTCTCGGAGTGAGACGAGGTTGTGGTAGTCGAGAGTGTCGCCCTGGTGGGCGATGATCACCAATCTGCATCCGACGTTGACGAGATCCCTGATCGTCGGCAAGCTCATGTCGAGTCTGTTCTCATCGGCGATGTTCCCGGTCGCCCGGTCGATCGGCGAATTGATGTCAACCCGCAACAGCACGGTCTTGCCCCGAACGTCGACTTCGTCGAGTGATGCAATTTTCACACCACCACCTCCGTGGCCGGTCGTGAGCGTGGCCTAGGCCACGCCGAGATACTTGTTCGTCAAATCAACGGCTTCGAGACCATCTGTCTGCATCTCGAGAGCGGCACGGATCCCATCGATTGTCTCGGGGATGACCACTGGCTCCTGCGGGATGCTGATCGCGAACATCAGATCGTCTCCCGACGTGCCGACGGTCTCCTCGAACAAGCCAACCTCGTACATGTCGCCGCGGGGCTGGCCCAGGTACCGGGCGTAGTTGAACAAGGAGGTGTTCGTATCGAACCCGTCAGCGACTTCACCGGCTTCCCCTCCTTGGAAGACGGCTTTGACTCCGGCCGCCTGATACTTCTCCTTGTTCTTGGCACCAATGCCGCCCGGTGCTGAGTCGAGCATGATGTCGACTTGGCCAAGGAGGTCATCGAAGTTGCCCGAAACCGGAACGCCGGCGTCTTCGAGTTGGGTTTCGGATCCGGGCACCGCGGCAAACATCCGATAGGGCATTCCACGTTCAGCGAGAGCACGGATGGGGAGTGTCGCTGCGACGTCGGCCACACCGACGAGTTCCATGTCATCCTGGCGAGCTACACCATCTGCCAAGCGCTGCCCGATGACGCCGTATCCGGCTACTCCGACCTTTACCTTGCTCACTTCTGATCTCCGCTCTCGTCTAGGCGGTCGCTCGCATCGCTGCGACGACCGCGGATCCCATCTCAACGGTTGAACTCGAACCACCCATGTCGCGAGTTCGTACCGTGCCAGCGCCGAGGGTGGCAGCGATCGAGGCTTCGATATGGTCGGCTGCCTCGCTCTCCCCGAGGTTGTCCAGCATCATGCGAACGGCCTCGATCGTTGCGATCGGATTAACCACCCGTTGACCGGTGTACTTGGGGGCTGAGCCGTGAATGGGTTCGAACATCGACGGATAGTCGCCCTCCGGATTGATGTTTCCACCCGCAGCGAACCCCATGCCTCCTTGGAGCATTGCTCCCAGATCGGTGATGATGTCACCGAACAGATTGGACGCCACAACGACATCGAAGAAGTCCGGGTTCTTGACGAACCACATCGTCAGGGCATCGACGAGCGCCATATCCGTCTCGATATCCGGGTAGTCGTCGGCCACGAAGTCGAAGGCCTCATCCCAGAACACCATCGAGTAGTTCAGAGCGTTCGACTTCGTGCAGTTCGTCACCCGACCCACAGGGTTCGACGAACCGAGCTTCGCTCTCTTTCGCGCCGCCTCGAACCCGTACCGAATCGCCCGCTCGCAACCCTTCCACGTGAACACCCCGGTCTGAAGAGCAAAAGCATCCGGCGTGCCACGCTTGAAGAACCCGCCAATGCCGGAATACTCGCCCTCCGTATTCTCTCTAACAACCAAGATGTCCACCGTCTCCGGGCTGGCCGTCACAATTGGGGAGGAGACACCCGGGTAGAGCTTGATCGGACGGAGATTCACGTACTGATCGAAACCTTTCCGGATGGCAAGCAGCATCTGCAGCGAGATGTGATCTTCGACCTTGTTGGCGTCACCAATGCAGCCGAGGAATATGGAGTCGAATCGACCGAGGACCTCGAGAGCGTTCTCCGGCATCATCGCACCGGTCTGTAGGAAGCGATCACACGACCAGTCGAAACCCTCTGCAGAAACCTCGAAACCATGAATATCGGCCGCAGCATCTAGAACCCGCACTGCCTCCTCCGCGATCTCGACACCCACTCCATCACCAGGTATCGATGCAATACGGTACGAAGTCATCAGGCCTCCTCAAGAGCCGTGGGCACATGGGGCGAACCCTGGTTCCGGGCGATCGCCCCAATCTCATTCTTAGACTAGACGGGGAATGAGATGCCGGCGCCAACGTCAATCGATCGTCGATGAACCTCATGCGATCGCGTGGAGATACAGGTATTCGCAATTCATGGAGGGTGGTTCTGTGCTCGGGATCGCTCCCCACCGTGTCAACCTCAGTGGTCTGTCCCGGGCTTGGTGGAGTCAACTCGCTTGACTCAGCTATGCGGCGGGTTGCTTGCGGTCGACGGTCGCGACCGGAGTCTGGTGACAAGCGACCCAAGTCCGGCAGGTCCGTGCGGCCCATGAGGCATCCGTCCACCGCTCTCGCACACCGGCGGCCTTCGCCGATGGCCCCCACGACGAGTGATCACCCGCGGCGCACATCGCGGCGGCGAATACGCCAGGGATGTTCGTGGCGTATTCGCTGTCGTCAACAGCCCTACGGCCGACAGCCTCACGGCTGCCCATGGCTGGGGACAGTACTCCTACGACGGCAACCTCTTCCGTCCGCGAGTCACTCATGCGTGTATCAACGCAGCCGAAGGCACCGCAACGGCGTGGGGTCCCGCCAAGGTCAAGGCTGGATCGTTCGACGTTTGGGATGGGGAGACGCTCGTTCGCAAAGACAAGGCGTACGCCGTCCTGTCTCTCCTCAACAGTGGAGATGGCGCCGTTTTGGCCCGTGCGGGGATCGAAGCTGACTTCCTTTCGACGACCATCCTCGAGTAGACGTCAACGATGAACGCCACATAGACCCATCCCGTTGAGGTTCTGACGTAGGTCAGAACCGCCGAGCAGAGTCGGTTCGGGGCCGACGCTTTGAAGCGGCGCTTCACCTGACGGCGCCCGCCCACCTTGTTTCTCGCCGATTGTTTGTAGATCCTCGCGAGAAGGATCGGGGCTCTGGAGTTGCTGCCGTCAGCGATGCATGTCGGTGAGCCAGTCGGGGGAGCGGATGATCCCCGGTTGACGTTGATTCCGGCAGGTCTCGATCGGGCAGCAGAATCATCGTGTCCAGTGGAAGCGATCCATACTCGCGGATAGTCCCGGTCGACGACCTGGGGGAGAAACTTGAGAAACATCAATACCAAACGGGACAGTATGGTATTGTATTGAGCGTGATGACCAATCCAGATTCAATTCAGACACGGCGAGGGCGTCCCCGTGACCCGGCCGTCGATCGAGCCATCCTTGAATCGGCCCGAGCGGTTCTGGCGCTCCGGGGATTCACCGGTACCTCGATGGATGAGATCGCCAGGACGGCCGGGGTCGGCAAGGACACGCTGTATCGGCGCTGGAGGTCCAAAGAGATGCTCGTGCAGCATCTTCTCACGGTGCTGTCCGCCGAGAACGCTCCCGTGTCGGAGAATGAAGACCCCAGGTACGCGCTGTTCATCTTCCTCCAGGACATCGTACGCCTCAATACGCGTTCGGACTTCGGTGCGATCCTTGCCGGGATTGTCGGGGAGTCAGCGCGAAACCCAAAGATGGCCACGGCGTTCCACCAGTTCTGGAGCGAGCGTCGCGCCATCGCCGGCGGCATCGTCCGCGGGATTGTCGATCCGGTCACACCGGATCAAGAGATCGACCGGATCCTGGACCACATCCTCGGTCCCATCTACTACCGCCTGCTCCTTTCCGGAGACCCGATCGATGATGAGTACCTGTGGGATCTCATCATCGAAGTCCCGTGGTCTACCGGTGACCTAGAGAACCAAGAGAAAACCGCATGAAAAGGATGACCATGAACACACAGGAACACATTGTTGCCGTTGTCGAACCGACCCTCGACGGGGAATCGACGCTTGACATCGCACACCAGGTCGTGAGTCGGGGAGGGCGAGCCACCGTTGTTGTAGTCGTGACCCGCAAGACCATGAGCGATGTTCAGGCTTTTGCCGAATCTGAGAGACTCACGGTTCCGGATGCGAGTGAGATCTACTTCGAGCGATTGGCCGAGCTGTACACATCGCGTGTTGGCGGTACCGACACGTCGGCGGTTGTCACTGAGAGCGCATCCTCAGGCAAGATCGTATTCGAGACCGCTGCACGCGTTAGCCCAACATCCATCGCGATGCCACAACGATTGGCAAGCCGACGCGGATGGCGGGGTTCCGTCGCCCGGTCCCAGGTGCCGGTCCTGATCGCACCTCCGAGAACTGTCGCTGCCTGACTCTCGGGGCTCTGGCGTAGTTTTCGGCAGCATCGTGCCGTTTCCTACGCCAGACGCCTGCAAAGTGGCAGGGAGTGCCGTGCGCCTCTAGCGGGAATGCAGACGGGGCGGGATGCTGAGGGCTGAATCGTCCCAGGAGATGGATCGCCATGCGCCCGCACTACTTGACCGCACTGTTCTCACCGAAGTCAGTCGCTATGTTCGGTGCCAGCGACCGCACTGATTCCGTTGGCGAAATCGTTTTCAGGAACCTGCTCGAGGGCGGATTCGAAGGTGAGATCTACCCGATCAATCCGGCCCGCGACGAGATCCAAGGCCAGAAGGCGTACGCCGATCTCGAATCGATCGATCGACCCATCGACCTTGCCGTCGTGGCGACCCCTGCGGCAACGGTTCCAGCCATTGTCGAAGACTGTGGGAAGCACGGCGTCAAGGCGATGATCATCTTATCGGCCGGCTTCCGTGAGATCGGCGGACCCGGTCGGGCACTCGAGCGCAAGGTTGTGGACCTCGCGCGCTCATACGGTATCCGGTTCCTTGGCCCGAACTGTCTAGGGCTCATACGCCCGAGCGTCGGCTTGAACGCCACGTTCGGTAACAACAACGCGGCCGAGGGCGGGATCGCTCTGGTGTCTCAGTCCGGAGCGTTGTGCACCGCGATCCTTGACTGGGCTGAGAATCGCGATGTTGCCTTCTCCGCTGTTGTCTCCACAGGCATCGGTGCCGACCTCAGTTTCGGTGACATTCTCGACTACCTCGCGTTGGATCCGAAGACGAAGAGCATCATCTTGTACGTCGAGGGTGTGAGCGACGCTCGGCGATTCATGAGCGGGATGCGCGCCGCTGCCCGAGCGAAACCCGTAATCGTCATCAAAGCCGGTCGCCATTCCGCAGGTGCCGCCGCCTCGATGTCCCATACCGGGGCCCTCGTCGGCGGCGACGAGGCGTTCAGCGCGGCGGTCAACCGATCGGGCGTTGTGCGGGTGGACACCATCAGCCAGGTGTTCGCAGCGGCAGGCACGCTCTCGTCGCGCTATCGGAGCAGCGGAAGCCGCATAGCGATCGTCACCAACGCAGGTGGACCGGCCGTCCTCGCTGCCGACCATTTCGCAGACGTCCAACTCGAACTGGCCGAACTGAGCGAAGAGACAATCAAGCGCCTCAATGCTGCATTGCCGCCGACATGGTCGCATCGGAATCCTGTAGACATCATCGGGGACGCCCCGCCCGAGCGCTATAAGGAAGCCATCGACATCTGCCTCCAGGATCCCGACGTCGACGGCGTGCTCGTCATTCTCACGCCACAGGCGATGACCCGTCCCCTGGATGCGGCCGAAGCAGTGGTCAACGCGGCCGATCACAACGAGAAGCCGATCGTCGCCTCGTGGATGGGAGGGTCTCAGGTCAATCCCGCACGCCAGGCATTTCGTCAAGCGAAGATACCGACGTTCAACACGCCGGAGGCAGCGGTCGACGCCTTCCACTACCTCGCCTCATACCGATCCAATCAGAAGATGCTGCTGCAAACACCGGGACGACTGCCGCTCCACCACGAGGAGCCGAATATCGAGGCCGCCCGCCTCATCATCGAGAGCGCTCTCGTTGAGAAGAGGGCGGTGCTGACCGAACCCGAATCGATGGCGCTTCTTGATGCATTCCGCGTTCCGACCGTCCGCAACGGCATCGCCCGATCTGCCGAAGAGGCGCTGATCGTTGCCGTGTCCATGGGGTTCCCGGTTGCGATGAAGATCTACTCGGAGGACATCTCCCACAAGTCCGATGTCGGCGGCGTTGAACTCGGCATTCAGAACGCAGCGGATGTGCGAGGCGCCTACATCGAACTGATGGAGCGGGTCCAGAAGGCCCGGCCGGAGGCCGTTCTTCTGGGAGTCACAATCGAGCAGATGCGCCGCACGCCGAGCGCTCGAGAGGTCATGATCGGGGTGATCAATGACCCGGTGTTCGGGCCCGTGATCAGCTTCGGACTCGGGGGAACCTGGGTCGAGGTGATGGAAGACATCGCCGTGGCCATTCCGCCGCTCAACAAGCGTCTCGCCCAGAGCCTCATCTCGCGAACCAAGATCGCCAAGTTGCTCGACGAGTTTCGGCACCTTCCATCGGCTGATGTCGATGCTTTGGTCGACGTGTTGCTGCGAGTGTCCAGCATGGCGTGCGAGCTCCCATGGCTCCAGGAGATGGACATCAATCCGCTGTTCATCGACGAGCAGGGCATCGTTGCGGTCGATGCCCGGATTGTTGTCGGTGTGCCAAGCCCCTCGACCGACCCCTACCACCACATGGCGATTCACCCCTATCCGTCCGATCTGGAGACGCGCGTCCAGCTCCCCGACGGTACCGAAGTGACGATCCGGCCTATTCGGCCCGAAGATGCCGAGATCGAGGCGGACTTCGTACGGGGCCTGTCCGACGAGGCGAAGTACTTCCGCTTCATGCACGCGCTCGATGAGCTGACACCCGAGATGCTCGTCAGGTTCACTCAGATCGACTACGACCGGGAGATGGCGTTGATCGCTACGACCCGTGAAGGCGGAACCGAAGTCGAGCACGGCGTGGTCCGGTACGTCACGAATCCCGACCTTACGAGCTGCGAGTTCGCTCTGGTCATCTCAGAAGAGATGCGTGGCCACGGGATCGGGCAACGGATGCTCAAACGACTCATGGAGGTTGCTCTCTCCCGGGGACTCGATCTGATGGAAGGCGAGGTCCTCGCCGAGAATCACCGGATGCTCGACATGGTCAAGTCGATGGGGTTTCAGATCCAGACCGCGCCGGATGATCCCGGCGTCAAATTCGTCTGGAAAGAACTCTGACCGGCGGTCGAGCAGGATCCGCCGGATCCCACGCGAGAGAGTCGCTCGACGCTTTCGATGAAGGCCGTCCCGGGAATCTGATGTGACCGCCGCGTGTTGACACGCGTCATACCCCGTGAAGAGGATGCTGGCACACGGGTACCACTCGTACATATCAGCGATCTAGCAGGGGCGTCATCATGAGGAAAACGAAGCTGTTCATTGCGGTGGGAGCCTTCGCTCTGCTCGCCGGGGCGTGTTCGAGCGGAGCGGATGGCGCCGCGGAAGTGCGGCCATTCTCCGACGTCCAAGCCACGGATGCCACCTTCGAGAACGACCCCACATTCCCCGGCAGGGGGATCCTGCGAGTCGACACCACCGAACCCATGATCTGTGCGATCGTCTGGGGTGAGACTGAGGACCTCGGCAGCTTCAACAACTCACTGGACATGAACGGCACCGGCATCGTCGAGCACAACGTCCTGCTGCCGGGGGCAGAGGCCGGACAGACCTACTTCTACCGATTGCAGGGATCCGCGGCCGATGGAACCCTCTACCAGAGCGAGTTGTTGACGTTCACCCTTCCACCCGACGATGGTGTGAACTCGGATGACGCAAGCGCCGATCACGGTGTGAATGTCGTCGAAGGGGCAACCGTTGTCGAGGTCAGCAGTGAATTCAGCGCATCCTGGTCCGGGGCGAATGCGGTCGATGGCGATCTCAATACCGAGTGGTCGAGCGCAGGGGATGCCGACGATGCGTTCATCACCGTCGACCTGGGCTCTGCACAGGAGATCGCCGGCGTAGAGTTCCTCACCAGGACGATGGCAGACGGCTCAGCCACGACCGAGACATTCTTCGTTGTCGTGGACGACGGCGATCGTTTGGGACCGTTTGTTGCAGGGAATCCGGCGAACCCCGTGCTCAACGAGGTGTCTTTCACCGGCCAGGTTCTCCGGTTCGAAGTTCAGGACACCAGCGGTGGCAACACGGGAGCCATCGAGATTCGCGCCTTCGCTTCGGCTGGCATGTCCGACGGGTGATTCGGGCGTTTCGGGCTATCGTCGACTGAGTGATCCAGGTCCAACCAGTCCCGAACGTCGGCAGCGCTCTGGCGTTCGCCGCGGAGCGAGTGGCGCTGCCGGTCGAGACGATGCATCAAGTGATCGCAGGACACTGGTTCGGTCCACTTGGAGCCGTCGGTGCGCCGGTCCGGAAGTTGAATGACATACTGATGACGGCGGCCTACGGGTCTGTGCGCCTTGGTGCCGACGCCGTGGGAGTTGGTCTCGACGAGCTGATCACGATTGATCGAGGTGTATCGGACCAGGTCCAGGCGTTTGTGAACGGTCTGTGGGGTGACGATCTCGGCCGACACGAGGACCGATTGGAGATCACGATGGCCATCCGTGACCACGGGGGAGCGCCGGTGATGATCGGGCCAGATCTGGCTGTGGCCTTTCCGGCCGCCACGGCACGCCTGGTCGTGCTCGTCCACGGTCTCGTCGAGACGGAGCAGTGCTGGTCCGGCCCCGCGACGGAACCTGGTCTGGCACAAGCACTCGAGAACGATGCCCGGCTCACGCCCGTCTCGATCCGGTACAACTCCGGTTTGCGCGTGTCGAACAACGGGGAGCTGTTGGCATCGTTGCTTGAAGACGTCTACTCCGCGTGGCCGGTTCCAGTGCAGTCGATCGCCCTGGTTGGCCACTCGATGGGTGGCCTGGTCGTCCGCAGCGCCTGCGAAGCTGCTCGCGCCGCCGGTCACGGATGGATCGACGACGTCGACAACATCGTGACCGTGGGGGCTCCGCATCGAGGCTCACCACTCGAGAAGCTCGCCAACGTGTCCGCATGGGGTCTCGGTATCGCCCCCGTGACCAGGCCTCTTGCAGGTTTCTTGAACAGGCGCAGCGTTGGGATCAAGGATCTCAGGTTCGGAGCGATCGTCGAGGATGATTGGAAGGGTGTCGATCCGGATGCGCTGCTACGGAATGCGGTCGTCGATCGTCCGCTGACGCCTGGCATTGACCATCACTTCGTGGCGGCCGTTGTCACTTCGGATCCGACCCATCCGGTAGGTGCGGCTATTGGCGACCTGGTAGTGCGGCCCGGGAGCAGCACCGGAGGAGGCCATCTCGAACCGAGGAACGTCGTTGTGGTCGGAGGTAAGCACCATTTCGATCTCCTCCGCGACCCCGACGTGATCGACTGCGTGCTGGGTTGGCTGGCGCAGCACTAGAACCATCCCCGAAACGCCCGGACAGAAGGGCGGCACGATCGCGGTGTCTCCTACGCCGGCCGCCCGTCTTCTGCGTAGAGGTTGAGGACGGTCGGATCGACGGCCGGGTTGTGGGGTGATACCGGGGGAACTGGCTCGTAGACGGACCCGGGTGCAGGGCGCGGATCCGGTTCACCCTTGTTCGGCCACATGGACATCGCCCGCTCGGCCATCGCCGTGATCGACAGTGACGGATTCACACCGAGGTTCGCCCCGACGGCGGCTCCGTCGACGACGTGAAGATCGGGATGGCCGTACATCCGATGGTATGCATCGATCACTCCTGTGGATGCATCTGTCCCGACGGCGGCACCACCGAGGATATGGGCGGTCGTCGGCCGATTCAGCACGACCTCGTTGATCGAACTCATCGGGTCGCCCCCCATGGCTTCAGCAGCGATGCGGGCCGCCTCGTTTGCGATCGGGATGTAGGTCGGATTCGGCTCACCGTGACCTTGACGTGAGACGACACGGGTGCCGAAGATCCCACGTTTGCGGAACAGTCGCAGCGAGTTGTCGTAGCTCTGCATGACCAGGAGGATCACGGTGCGCTCCGCCCACTTCCGTACCGACATCGAGCGGAGCCACCGGATCGGATGGAAGACGATGTTCCCGAGATAACGGAGCGGGCGGGGCATACCGGGACCTCCGTCGGTGAGGATGGTTCCGAGCAGGCCCATCACCGAACTCCCCTTCGGATAGCGCACCGGTTCGATATGGGTGTGCGGTTCCGGATGGATCGACGACGTGATCGCGACGCCCTGTGAGTAGTTGACGTCGGTGTCGCGCGCGACCGCTGCCAGCAGCGCCTCAGAGTTCGTACGAACGAGTTGTCCGGTCTGATCGGAAATGTGGGGAAGGCGTCCTCGGTCCATCAGGGAGAGGAGGAGGCGCGTCGTGCCGAGAGCCCCGGCGGAGAAGACGACTTGATTCGCGAAGAATGTCCTGCGGTCGTTGCCTTTCCTCGGACCGGGGCGCTGGGTGGTGATCCGCCAGCGGCCGTCCGCGATCTGTTCAACGTCGGTGACCTCCGTGTCTGCGTGAACGACGGCGCCGCCCTGCTCCGCCAGGTACAGGTAGTTCTTGTCGAGCGTGTTCTTGGCGTTCTGATTGCACCCGATCATGCAGGCACCAACGCTCGTGCACCCCGCCCGACGTGGACCGGCACCGCCGAAGTAGGGATCATCGATCTCGACGCCGGGCTCACCGAGGAAGACACCAACCGGGGTTGGCTGGAATGTGTCTGCGACTCCGAGACGATCTGCGACCTGGCGCATCACGTCATCGGCCGGGGTGTCGGCGCTCGCCTCGGTGACGCCGAGCATCTTCTTCGCCAGGTCGTAGAACGGGGCGAGTTCCCTTTTCCAATCGGTAATGGCGTTCCATTGGGAGTCCGTGAAGAAGGCATCGTGTGGTTCGTAGAGCGTGTTGGCGTAGACGAGGGAACCGCCGCCGACTCCGGCACCTGACAGGACAAGCACGTTGCTGAGGAGATCGAGGCGCTGGATTCCGTACAGTCCGAAGCGGGGGCCCCAGATGAATCGCTTCACGTCCCAGTTGGTGTCAGCGAACTCACCGGTCCGATAACGTCGGCCGGCCTCGAGCACCCCGACGCGGTACCCCTTCTCTGTCAGCCGCAGAGCAGAGACGCTCCCCCCGAAGCCAGACCCGACAACGATGACGTCGTAAGAAGCGTCCATGGGGCAGAGAGTAGCGAAGGAGCCGCCAGCTACCAGCCGCCAGCCCAACGTTCTGAGGTTCTGCTGCTGGCTGGAAGCTCGTAGCTGGCAGCTCGCCTAGAACTCTGCCGCGCCCCACACCGGGATCTGGGCTCCGTCGATGACTGCTGAGCGGTGGCCTGTGAGGAAGTCGATCACGTTGGCGATTTCATCCGGCTTCGGCCAATCGACGTAGTCGGCGTAGGGAAGCGCTTCCCTGGTTCGTTGAGTATCGATCACCGACGGGAGCAGCACATTGCAGGTTACGTTCGTGTTGGACAATTCGCGGGCAACAGATTTCCCCAGCGTTGCGACGCCGGCCTTCGCGATGTTGTACGCGGCCTGTCCTGCGGGCGGGTCGACCGCCTGGCGGCTGCCGAGCATCACGATGCGGCCCCAGTCCTGGTTGCGCATGTAAGGAATCCCCGCCCGCACGGCGTTGAACGCCGATCGGAGGTTCAGGTCAATCATTCGGTCGAAACGTACGTCGTCGGTCTCATGCACGTCGCGTCCGCCTGCCCATCCGCCGACCAGAGACACGAGAACGTTGAGGCCGCCGAACGTCTCCACCGTTTCCTTGAAGAAGTCGTTCGTGGCTGAGGCATCGACGGCGTCGACACGACGGAGGATGAGTTGGTCTTCCGGCAAGTCGAGTTCACGTTCGAGGGCGGCAGCCTGGTCGGGAATGATGTAGGTGATACCGAGCTTGAAGTTGCGTTGAACGAGGAGGGGAATCAGTGCTCGACCGACGGCTCCGGTGCCTCCAGTGATGATGGCGATGTTCGATCCGTTCATGGGGTCAGTGTAGCGCTGTGTCCGCCGACGTTCGGGTTGTCGCCGTCGAGTCATCGGAGTTGAGCGCTCTTTGGTTCGCTCGAATCATTGGTGCTAGCATGCCCTTGAGCTACCCAAGGAGTCGGAAGTGGCGGAAATCCTTCTGGAAGACGTCGGCAAGATCTACCCGGACGGAACACGGGCTGTCGGCCAGGTCGATCTGGCGATCAAGGACGCCGAATTCATCGTGTTCGTTGGACCATCTGGTTGCGGCAAATCGACTCTGCTGCGGATGGTCGCCGGTCTCGAGGAGATCACCGAAGGCAAGATGTACATCGGGGACAAGCTCGTCAATGACGTCGCCCCGAAGGATCGGGACATCGCGATGGTGTTCCAGAACTACGCCCTCTATCCCCACATGTCGGTGTACGACAACATGGCGTTCGGCTTGAAGCTTCGCAAGACCCCCAAAGATGACATCACCCGACGCGTGAACGAAGCCGCCGAGGCGCTCGAGATTACCGACTTCCTCGATCGTAAGCCGAAGGCGCTCTCCGGCGGCCAGCGGCAGCGTGTCGCGATGGGCCGAGCCATGGTTCGCGAACCGATGGCATTCCTGATGGATGAACCGCTCTCCAACCTCGACGCCAAGCTCCGCGTCCAGATGCGCAGCGAACTCGGCCGCCTCCACAATCGGCTCAAGACCACCACCGTGTACGTCACCCATGACCAGATCGAGGCGATGACGCTCGGGCACCGCGTCGCAGTCATGCGTCCGGTGTCGGAGAATCGTCCGTACAACATGCAGCAGGTTGCACCTCCGGCCGAACTGTTCAACGAACCTCGCAATCTCTTTGTGGCGGGGTTCATCGGGAGTCCGGCTATGAACCTGATCTACGCGACACTCTCGACCGAGGGCGGGGACGTCTGGTGCTCGTTCGGAGGTCAGCGAGTGAAACTCGCAAGAGCGGCCCTCGATCGGCATCCGGGCCTTGAGAACTACATGAACAAGCAGTTGGTTGCCGGGATGCGGCCTGGGGACTTCGAGGACGCGAGAGTGGTGCCGGAGAACCCTGACTGCACGATCAGCGCCGTCACCGACGTCAACGAGGTGCTGGGTCCGGAAACCTACGTCCATTTCTCGCTTCCCGAGAAGCCGGTGCTTACAGCGGACATCGAGGAACTGGCTGCCGCCCAGGGTACCGATCTCTCGTTGCGTGGAAACGAGACGGCTTGCAGCGCCCGTGTTAGCCCCGACGTCTCTGTGCCGAACGGATCCGAGGTCAGGCTCGTGTTCGAAACCGGCAAGATGCATTTCTTCGATCCCGACTCGAACCATCGGATCGGGACCGAGATCGACAGATCGTAGGGGGTCACGACCTCCGTTCGGCTACCGTGATCCCGACGGGCTGAAGGGCCTTGATGAGTGCGTCGCCGTTGATCGCGCGCTGCATCGTGTGAACGCCCGTCTTCTCGATTCCACCGCGGGTGACGAGGTCGATGAGCGCCGTGGCCGGGAACGCGGTAGTGCGGGCGAGCGCCGAGAACCGGCCGTCGTGAACGTCCTCGATCTCCATGGTCCTGGTGGCGTCTTCCGTCTCGACCCAGACACGAACGAGTACGAGATCGTTGTCTTCTCTGAGGAGTGTTCGGTCGAGTGCTGCCAGTAGGACGGATCGCGGCGATGGATCGCCGGTCTCGTCGAAGAGGCCGAGGGCACGTATGGCAGCAAAGATGCGGCCGTGGCCTGGGAAACGGAGGGTCTTGTACTCGAGGCTGTCGACGGTTCCCTCATGGTCGTGACACATGGTCGATGTTCCGCCCGCAGTCGAGAACGCTTCGAGCGGGCCTCGATCTGCCCACTGAACAGTCTCGAACCGCGTCAGAGGATCGACGGTTCGATACACGCCATCTTCGATGATCTCGCAGGGTTCCGCGTACTCGTTGATCAGGCCGGCGGGACTGAACGCCAATTGATATCCGAGTGTGCCGATCGGCTTCGTGGGAAGGGCACCTACCCGCATTTGGACCGAGCGGACGCGCCCGGGCGTCGTCGTGATGAGGTGCTCGGCCATCGCATTCGCGAGACCAGGAGCAAGGCCGCAATCGGGTGCAACAAGGACACCTGCATCGATGGCGGCATCATTGAGTTCGTGCTGGAGTGCAACCACGGTCGGATTGCCGCCGAAGTCCGCATAGTGGGCACCGGCCCGGATCGCGGCATTGGCCACTGCGACACCGAATCGGTAAGGAACCGCTGAGACGACGGCATCGAATCCGTCGAGGAGGGTCGTGAGTTGCTCCGCGTTGCTCACATCGAGATAGGCGGACGACGCCCCGAGTGAGGATGCAACTGTGTCCGAGATCACCTGATCGGTGTCGGCGACGGTGACCGTGTGGCCTCTCCGCACGAGATCCCACACCGCAGCCGAGCCGACGATCCCTGCGCCGAGTACGAGCGTGTTCGGAGTCATGTCGTTCTTGTCCTTCTTCTAGGGGACGATTCTCTTGAAGATCTCTGCCCTATCGCCATCGATTCCGGGCGTGGAGGAACGGAGCCAATCATCCACGCGATCCATAAACTGTTCTCGGGCCGCGCTCGATGCTGCCGCATTCCCCATCGTGGTCTCTGACTGCGATCCATGACAAAGGAGAGCTTCCACCTTGGCGTCGAATGCCTTGGTGTCCACCGGTTCGGCATGATCCGGTTCGTCGGCCGACCAGAGAAGAACCGTGGAAGGGCGGTGCGGCTCCAGCTCCTGATCTGGATAGAAGAGCCGCTCCCGAGCGGCAACAACGGCATCGATGACAAGGAGTCCGGTTGTCCGATGGTCGGGGTGTAGTTGATAGCGCTGCCACGGGTCGTGGGTCAGCACGACATCGGGGCGATAGACCCGGATGAGCCGGGCGATCTCCCGACGCAGTTCGGGTGTGTGCTGCAACTCGCCGTCGACCTGGTCGAGCCACTCGACCTTCTCGGCGCCGAGGATCGCGGCAGCCCTTTGTTGCTCCGTCTTCCTCCGTTCGATGAGGGCGGAGGGATCGATGCTCGGATCCCATGATCCCTTCGATCCGTCTGTGACAACCACAATGGTTGCTTCAGCTCCGTTCGACGTCCAGTTGAAGATCGTGGCGCCGGCACCGAACTCGACGTCGTCCGGATGGGCTCCAATTGCCATGACACGGTCGGGTCTCGGCAGCGGCGGGGGAGCGTCGGTTATCTGATCGTAGAGATCGGAGGGCATGGCAAGAGAGAGTAGAGAGTAGAGAGAAGAAAGACGGGAGTAGAGAGAAGAGAGAAGAGAGACCCGAAGGTCCGCCCTGGCAAGGACTGTTTGCTCTCTACTTTCTACTCTCTACTCACTACTTTCTTCAAGAACCCCAGCCTTCTGAGAGCCTCCAGATCTCGGGGGTGGTCGAGGTCCAGGGCAAGGCCCAGTCTTACGAGGACTGTTGCCTCTCCGTCGATGGCGGCGAGGTGACGACGGAAGCTTCCCGGGCCGTACTGGAACGGGAAGTCAGGTCCGGTGCCGCCAATGAGCGACGTACCCCCGTCGTGGGAAGGGGCCAACACGTGTCCGCCTCCGATGGCTTGTAGCGACGCTTGGACGTCGTCGGATTCGATGGCCGGGAGGTCGGCGTGGATCACCAGCCAGGGGTCGTCACCGGCTTCCTCAACACCTGCGGTGGCAGCGGCGTCGAGACCCTGTGAGTCCCGCTCACTGATCACCCCGACACCGGATGCGATCGCCCACTGCTGAACTGTGACATCGGCGGTGATCACCGAAACCCGGGTGTTCGCATCGAGAGCAGCCCGGACGGTGCGATCTGCCAATTCGCGAGAGAGCTTCTTGCGCTCCTCTGATTCAAGGTGACCGGAGAGACGCGTCATTCCGTCGAATGAACGGATCGGGATGAGTGCCCGAGCTGCGGTCGCCATCAGTGTCCGGGTGTCGCTATGCGTCTCTCGTACCAGCGGAGAAGGAGGCTCAGGGACAGCGTGAGTGTCAGGTAGATGCCTGCGAGAACGAAGTAGCCCTCCATGAAATGGAAGTTGCTTCCGGTCCAGAGCTTCGTCATCTGGGTGAGCTCTCGCACAGCGACGATCGACACCAGGGAGGAGTCCTTGAGGAGTGCAATGAGGTCGTTGCCGAGCGCGGGCATAATGTTCTTGATCGCTTGGGGAAGAACGACGAGGCGCGTGACCTGGCGTTTCGACAGGCCGACCGACTCGCCGGCCTCGCGCTGCCCGGTCGGGATCGATTCGATGCCGGCGCGGAACACCTCGGCGATGAAAGCGGCGTAGATGAGTCCGAGGGCCAGCGTTCCTCGTATCGCCGGACTCGGGGGCGCGAGTCCCATGCTCCTAAAGAATTGGCCGAACACGACGATCGAGATGACGATGATCGTAACGAGAACAGGGATACCGCGAACAAGTTCGATGTAGTACATCGCGAGGTTCCGCGCGATCGTGTTCTTCGAGAGTC
Source organism: uncultured Acidimicrobiaceae bacterium (assembly GCA_964632475.1). Lineage (GTDB taxonomy): Bacteria > Actinomycetota > Acidimicrobiia > Spongiisociales > UBA5794 > JAHEEL01. The sequence continues at coordinate 19,801 of CAZWDQ010000004.1, forward strand.
TGGCGAGGCCGATGAACAATCCGAGAACGATCGCGATGACGAATCCGCCCAATGTCACGAGGAGCGTGATCGTGAGCCCGCCGATGATGAACTGGAAGCCGTCGCGCCAGACTTCCTTTGTCGCGATGAGGAACGCGATCACGAGGATCGTGGCGACGATCCCGATCAGCCACCAGGGTACGCCACTGAATGACCAGCGGGTCGCTGCGCCCGGAGGCAACGGATCAACGGGTGTTTCTTCGATTGCCTGCACGGTGCTCTCCCTCGATCGTCCTTGTAGGAGATTGGCAGAACGGCAGGCCGAACGCACATGTAGAAGAGTCGGGCCCGAGGGCCCGACTCTTCAGATCGACCGTTTGTTGGTGACCTAGCCTGCGAACTCGACGAACCACTTGTTGGCGAGCTCGTCGAGCGTTCCGTCTTCCTTCATCTCGGCGAGCGCAGCGTTTACCGCCTCGATGATGTCGCTGCCCTGTGGGTAGATGAACCCGAGTGGATCGCTCTGGAGGGAATCGGGCAGCAGACGCACCCCGTCCTGATTTGCGCCCTTGTAGCCCTGACCCGCAGTGTCGTCGATGATCACTGCATCGACATCACCGGCGATCAATGCCTGAACGGCGACACCGAACTGGTCATATGCATCGATCCGGGAATCACCATCGAGCAGTGAGACAGCAAGTTCGTAGTTGCTCGTGCCGACCTGGGTTCCAAGGCGGTAGTCGCCCTCAACGAATTGGTCCAGATTCCCGAACCGTGACTCGTCGGTTCTGACCATGAGCTTCTGTTCGATCACCATGTAGGGATCGGAGAAGGCGACGACTTCCTTGCGCTCTTCGGTGATTGAGATTCCGTCTGCGGCCGTGTCGTACTGGCCCTGTCCGGTCTCGACGATGACGGCCGGCCATCCGGCCTCGATGAACTCGGCAGTGCAGTTGAGACGACTGCAGATCTCGTTCCAGGCGTCGTAGTCCCAACCTTCACCCTCGGTCGCACCCTCCGGGATGAAGTTGTACGGCGGGTAGGCATTCTCAACAGCGACCCTGATGGTCCGGCCATCGAGATCACCGGCAGAGTCGCTCGATGAACAAGCAGCCGCGATGAGCATCACCGCGAGAGCCAATAGAAATACGTTCGTGAACTTTCGCATCATTCCTCCTAGCCATCCCGGTCTCGGGACGATGGAGCCAGGCTACTCCCAATCCGGCGGGCGTGTCACTTTGCGTCCATCGGCGGCCGGTAGGGTGAGCACATGAAGAGGAAGACCAAGATCGTCGCCACTCTGGGTCCCGCTATCGACTCGCTCGACAGTGTGCGCCAGATGGTCGGTGCAGGGATGAATGTTGCACGGTTCAATTTCTCGCATGGTTCAGCTGAGGATCACGCCCATCGCCATGAGTGGGTCAGAGCTGCGGCGTCCGAAGCTGGTGTCTCGGTGGCGACGATGCAGGACATCCAGGGTCCAAAGATCCGGGTCGGGACGTTCCCCGGTGGGTCGGTGACGCTCGATCAGGGAGCGGAGATCACGCTCGAGCCCGGCGAAGGCCAGGGCGGGGATTCGACGATATGTATCGCCTACCTCGAGTACGTTGACCTTGAGCCCGGATCCCCGATCCTTCTCGCCGATGGGATGATCCGCCTCGAAGTGACTTCGATCGTCGGGGGTGCGGCTCGCGTCCGAGTCGTCGGTGGGGGAGAGCTCCTCGACCACAAAGGAGCAGCGTTTCCTGGATGCGATACCGGTGTGCCGGTCATCACTGAGAAGGACGTCGAGGATCTAGCCTTCGGGCGTGAGATCGGTTTCGACCTGATCGCGGCATCGTTCGTGTCGTCGGGGGCAGACATTCGCGAGATCCGCCAACACGTCGGTTACACCCCGATCATCGCCAAGATCGAATCAACCGTCGGGTACCGGAACCTTGACGACATCCTCACCGAGGCCGACGGCGCGATGGTCGCTCGCGGTGACCTCGGTGTTGAGCTCAACCTCGAAAGCGTGCCCCGTGCTCAGCACGAGATCCTCAAGTGCACCAATCACGCGGGGAAGATCACGATCACGGCGACCGAGATGCTCGAGTCGATGATCACGAATCCCCGCCCCACGAGAGCTGAAGTCACCGACGTGTATCGGTCGGTGCTCGATGGCACCGATGCAGTCATGCTCTCCGCAGAGACGGCCATCGGGGACTATCCCGTCGAGGCGGTTCGAATGATGGACGTGATCAGTCGGGAAGCAGAGCAGAGCCCGGAGTTCGTTACGACTCCACACTCGGCGATGCTCTACGATCGATCGCCGTATGCGTCTGCTGTGGCACAAGCTGCCGTGGAGACAGCAAACCGCCTCGAGGTCGACACGATTGTCGCGTTCACCGAGACGGGAACGACAGCGCGATTGCTGTCGAAGCATCGTCCGCGGGCCGACGTCTACGCATTCACTCCCCACGAAGCGACCTATAGGCTGATGACGGTGTTCGGTTGCATCACGCCGCTTCACACGCCGACTCATCACTCAACTGATGAGATGCTCACGTTCGCGGAGGAGTACCTGCTCGAGCACGGGATTGCAGCGACCGGTGACACGACCGTGATGGTTGCAGGCATCCCCCCGAATCTTCAGGCTTCGACGAATCTGATGAAGGTGCATCGTGTGGGGAGCGCGACCGGTGGCACACCGAGCCACTGAGAGTCCCCAGTCCCCAGCTATGAGAGAGGGAGGGTGCGGACTGGCGTGAAAGGGCTTCTACACTTCGGGTTCCAGATCTGAGGAGTGGAGCATGGGCCAGCCCATTGAAGAGCTTGACCGGGCAACCGTGGGTGATGTCACGATCTTCACCCTTGATCGTAATCTGGCCAGCATGGGCACCTACTCGTTCGACGAAGCTCCGGCCGAGCCGAACCCCGACGACTTCGTCGCCATTCTCGCTTCCAAGATCTTTGATTCCGATCCAGCGATCAATCGAGTGTATGTGGCTGCCAACGCCGTTCAGGTGACCCGCCGACGCGGATGGGACGGGGCCTCAGAGGGAAGCGTCGGAACGGTGATCGCCGACCTGTTCCGGTTCTATGGGTGATCTGCCTGCGCCGGAGGCAGTGAGCACTGAGTACTGAGTGTCTAGTGCCCGGACTGGCCAAGTGGCTCAGGGAGCTGCTGTGGTCGTTGTTGTTGGCGTCGTCGTGGTCGTTGTCGTCGGTGGCGGGGCGATGTAGACGCCGACGGTGAGCGTGACCGAAGCGCCGGGCCGTACGTACGTGCCGCTGGCCGGATTCATGGACAGCACGACACCGTCCTTTGAGGAGCTATCGGTCGTCTGATCGACTCTGATGACCGTGTAGCCGGCTCCCGCAAGCTGCTGGAGAGCGGTCTCGTACGGCGTTCCGACGACCGATGGGATCTGCACGGGGCAGTTCACGGGCTCCCCGGTGACCATGCAGGCGTGGACGGCGATCGTCTCGTCCTGCGTCTGGTAGCGCCACGTCCATGTCCGCTCACGTTCCGTTGTGCCATCTGGTTGTTTGATGATCCGCGTGACGGTCTGGGTGAAGCCGTTGATGCCGTTCAGAACCCGCTTCTCCTGTCCCGGATCGAGATCGAGGTCTTCCTCTTTGTCGGCAGAGACGTAGACAGTTTCGTACTCCTCCGGGTTGGTACGATCACCCCACTCTGCAGTGCACGTCTTGCCGCCGTTGTTGCCGAAGAAGTACACCGAGATCTGGGAATCTGAGTAGCGCGTTCTGATGATGACAGGTGCGTCGCTGTCGTTTCTGAAGACGACGTCGGGATCTGGATATCCCATCGTGGCCTCGATCACTTCCGGGTATTTCGGGAAATAGAGGGAGTGAGGCTTGTGCTTCACGTCCTCATAGCAGCCGTAGAACACCGCGTTGTAGAAGGTTGTGGAGAATTGGGAGACACCGCCGCCGACGTTGGCAGGGTGGCCCTCGCAGAGGACGACACCGTTGATGATCGCGCAGTCCTCGAGGTAGCCCTTCTCCAGGGTCCGCTGGCCGACCACTTCGTTGATCGAGAACGTCTCGCCGGGGAACACCACGTTCTCGTCGACGGTATCGGCCATGAGGTGGATGTTGTGAACGCGATTCTTCCCCGGCGTGTTCGTCGTGAACTTCGACACGAGGCCCATCGGCCCATAGGCTTCAGCCTCCTCGTTCGTGAGTCGCGGTTCGTCCCCCTGGGAGACGGGGAACGGTCCCAGCTTGGATCCCTCGGCGGCCTTCAGCAATTCCTCGGCGACGGCGGGTGCGTTCTCCGCTGTTCCGTAGCGGCCTGGGATGAAGTAGACCTCGCTGGTCGAGAGGGTCGCCTTGAACTCGGCGCTCACGGGCGGTAACTCGAATTCGTTTCGGTGGGGCTCGAGGAGATCCCGGACAACGGCCTCGTCAAGAAGGACCGTGACCTCGACCGGGTTCGTGCTGATCTCGGTGTAGACCGCTCGTGAGATCTCCTCGGGCGTGAACGTCTGTGCGTAGTCGATGTCGGCGTTGGTGAGTACAACGTCGGAGTTGATGATCCGACGCACGCGAACGGCGGCGGCGTCAACATCGGAATCCGTTACTTCGGGCTGATGATCGGTCACAGGGAGGCGGGCTTCTCGACCCGGGAGGACCGACAGCGTCTCGACCACGATTTCTGTCGAGGCGGCGACCTCGAGTCGCTCTCCGGCCTGGGGGTACTCGACCACCACTTGGGCGTCGACGACGGCGACGGATCCCTCATACGCCGGGTTGGGGATGGCGACGTCCTGCCAGATCGTCAACTGATCATCGATCGCCGCGCGATCCATGGCGATCGGAAGATGCACGTCGACAGGCTTGGAGAATCCACCGAGCCACGACCAGAACCTGCTGATCGGACCGCCCTCGGTGCGTTGTGAGATCGCCTCATCGACAGCGGCCACCTCGTCGGCCTCCACCGAAACGGAAGCAGGGTCGAGTTGAAACGCGCGGTCATTGACGGTGAACACCGCCGGGGTGGTCTGGAGTTGCTGCTCGTAGGCCTGGATCGTCAACGTGGCGTCGTCGTAACTCAGGCCACTGACGTCGATTCCGGCGATCGAGACGTTGCGCGGCACCTCTCCCTCGGCAATAGAACGATCGACCCAAAACACGCCTGCGGGCAGGAGAAACAGGGCGATCGGGAGGAGAGCGAAGAGGGCGGAGCGTGGTTTCACAATGCGCTTTGGTCCGGGTTCATGGGCTTCGGCTGAGGGTACCGGAGCGGTTCGATAACGCGCGGGTCGGTCGTCTCAGCCCTCAGGGGCCGCTGTCGTGGTGGTCGTGCTGGAGTCTGGAACCGTCGTGGTGGTGGTCGTGGGAGGAGCCGGACAGGCCTGCATGCCGAGATTGCATGGATGCTTCTCGATGACGCGTGCGCTGCCCCGGTAGTGGTGGGTGTACGGCTCGCGGATGACACTGCCGTCGGGCATCGCCATCACACGGGTCACGGTGACGCTCCATCCCTGTGAACCCTTCGAGACGACATGCTCGGATCCAGGCTTCACAGCGGCATTCGCCTTGTAGATCAACCGGGCATTCGTGTAATTGAACCGCTCGGATCGCTCCGATTCGCATGTCCGATCGCCATTGTTCCCGTAGAACCGCACGGTGATCGTTGAGTCGCCATCATACGAGTTGCGGATGATGATCGGCACATCCGAATCGTTCCTGAATACGACATCCGGACCCGGATAACCCATCGTTGCCTCTCGTCCCTCCGGGTAGCGGGAGATGTAGATGCTGTGTGGTGTGTGGTCGATGTCCTCGTAGCAGCCGAAGAAGACAGCGTTGTAGAACGTCGTCGCGTACTGGCTCACCCCGCCGCCGACGTTCGCAGGCTCGTCGCAGCAAGTGACCTCGCCACCGATGATCGCTCCGTCTCGTTTGTAGCCCTTCGCCTCGGTGCGGGGACCCACGACCTCATTGATCGAGAACTCCTCACCAGGCCACACGACCGAGCCGTCGATCGTGTCCGCCATGAGATGGATGTTGTGTACCCGATTGACGCCGGGCGTCTTCGTCGTGAATTCCGAGACGAGTTCGATTGGTCCGAATGCCTCAGCGTCCGCCGTCGTGAATTCCGGCTCCTCTCCATCGGTGAAGACGAGAGTTCCTGTCGCGCTGTCGGACGTCGCTGCCTTGAGCAATTCGACGGCGACGCCTTCGGGATCGAGCACGGTCGCGTTCTTCGAGGGGATGATCGTGACCTTGTCGGTCTCGATGTCGACTTCGATGTCAGCATTGACCGGAGGTTGTTCGAACTCCTCGCGGTGTGGATCGAGAATCTCCGCGACACGATCGACGCTCAGGGAGATGTTGACCTGTGGAGGCGAATTGTGGACGATCTCGACGATCGTCGCATTCGATATGTCGGAAGGCTTCACGGTGAGAATACGGTTCTGATCCTCGTCGTACAGCAGCACGGGTCTCGACACCATCCGTTCGAGGGTTGTCACCGCATCGTCGACGTCCGCCTCGGTCATCACAGGGACGGAGTCGATCAGAGGGAGTTCGGTGGTTTCCCTCTCCGGCTGTGTGAGCACAGAGCTAACGATCGTGTGGGCAGCCGGTTTGTCGATCTTCTCGCCGATGCGCGGGTAGTCGAATTCGATGTCGCCGTCGACCACCGCGATTGCGCCCTCATATGCCGGGCTACTGATCGCATCCTGTTCCCAGTTGTCCAGGTGCGTGTCGATAGCGGCATCGTCGACGGAGATGACCAGATCCACGTCGACCTGCTCGGTGAATCCGTGGAGCCACGGTACGAAACCGCCAATCATCCCGCCGCTGCGTTGGTCGAGCGCCTCGGTGACGGCGCCCTCGACATCGGCGGTCAAGCCAACGGTGATTGGATCGAGCTCATACGTGGAGCCACTGACGACGAACGTCGCCGGGTTCGCTTGAAGGTTCGATTCGTAGGCCCTGACGACGACGGTGGCGTCGTCTTGGGAGAGGCCGCCCACGTCGATCCCGACGACGCTGACGTTGCGAGGCACTTCACCCTGGTTCGCTGTTCGGTCGACGAGATACACAACGAGTGGGAGCAGCAGGAGCAGCGCCGGTACGGCGATAGAAGCAACGATGCGGATACGGCGGGCGTTCATGGCGTCCTTGAGGGGGAAGAATCGAAGCGAGTATAGGAACGGGCTTCAGTAACAACTGCTATCTCGAGCAGCCTGTAACCCTTGGCCTGTAAGCGTTTCTAGCGTAGAGTCAGTGTCGATGATCACGTTCCCTGAAATCTCTGACGGCGAGCATCTCGCGGTGTCGGCAACGCTCTACGTGACATACCGGTCCTGCCCCCAGCAGGCGCTCGGACGCCTCCAGGGTGAATACCCGGCAGATTCGGTGGCGTCGTTCAAGGGGTCCCTTGCCCACCGGATCTTTGCGCGACATCTCACGTCGGGACCGATCCAACAGCAGGACATCGCCCAGGCGTGCCGCCAGGAGATCGGTGCTCCCGAAGGGCACCTGAACATGAAACTCGCTCCTCTCGAGTTGAATAGGCCGTCGAACCTCGCTCCGGTTCTCGCCGAGGTCGGTGATCTCTATGAGCGGTTCAAACGATTCCCGACCGACGGTTTCCAAGCCGCTGAAGTGAGCCTCGAAGTTGATGTCGGGGGTGACGCGATTCTGCGCGGCCGCGTCGATGCGATCTTCGACGATCCGTTGGGCGACACCGTGATCATCGATTGGAAGACCGGATCGTGGCTCGAGGATTCGGAACCTCAACTCGAGTTCTATGCCCTGATCTGGGCCCTGGAGCACGGCGAACTGCCATCACGGGCCGAAGCGGTGTCCGTTCAAACCGGGGAGCGGGCCGGGATCGAACCGACGCCGGAGCGAGCGGAGGCAACAGCGGCAGAAATCGCCTCGATGATCGACATGCTCCGAGCGGCTTTCCTCTCCGGGGACGACGTCGAGCGACGAGCAGGTCCCCACTGTCGTTGGTGTCCACTTCTCGGCGGATGTTCAGAAGGAACGGCGGCCGTCGAGATCCTCAGTGGTCGCTGAGACGCCACTTGTGGTTGACTGCGGGGATGTCGAGAACGATCATTGCACTACACGCCCATCCGGATGACGAGTCGAGCAAGGGCGCCGCGACGATTGCCAGGTATCACGATCTCGGCACGCGTGCCGTGCTCGTCACAGCCACAGGCGGAGAAGCCGGAGAGATACTGAACCCGGCCGCAGAGACGCCTGCAGCACGCGCCGATCTTGCGGCGGTCCGACGCTCGGAGCTTCGCGAAGCCGCCGGCATCATCGGTTACGACGACGTGGTGATGCTCGGTTATCGGGATTCCGGAATGCCTGGGAGCGATGACAACCGCCGTCCGGGTGCGTTCGTCAACGCTCCGTTCGACGAGATCTTGAGGCGGCTTGTCGCGATCGTTCGTTCCGAACGACCGAACGTCATCTTGGGATACGACGACCACGAGTGGTATCCGCACCCCGACCATCTACGTATCCATGACCTCTCGGTGGCGCTCTTCGAGACGGCTGCCGATCCAGCGCGCTTCCCCGACACGGGGGCAGCGTGGGCGGTGGAACGTCTCTACGCACCCGTGTTCTCGCTGCGGCGGTTGCATGTGCTGGACGAGGCAATGGCCTCGCGGGGGCTGCAATCTCCGTTCACCCAATGGATCGAACGGATTGGGCCGGACGCCGTTGATCCTCCTCTAACCGTCATCGAGGTTGGGCCGTATGTCGAGCGGGCACGAGAAGCCTTGCGGGCACATCGCACCCAGATCGATCCCGACGGTCCGTGGTTCCAGATCCCCCTCGATGTCGTCCTTTCCGCATACCCCTACGAGGACTTCGAACTCCTGGCATCGCGAGACAACGCTGACCCAGAGGGGTCCGAACTCTGGCCGCCGTCATCGGCGTAGTAGGCAATCGGTCGTCGGTCGTCGGTAGGATCGCCCCTCCTTCTCACTGCCCACAGCTCATGGCTCACAGCTGATGGCTCAATGCTGGGAACTGGCGACTGGCGACTCGATATCTCGCGATCACCCGCCTCGCGCTCCCAGTGTGTTTCAATACGTGTCCTATGGATCTTCAGGCTGCTCGACACCTTCAGGCTCTGCTCTCTGCGCTCGACGCGAACATGGCAGCTCCGGCACTTCAACCCCTGGAGCGCCTCGTCGCTCGACCCGGCTCGGGCGATGAGCTGATCCTCGCGATCGTCGGCGCCTCCGGCGTTGGAAAGTCAGAGATCGTCAACGCATTGGCCGGTGCCAGAGTGGCCACTACCGGACCGCTGCGCCCGACGACTACCGAGATAGCCGTGTGGGGTAACGTCGATTCCGACTACATGCCAGGCAAACGAATCTCCGATCCGGAGCCTCTCCACGGTCTGGCCATTGTTGACACGCCGGCCGCCGAGCATTACTCAGAGGCGGTCGCCAACGTGCTCGATCTGGTCGATGCCGCGATCTTCGTGACATCTCCCGAGCGATACGCCGATGCGATAGCTGCGACGCTCCTATCAGCCATCCGGGACAAAGGCATTCCGGTGTTCGTCGTGCTTTCAGTCGGTCCACGGGATCCGTCCGGTTTCGAGGAACTCGCTGACGACGCGGAATCGAAACTCGACACATCTATCGACGTCATCGTAGGGGGAGACGCGACTCCTCTGAAGACTCTTCTTGACGCGGCAGTTCTCGATAGCGACGGACTCAGGGAGCGGCGCGAGCGGGCTGCGGCGACGCTCTGTGCGATTCGAACCCGCGAGGTAGCAGGGGTTCTCGAGGAGCGCGTCGTCGCATCCCAGATCGTGATCGGGAGAGCCGACGAAGCCTTCACCCGAGCTCGGGTCGATCGCCGGCAATTGGCGGTCATGGCAGACGAGGACTGGGAAGTCGCCGTTCCGGCGATCGCCGACATGGCCTCCGATGCGACAGATCGAGCGATCGGCGAGCTTGCGGACGTCGTCGCCACGGACGAAACATTCACGAGAGCTGTCGCGGATGCCTCCGTCTCTCTTCCATCGATCGACCGGGGACCGATCGATGACTGGCACCGGGAGACCGCGGACCTCGCTGTCGCATCGATCAAACGACGACGACTTCATCCGCGTCGTTCGAAATCCGTTCGCGACGAGATGTGGAGGCTCTCGATCGACTTCGACCGCCGTCCGCCGAGGCGAGTGCGCAAGGCGCTGCGCGACCATCTGCCCGAGCTCAGATTCGACCGAGGCATGGCGTTGACCGCAGCGTTGGGCGACGCGGGCCTGGCCCGGATCGCCGCTTTTAGAACAGATCTCGACCCGTCGAATCGTGTTTCGCCCGACGAATTGAGAGCGGCCGCAGACGCGATCGCCGCGTCCGGTTCGCTAACAGGAGAGGCAGCCGACGATGTTGCGTGATCTCACGCCTGCGCTTGATCTGCTCGATCTAGCGATTGCTTCTTCAGAAGGGTTGGCTTCGGAGGCAGATCGAAACGAGGCTGCGGAACTCGCCGCCGCCGCGCGTCGGCGCCGGGATCACCTTGGCGGTGCGATCGTCGTCGCCGTTGCCGGTGGAACCGGGTCGGGGAAGTCCAGCCTGCTCAATGCGCTCGCCGGCCAGGAGGTTGTGTCGACGAGTGTTCTGAGACCCCACACCGATGAGCCTCTCGCGTGGATCCCGGCAGGCGACGCAGCAACCTCCTCGATGATGGCCGCCCTCGGTGTCGACAACCTCGTCGAGCATGACGGTGGGCACCGTCTCGCGATCGTTGACCTTCCCGACCTCGACAGCGTCGAACACAACCATCGATCATTGGTCGAGACGATCTTGCCGCTCATGGATGCCGTGATCTGGATGTTCGACCCGGTCAAGTACCACGATCCGTCGATCCACGGCGAATTTCTGGCGAAGATGACCGAGTACGAACCGGTGTTCGTGTTCGCTCTCAACAAGGTGGATCGCCTCGACGAAGCGGAAGCTGAGGCGGTGGAAGCTCACCTTGGGGGAATACTCAAACTGGACGGCTTCCGTGATCCCGAGGTGATCGCGATCGCCGTGGCCCCGCCCGTCGGAGAGCCGATCGGCATCGACAGACTGAGGGCCGTCCTCGAACGCCGACTCGTGGAGAGACACGCCGATCGAGTGAAGCTCGTCACCGACATTCTGAGGGCGGGCCGGCGCCTCGCGAGTGATGCCAATGTCTGGGCGGGAACGCCCGACGATGCGTACGACCAGATTCGCGGTGCTGCAGGCCAGCCGGCAGAACTCTCGGGCATGCTCGATCGACTCCAGATCGAGGGACCACTCAGGGCAGAGATCGAATCGTCGGATGGGGAGACCGAGCCGATCGACCACGGATTGCGGCGGCGTGCCGAGCTTGCCGCGACGGTTGCTGCACTGGGCGTGGTGTGCGCCGAGATCGCAAATGACAATCCCGGAGCATCCACATGATCATCGCAGCGACACCATGGCCAGAGATCTGGCAGACCGTCACGATCCTTGTTGTCTCGATCATCGTGTGGCTGGTGTCGCGGGTCGTCATCCACCGGTGGAGCAGACGGATGCAGCGCAGACTCGAGGAGTCCGGCGATCTCGCAGACCGGGCCAAGGCCCAGCGTCTCGAAACGATCGCCCGAACGTTCTCAACCGTCATCATCCTTACGATCGTGGTCATCGCCATAGCGACCGGCCTTGCGGTGTGGGGCGTGCCGATCGCTCCGGTCGTGGCGTCATTGTCCGTTGTCGGCATCGGTATCGGGTTCGGGGCGCAGAACTTCGTCAAGGATGTACTCGCTGGTCTCTTCGTTCTGCTCGAGGATCAGTACTCCGTCGGTGACGTCGTTGAACTCGCCGGGGTCTCCGGGACCGTGGTGGAGGTTCGTCTTCGGACTACCGTGTTGCGGGGACTCGATGGAAGTGTTCACCACATCCCGAACGGGGTGGTTGACGTCGCGACGAACCTCACTCATGAGACCAGCAGCATCGTGATCGATGTGGCTGTGGCGTATGAGGAGCCCGTCGACCGGGCGATCGACGTAATCACCGACGAGGCGACCGTGCTAGCCGCCGATCCCGAGTGGGGCCCGTACCTCATCGATCAACCGACGGTGCTCGGGGTGGACAAACTCGCAGAGTCGGGTGTCGTCGTGCGGGTTGTGATGACAACGGACCCGAGCCAGCGCTGGGCGGTCAAGCGCGAGTTCCTGCGGCGGATCAAGAACCGATTTGACGATGAAGGTATCGAGATCCCGTATCCGCACATGACGATCGACTCTCGACGCGAAGAGATCTGACGACGCTATCCGCCGTTGGGATCGCAGCACGCATCGGGGTCGCGCACGGCGAGCATCGCGTCGGCCGCCGGAGTGATTTCAACGTGCGTCGTCATGCCGAGATGCTCTCCGTCGGCCTGGAACGGTGTCACCGGATCGGCATCGATTGTCAACTTCTCGAAGCAGCTGTACACCCGGGCATTGAGACGCTCGGTCATGGGGCGCTTCAGGATCGCTCTCGCGAAAATCTCCGCCGATCGGTGCACTTCGAGGTCCGCAGCGACCACGGCAGCGAGGCCGTCGACGGGCGCTCCTGTGATGTGGAGCGGGACGGGCCCGAAGTACGTGTACGGGTCGTGAACCTGGGTAAGCGCAGCGACTCCGTCCATCCGCTCGCCGTCGATATCGACGCGGAGATTCGCCGGGCGCCCCCGCCACTTGCCGAGGAGCGTTGAGATCGCTGACTCCGCGTAGTGGGCGCCGCCGAACCAGATCTTTGAGTGGGGACGTCGCTCTGCGCGCTCGACGACGTCTGCATCGAACCCGACACCGACAGCGAAGGTCGCATACTCGACGCTGGTGCTCCCACCGTTCGACGACTCGATCCTTGCTAAGCGAGTGGGGACCGACGGCAGTTCAGCGATCGCGGCCGCAGCGCGCTTCGGTCGTTTGGGGAGACCGAAGATCCGCGACGTCACGTTCGTCGTACCTGTGGGGATGATCCCGAGAGCGGCCGTCGTTCCCGCAATGCCGTTGGCCACGTGGTGGACAACACCGTCACCTCCCATCGCAACCACGACTTCGTAGCCTTCTGCCGCTGCTCTTGCCGCGTGCTCCCTGGTTGCATCTGTTCCCTGCGGCCACTCAGCATCCAGATCGAAAGTCTCCGAGAGGCTCGAAACCACATCGCGATAGAGGGCCCCGGTGAAACCCGAGGCAGAAGGATTGGCAAGAAGCAGCAATCGACGCATCACAAGGAAGCGTACGGTCTCTTGCGGTGAACGCTGCTCGGAGTGCCCGATCGAGAGGGTACGCTCAGACTATGAGGTTTCGCGATCGTTACGAAGCCGGAGAGCGACTTGCCGAGGCGCTGGAACAAAGCGTCGCTCTGAATCCTGAGGATCGGCCGCTCATCCTGGGAATTCCCAGGGGTGGCATTCCCGTCGCCGCGGTGATCTTCGAACGGTTCGAAGCCGAACTCGACGTCCTGGTGGCCCACAAGATCGGCGCACCCGGGAACCCGGAGTTCGCGATCGGAGCCGTGGCGGAAGACGGGACAACGATCCTGGACACAGGACTCATCGATCGGTACGGGATCGGCAGCGATTACGTTGACCGTGAGACGCATCGCCAGCACGCCGAGGTCGAGCGCCGCGCCCGTTCATTCCGCGGCAACCGGTCCCCGATACCCGTGACCGGCCGGGTCTGCATCGTGGTCGACGATGGTGTAGCAACGGGTTCGACGCTCGAGTCGTCACTCCGTCTCGTTCTGAACGCTGGAGCGGAGAGCGTCATCGCCGCGGTCCCCGTTGGCCCACCGGCGACGATCCGTCGGCTAGGCCAGCTCGTGGATGCCGTGATCTGTCCGCTGCAGCCGAGCGACTTCTTCGCAGTGGGTGCCTGGTACGAGAACTTCGAGCAGGTGTCAGACCAGACGGTGATCGATCTGCTGGAGAGCGGAGTAGAGCAGTAGCGAGTAGAGCAGTACTGATCTACTGATCTACTGATGTACTTTGCGTCGGCAATGGCGCCTTCACCTCTGCCAGGAGCGCTTCAACCGACTCTCTCAAGTCGTTCGGGCGGAACGGCTTGGTCATGAAGGCATCGGCGCCGCCGGCGACTGCACGGTCGGCCATCTCCGGTTGAGCGTGGGCGGTGAGAACCAGCACGCGAATACCGACCGTATCCGGTTCAGAGCGGAGTTGGGAGAGTACCTCCCAACCATCGAGTCCGGGTAGTCCGATGTCGAGGATGATGGCATCGGGAACATCACTGCGCGCCGCATCGAGGCCGATCAGACCGTCCTCGGCGAACCGCATCTCCGCTCCGAGCGGGCGGAGACAGACGTCGATCAGTCGGCGCACGCTGGCCGAGTCCTCGATGACGAGTACAGAGGGCTGCATCTAGTGACTATCGGCAAATAGCGCCGGAACTTGAATGGTCCCTCGACTCTGGCCAGGGGCTTCTCCTGGCGTAGCATCGTGTCGTCATCGTCATGAGGAGAAACTGTGTTGCAGCCGTACCGATCTCTGTCGTATTCGGATTTTTCTGATCCAGTTCCCGCTGCCGGGTATCGCGATGCCCTCGACAAGGTGGGTGGTGAACTTGGCATTCACGCGCCGTTGGTGATCGGTGGCGAACGGATCGTTACCGAGCGGGTGATACGCAGCGTCGATCCGTCGCGTCCGGGTCGCCTTGTGGGGACGGCATCGTCGGCCACTCGTGAGCATGCTGTTTCGGCGCTCGCTGCGGCGTGGGACGCGTTTCCCGGCTGGTCACGATGCCCGGCGTCGGAGCGTGCGGCATTGATTCACCGAGTGGGGGATTTGATCGCGGAGCGGATCTACGAGTTCGCTGCGTGGCAGACGTTCGAGGCGGGGAAGAACTGGGCTGAGGCGGAAGCAGACGTGGCTGAGGCGATCGACTTCTGCCGCTTCTACGCACATCAGGCGTTGGCGATGGATGAACCTGTCGCGGTGCACGACTATCCGGGCGAGATCAACGAGTCGTGGCTCCAAGCGATCGGGGCGGGTGTCGTGATCCCGCCGTGGAACTTCCCATTGGCGATCCTCGTCGGGATGACGGTCGGTCCGGTCGCGGCGGGGAACACAGTGGTTCTCAAGCCGGCTTCGAACACGCCGCTTGTTGGGTGGGGATTCATGCAGGTCATCGAGGAGGCCGGCGTTCCCGATGGTGTTGTGAACTTCCTGCCGGGTGCCGGCTCCGAGGTCGGGGACACCCTGGTCGACCACCCCACAACGCGCTTCATCAACTTCACGGGTTCGAAGGAAGTCGGGTTGCGGATCGCCGAGCGTTCGTCGAAGGTCCATGACGATCAGAGGTGGATGAAGCGCTCGTACATGGAGATGGGCGGCAAGGACGCCCTCATCGTCGATGAGACGACGGATCTCGATGCCGCGGCTGATGACGCGGTGCGCTCGGCATTCGGGTTCCAGGGTCAGAAGTGTTCGGCGTGTTCCCGTCTGATCGTCGTCGACGCCGTTCACGACGCCCTTGTGGACAAGGTCGTGGAGCGGGCTGGAGCATTGACGGTCGGCCCTCCGGTCGACAACAACCAGGTCGGTCCGGTCGTATCTGAAGACCAGCATCGAGCGATCCTCGAAGAAATCGAACTCGGCAAGGCGGAAGGAACTGTCGTCGTCGGTGGTGAGGCAATCGATTTGGATGGCGGCTACTACATCGAGCCGACGATCTTTGTCGACGTGGACCGTGATGCCCGCCTCGCTCAGCACGAGATCTTCGGCCCGGTGCTCTCTGTGATCCGTGCCGACGACTTCGATGACGCCCTCGACATCGCGAATGGCACCGAGTATGGACTCACCGGCGGCCTCCACACGGCCGACGAGGAACGGATCGAGCGGGCACGGCGCGAGTTCCACGTCGGGAATCTCTACATCAACAGGAAGATCACCGGCGCCTTGGTCGGCATCCAACCCTTCGGCGGTTTCAACATGTCCGGATCCAACGCCAAAGCGGGAGGACCCGACTATCTGCGACTCTTCATGGAAATGAAGACCATGGCCCGCCGAATCGAGGGATAGAAGAGCAGGCGGCGAATAGTTCACAGCGAACAGCCAGAACCACTGAATAGTCCGCGGTCCGCTGTCAGCCCTCTACGGAATACGCTCGTCGATCGACGACGTTCTCCAGTTGATCCTGGAGAATGACTGTGTTGCCCGCGGTCGACCAGATCGCTGAATCCGAGCACCAGTACAAGATGCTGCTCCCGTTCGTTCCGCATGCGGTTGTGACGTCGAGAACTCCTCCGGCGGCGATCGCTACTCCGGGCGGGAATTCGAAGCGGTGGTCTCCGGTCTCGTCCCTTACGGTCCATCCCGAGATGTCGACGCTGGTGTACGACTGGTTCACGATCTCGAAACGCTCGGCTGACAGGTCGATCTCCTCTGTGTCGGTCGGGGCGAGGCCCACGTCTCCGATTCGGAGTTGCGGTCGGTCGGGGGAAACACCGCCCTCAGGGTGGCCGCAGACGAACGTGCCCCACATCCCGTTGCCGGAGGCATAAGACTGGTCACCGCGAGCGAGGAAGTCAGCTTCCATGAGGTGTCCACTGTGACTTGGGACGACGGTCCCGGCTGAGACGAGTTCCGCGTTGACGAGGATCGCGGGGTTTCCTTCGATCAAGATGTAGCGGAGGGCACGGCCGGCCGAATCCGTGTCCGCTCCGTCGGAAGCGAGCACCACCGTCTGGCCGGTAACGAGTGAAGCCAGAGCCGTCCTGGATTCGTTGCCGTAGCAGTCGTCGCCTTCCGGTGCGGTGACACCGATGAGACGGATTTCGATCCTCTGGCCGTCGACCACGGCCTGGATCGTGTCGCCGTCGATGACTCCGTCGACAGTTCCGCGAATCACGTCTTCTTCAGGGGGGAGCGTCACTTCGGTCGTGGATGGAGATGAGTCCTCTGCAATAGTCGTCTCGGCCGACCCGTCGTCTCCTATGGAAGGTCCAGACGTGCAGGCACCGACGATGATCGCGAGTGACAATATGGCGATGACGGGTCGGCGCATGGTGGTCGGTACGGTACCGGTCATGCTCGCTTGCGCACGCCTTTCGGGCACCACTTCCGATTGGAATCCGGTTGCACGCTCCTAATCTCCGTTCGCGAGAGCAAGAGAGAGGATCGCTCGTGCAGATTATCCCGGCGGAGGAGTTGGCAGAGCGGGTTGGCGAGGAGACCGGTGTCTCCGACTGGTTTGAGATCGACCAGGATCGTATTGATAGGTTCGCCGACGCAACGATGGACCATCAATTCATCCACGTTGACCCAGAGGCCGCGGCTCAGACACCGTTTGGATCGACGATCGCCCATGGGTTCCTGACGCTTTCGCTGACAACGCCGATGATGATGGAGGCGATGGTTGCGCCCGATCGAATGGTGATGGCCGTCAACTATGGAACGGACAAACTCCGGTTCATCGAACCGGTCAAGGTCGGGAGCCGCATACGAGCGCGGACACGACTCGTCGACGTCACGGCGAAGGGACCCGGCCGGTGGCTGCTGAAGAACGAAGTGACCGTCGAGATCGACGGCGTCGATCGGCCGGCGCTCATCGTCGAGGCCCTTACGCTGTTCATCACCGCATGAGCACCGTTGTCCTCATCCATGGTGCGGCGATGGACGGCACGGTGTGGCGGTATCAGGCGGACGCTCTCTCCCGAGATGGGTTCGCGTCGATCGCCGTTGACCTCCCGGGCCACGGAGGTTCTGAAGGAGAGCCATCAGTCACGATCAAGGGCTACGCGGGTTGGCTCCTGGCCTACCTCTCCGTTCTCGGCGAGCCGGTCCATCTCGTTGGGCACTCCATGGGGGGGTTGGTCGCGCTCGAAACTGCCGTTGCCCGCCCGGATCTGGTGAGATCGGTCACGCTCCTCGGTGTCGCCGACCGAATGCCCGTCAATCCGGATCTCTTGGCCGGTTCGGCTGCTGACGATCGGGCCATGTTCGCAACGATGGGATCATGGATGCACGCCCGTCGGTCCGATGGAACGCCGAAATGGAAGGTCGAGGACACGGTTGCGATTATCCAGCGGTCTGGGCCTGGAGTGGCGTTCGCCGATCTGACGGCCTGCAACGACTACCTGGGCGCGACGGGAGCCGCCGCAGCGGTGCCCGTTCCGATGCTGCTGATCCTCGGCGATCAGGATGTGATGACGAAGCCGTCCGCCGCCGAAGTCATCGCGCAAACGGCACCAAACGCGACGGTTGAGATCGTGGAAGGCGCAGGCCACATGGTGATGGTCGAACGCCCGGAATTCGTGAACGAAGTGTTGCTGGAGTTCTTGAACGAAGTAGATCAGTAGATCAGTACTGCTCTACTCGCTACTGCTCAACTGATCAACTAACTGCGGATGCGCGAACGCTGCGAAACCGCCACCCGTGTGCCAGAACACGACGTGGTCG
>CAZWDQ010000004.1:38290-52368 GCA_964632475.1 uncultured Acidimicrobiaceae bacterium
CGGATGCGCGAACGCTGCGAAACCGCCACCCGTGTGCCAGAACACGACGTGGTCGTCCTTCGTGAGTCGGGCCTGTTCGATCTCTCGCTTGAGCCCGTAGATGACCTTGCCGGTGTAGGCAGGATCGAAGATCATTCCTGTGAGTCGGGTCGCTTCGGCCTGCACGGCGAGATCGTCCGGGGTCGAGAGCCCGTAGCCGCGCCCGATGTACTCATCGACGATCCTCCACGACAGAGTGCACGGGGAGCCACCGAATTGAGCGATGGCGTCGGTGAGCAGAGTGCGAATTCGGTGCTCAACCTCATCGGCTGGATCGCCGACCGAGGAGCCAACGATCTCAACGTCGAGGTTGAGCTCGCCGGCACCCCTCAGCATCCCCGCCGTCGTCCCGGCGCTTGATGCGGCGTGCCAGATGACCGGGTTCACGATGCCGCGGTCTTCGAGCTGCGGAGCGATCTCGTGCATCGCCGCGACGAATCCGAGAGCGCCGAGGGCGTCGGAGGCACCTTCGGGGATGACCCATGACGTGCCGTGATCTGTGGCCGCGTCCGCCATGACACGGTCCCTGTCGTCGTATTGCGCGGGTGTGATGAATCGGCACTCCGCTCCCGCCAGGCGTTGCAGGAGGTGGTTGCCCGTCGGAGCATCCGGTGGTTCCCCATCGGGGCTCCGCAGGTACAGAATCGTGTTCAGCCCGACTCGAGCGGCGGCAAGCGCAGTGGCCCGGCAATGGTTCGACTGCACAGCTCCACAGGTGATCACCGTGTCGGCGCCGGCGTCGAGTGCGGCGGCGAGGTGAAACTCGAGTTTCCGGATCTTGTTGCCGGAGAGTCCGAAGCCGGTGAGGTCATCTCGCTTGACCCAGATGGTCGGGCCACCCCATGCTTCAGTGAGTCGATCCGCCGGTTCGAGCGGCGTCGGGAGGTGAGCGAGACAGATGCGTCGTTGGTTCATACTCCCGACGCTATCACCCGGGCTTCGAATGGCGCCGGGTTCGCTCCCGATTCTGTGCTCGATGACACCGGGACGACACGCGCCGTCGGGTTGTCGACGGAGGCTTCGAGTGCGCAGAGTGTGCAACACTGCGTGCATGCCTCAGATCACCGTCAACGATCACGAGTTCTTCTATCGCGAACAGGGGAGCGGCTCCGTTGCCCTCTTCATCCACGGGTTTCCGCTCGACTCGACGATGTGGCTCGAGCAGATCCGGATGCTCTCCGACACTCGGAGGTGCATCGCACCGGACCTGCGCGGATTCGGTCGATCGTCACCGTCCATCCATCCCGTGCTCTCTATGGAAGACCAGGCCGACGACCTCGTTGCTCTCCTCGACGCTCTGGGCATTGAGCAAGTGGATCTGATCGGACTCTCGATGGGCGGCTACATCGCCCTCGCGTTCGCAGAGCAGCATCCGGAGCGCCTTCGCACACTTGCGCTCGTCGATACCAAGTCCACAGAGGACTCTGATGACGCCAAGTCGGGTCGCGACGCAGCGGCGGCGCGGGCTGCCGTCGACGGGCGATCAGGTCTTGCCACAAACATGATCGGCGTTCTGGTCGCAGAGTCGGCGACAATCTGGACTCGTGCCCGGCTGCGCACAATGATCGAATCGACGCCAGCCGAGTCCATAGTGGCCGCGCTTGAGGGCATGAAGCGGCGGCCCGATCGCACGTCGATCCTGTCAAGCCTCTCGGTCCCGGTTGCTGTGATTGTCGGTGAACACGACGTGCTCTCCCCGATCGCTGACGCCGACCACATGGCGGCCGCCGCAGGCGGCGCTCTCACCGTCGTGTCCGATGCTGGCCACATGTCGCCGATCGAGGATCCGGCCGCGGTCGCAGCCGCACTGCGGTCCCTCTGGTCCTCAGCTCAGCCCGGCTAGGCTCGCACCGGGTCGAGAGGGAGAGGCAGCGATGACCGACGCGATTGCCGGGTACGGGGCTGTTGATGATCGGGAGTACCGGAGACGGATCCGGGCTTGGGCGCTGTATGACTGGGCGAACTCCGCATTCGCCACCACGATCCTCGCCGCGGTCCTGCCGGTCTACTACAGCCAGGTCGCCGGACGCACGCTCGGGTCGGCCGCCCAGGCAACGGCGTACTGGACGGCGACGTTGTCGATCTCACTGATCATCGTCGCGATCCTCTCGCCGATCCTCGGCACGATTTCGGATCTCAAGCGCGGGAAGAAGAAGTTCCTTGCCGCTTCCATTCTCGTTGGTGCCATTGGAGTATCTCTTCTCGTCTTCGTCGGCACGGGCGACTGGCTCATCGCCTCAGCTGCGTTCGTTATCGCCAGAATCGGGTTCGCCACCGGCAACGTGTTCTACGAGGCGCTCCTTCCCCACGTGGCACGCGACGAGGACCTCGATCGCGTTTCGACCATGGGATATGCGGTTGGCTACCTCGGGGGAGGCCTGCTCCTCGCCGTCAACATCGTGATGATCTTCACCCTCGGCGACTCTCTGGGGACGCGGTTGTCGTTCCTCTCCGTTGCGATCTGGTGGATTGTGTTCTCGATCCCGATAATGCGCAGGGTCCCGGAGCCACCCGCTGCAGTGGCAACCGGATCGGGAGGACTGCTCTCCGTCACCTTCAAACGCCTCGGCGACACGTTCAGCCACCTCCGGAGCTATCGGGAGCTCCTGAAGTTCCTCATCTCATATCTGATCTACAACGATGGGATCGGGACGATCATCGGTGTAGCCGTGATCTACGGAGCCGAACTCGGATTCGGGTCGATCGAGTTGATCGCGGCGATCCTTCTCGTCCAGTTCGTCGGGATCCCGTTCTCGATCGTATTCGGGAGGATTCCGTCCAAGGACGAGTCGAAGCGGGCGTTCTTCCTCGCGCTCGTTGTGTGGAATCTCATCATGCTTCCGCTCGTCGGAATCGGGAGCCAGTTCGTTCTCGACGGCGACATCACGGGAACCAGGCCACCGGCCTATGAAGACACCGCCGGAGCCGTCGGTGAGGGCGACTATGCGGTCGACTCGCAGGCCGTTGCCCTTGAGGGTGCTTGGGAGACGGACGGCGAGTACGCCGGTACCGATGATGCCGGAGCGACATACGCAATGGCGTACAACGGCACCAAAGTGCGGCTGCACTACAGCGAGGGACCCGATCGAGGCGAGTGGGCGGTGCTCATCGACGGCGTCGCTGTGATCGAGGATGACGAACCGGTCGTCATCGATGGCTACAACTCGGCGGTCCACGAGGGTGTTGACATCGACATTGCCGCGACGGAAGCCGGCGAGCACCTCCTCGAGATCGTCAACACCGGCGACGCAGACGAGGCCTCCTCCGGCACAGCCATGGTCATCGGTGAGGTCACCGTGCTGGAGCCGCCCAGAACGAGTGACCTTCTGACAATCCTCGGGCTGCTGTTCGTGGTTGAAGTGGTTGGCCTCGCGATCGCTGTCGTGATCGGCGGTCCGCTCTTCTCTGGTCTTGCAGACTCGATGACGACGAAGCGCACGATCGTGCTGGCCCTGATCGTGTATTCAGCGATTGCCGTCTGGGGATTCTTCCTCGACAGCGTCATCGAGTTCTGGTTCCTGGCGTTCATGGTCGCCGTCGTCCAAGGCGGTTCCCAGGCTCTCAGCCGGAGCCTCTACGCATCGATGGCACCGAAGGCGCTCTCAGGCGAGTTCTTCGGGTTCTTCTCCGTGATGTCGAAATTCTCGGCGATCCTCGGGCCGCTGCTCTTCGTGGCAGCCGTCACGGTGTTCGGTTCGTCCCGCCCGGCGGTTCTCGGACTGATCGTGTTCTTCCTGGTTGGGATATACCTCCTGACTCGGGTGGACGAGGACGAGGGGCGCCGCGTGGCCCGCGAGGCCGACGCATCGGCCGCGGCTGCAGGCATCATCGAGGCGGACTGACGTGAGACGATTTGCCACGAGTGCAGCAGCGGTCGCCTTGATCGCATCCGCGTGCTCGAGTGGTGTGTCGCCATCGACGGTTCCGGATGAATCTACAACGACAACCTCCGGGGTGACGACCACAGAGCCGATCGATGCACCGACCACGACGACACTCGCCCCGGGGGCGACGCCACCCACGACACTGTCCTTCGACGACACGACCCTTCGCCTCGACCCGGTGGCGGAGGGTTTCGAGCAGCCGGTCTTCTACACGACGGCTGGTGGCGATGGCTTCGTCGTGGACCAACCCGGCCTCATCTGGATCGTGACTGAGGGGGACGATCCAAGCGTATTCCTCGACATCGAGAAGCGGGTGAAGTTCAAAGGGGAGCAGGGGTTGCTGGGACTCGCGTTCCATCCCGAACACCCGGATCGGCTCTACGTCAACTACACAGGAAAGAACAACGCAACGGTCGTGTCGGAATTCACGATCCACGACGATTCTCGGACGGCCGATCCGGCATCCGAACGGGTGATCCTCGAGATCAAACAGCCGGCGAAGAATCACAACGGCGGGATGATCGCCTTCGGACCGACAGGAGACCTGTGGATCGGGATGGGCGACGGCGGGGGAGCGAACGATCGGTACGGGAACGGGCAGAACGAAGACACGCTCCTCGGATCGATGCTGCGTGTCGTGGTCGGCCCGGAGATCGAGACGTATGAACTCACCCCGAACCGCGCCTTCGCTGCGCCCGAGATCTGGGGGATCGGGCTTCGCAACCCGTGGCGGTTCTCGTTCGATGGCGAGAGTCTCTGGATCGCAGACGTCGGCCAGGGCGACGTCGAAGAGATCAACCGCGAGTCGATGGAGGACGTCGGACTCAATTTCGGATGGCCGCTCTATGAAGGGACGGATTGCTTCGCAGGACCTTGCAACGGGGTTGATGCATCCGGCCGCGTCCTCAACGTCCCTGTGCATGAGTATCGACATGACGAAGGCTGCTCTATCACCGGCGGCTACGTATACCGGGGGAGCGCCATCCCGCAACTCGACGGTCACTACTTCTTCTCGGATTGGTGCAGCGGATTCATCCGTTCGATCGCGCCCGACGGATCGGTCCACGACTGGACGGACGGTACGGGGAACGTCGCCGCCGTATCCTCGTTCGGACGAGATGACGCGGGTGAGATCTATGTCGTCTCCGGTACCGGTACCGTCTACCGAATCGCGGAGGAGCAGGGATGATCGCCGTCGTCGGATCTGTGAACAGGGACCTGGTCGCTCGTGTCGAGCACCATCCGGTCCCGGGAGAGACGGTGCTCGGATCCGGCCATGAGACGATGCCCGGTGGCAAGGGCGCGAATCAAGCAGTCGCGGCGGCACGACTCGGACGCGATGTCGTGTTCGTCGGACGCATCGGCGCCGACGAAGCCGGCCGGGATCTCGTTGGGGAGTTCGAACGAGAAGGTGTCGATGTCGGTCATCTGATCGTGGACTCCGAAGCTCCAAGCGGTCTCGCCATCATCACCGTCGATGACGCTGGGGAGAATTCCATCGTTGTCAGCCCCGGCGCGAATGGCCACGTGTCTCCCTCCGACGTTGAAGGAGCATCGGCAGCTCTCATGGCGGCGACCGTGACGCTGCTTCAACTCGAGATACCGATGGACACAGCGCTCGCGGCGGCGGCCATGTCGGAGGGCATCGTCATCCTGAATGCGGCACCGGCTGCCCACCTACCAGCAACGCTGCTCAGTTCGGTCGACGTGCTCGTCGTCAATCGCGGCGAGCTGGCAACGCTCACCGGTTCGGGAGATCCGGTCTCAGCGAGGAGCCTCCCTGTTCCCGTAACCGTCGTGACGCTGGGCTCGGAAGGCGCTCGAATCATCCGGACCGACTCAGGAGAGTCCGTCGCCGCAATCGACGTGACTGTGATCGATACGACCGGTGCCGGGGACACGTTCTGTGGAGCGCTCGCCGCCGGTCTCGACGAAGGGCGCAGCCTCGAAGTCGCGGTGCGTCGAGCAGTTGTCGCCGGATCGCTGGGGGTGACTGCCATCGGAGCCAGAACCGGCATGCCCACTCTGGCGGAACTCGACGGCGCCTTGCGAGCTCAAGGGCCGCAATCCACGCTGTAGGCTCGTCGCTCAATGGCACGACCAATCATCATCGACACGGATCCGGGCCAGGACGACGCCATAGCGATCCTCCTCGCTCTCGCCTCACCGGAACTCGACGTGCTCGGGATCACAACCGTCGCCGGAAACGTTCCTCAGCCGCTTGTTACAACGAACGCGTTGAAGCTCTGCGAGCTCGTCGGACGCACCGACGTTCCGGTCTTCATTGGTGCCCACCGACCGCTGGTGCGCGAACTGTTCACCGCCGAGTACGTTCACGGACCTACCGGCATCGACGGAACCGATCTGCCTGAGCCTGTGACGACCGCGGAATCCAGAGATGCAGTCGACTTCATCATCGACACTTGTCTGGCTGCGGGAGCTGACGGCATAACACTGTGCCCCGTCGGGCCGCTGACCAACATCGCTTCGGCGATCGCCAGGGAGCCGATCATTCTCCCAAAGATCCGGGAAATCGCCTTGATGGGTGGGGGCTTCTTCGAAGGTGGCAACACGACCCCGGTTGCGGAATTCAACATCTACGTCGATCCTGATGCTGCCAGTCTCGTCTTCAACAGTGGTGTCCCGATCACGGTGTTCCCTCTCGATGTGACACACAAGGCCCTCGTCCTGCCGGAGGATCTCGACCGCGTGAGGGCGATCGATACGCCGGTCAGCGAGGCCGTCGCGGGCATGCTCGGCTACTACGAACGGCATGACGTCCAGAAGTACGGCATCGCCGGAGCACCGCTCCACGATCCGTGCGTGATCGCCTACCTGATCGATGAGGACCTCTTCTCCGGCAAGTCCTGCCGGGTCGACGTAGAGACCGAATCGGAGCTCACCGTCGGCCAGACAGTCGTCGATTGGTGGGGTGTGACCGGTTCCGAACCCAACGCCATGGTCATGTCTGACATGGATCGGCAGGGATTCATCGATCTCGTCGTTGAGCGGATATCGCGACTCTGAACCGTTGTTGGTCGCTCCGAATCAACCCGTTGGACGTTGCTTGCTCTTCCACGCCCAGAGTGCGAGGAGCAGGGCGATTCCGACCAGGACCGTCGCGAGGATCATCGTGTCGGCGAGCGCCGCTGCCTGTGCCGCCGCAGGAGCGTCTGCAACCTCGCCACCTCCCGCATAGGTCGCGGTCCGGGCTGCCCACAGCGCTCCGAGCACGGCGATACCTGTAAGGCTTGCCGTGGTGCGATTGATGGTCAACATGCCTGAGGTCACGCCGAGTTGACTGTGCGGGACTGAGCCCAGGATTGCCGAATTGTTGGGTGACTGGAAGATACCAAAGCCGAGGCCGATGATCAGGCCGACGGCGACCACGGCGAGAGCGGTTGTGGCACCTTCGAACCAGAACCCCGCGATCGCATAAGCGACGGTCATCAGGGCGAGTCCGGCGACGGTGACCGGTCTCGATCCGATCCGGTCCGAGAGCGTGCCCGACAACGGAGCCACGATGCCCATCGTGATAGGAATCGCTCCGAGGACGAATCCGATGCCGCGCGGCGCCAGTCCAATCACGTCGGTCAGGTAGAACGGAACGAGGAGGAGCATCCCCGAGAGTGCGAAGAATCCGATGAAGCCGGTGATCAGGTTCACGGTGAGGTCGCGACTCTTGAAGAGTGCCAGGTTGAGCATCGGTTGTGCGACCCGTCGTTCCGCCACGACGAAGGCAGCGATCGCTCCGATCGAGACCACGAACATTCCGAGGATCAGCGGCTCCGTGAAGCCGATCTCCTGACCCATAGTGAGAGCGAGGAGGAAGGTCAGAAGACCAACGAAGAACGTCCCCGCCCCGACGAAGTCGAACCGCTGCTTCCCCTTGGGTTTGGTGTTCGGCACGAACTTGATCGCAGTGATCGTGCCGATGATGCCGATCGGCAGGTTCACGAAGAAGATCCACCGCCAGTCGGTCGCCTCGAGGATCATGCCGCCGATGATCGGTCCGGCCATGATCCCGAGTGACACCGTTGTTCCGTTGATTCCGAGTGCCTTGCCGCGTTCCGAAGGAGGGAAGGACTCGGTGGTGATGGCGAAGCCGAGGGCGAAGATCATCGAAGCACCGAGGGCCTGAACGACCCGGGCAGCGATGAGGAATTCGATCGTCGGGGAGAGACCCGCAAGCACCGAGCCGATCGTGAAGACGCCGAAGCCCATAGTGAAGATCGGCTTCTTGCCGATCATGTCGCCGAGCCGTCCGAACATCAGTGTCAACGTGGTTTGTGTCAGGAGGTAGGCGAGTACCACCCACTGTGCCACGCCGAATGTGGTGTCGAACTCATCGACCAGTGTCGGGAGTGCCACGTTGACGATGCTGCCGTCGACCGTTCCGAGGAAGATCGCCATGGCAATCGCGATGAGAACGAACCACTTCCGCGAGTAGTCGATGCCATCGGGCGGTGTTTCGGGATGAGCGGCCATGGCCAATGGAGGCTAGTGCCGCGTCCGCTGACGTTCGGGCTGCCGATGCCTCATTCCGTGGGCCAGCTCCGCCAAATAGGACGTCGCGTACCCTGGGTATGGGAGTGTTCTGATGTGCACGGTCGGATGGGGCTCGTGTACGCTCTGCAGTGATACGGGGTGGCATCGGAGAAAGGGGCGTCCCTATGAGGTACGGACGAGGTTTGGCATTGTTGGCTGTGATTGCACTCGCACTCGCTGCGTGCTCGTCGGGCAGCGAAGATACGACCACGTCGTCATCCACGACGTTCCCGACGGAGACCACGGTGGCAACGACGACCACCGCGCCCGCAAACACGACGACCCCGTCGACAACGACGACGACCTCTCCGTATGGAGGTGCGACGCTGCTGACACAGATCATCCAGCAGGAACTGCGGATCCTCGGATACTTCAACGGCGAACCCGACGGGATCCTCGGGCCCGTGACCGAGGAAGCCCTCAAGGAGTTCCAGACAGCGGCAGGAATCACGGCCGACGGCGAGTATGGGCCGGAGACGTATATCGCCCTGGCTGATGCTCTCGAAGCTGACGCCGACTTCATCACCACGGTCCAGGAAGATCTGATGGAATTGAAGCTCTATCCGGGCCCCGCCGACGGTGACTACGGCGACGGAACGGTCAAGGGGATCGAGTCGCTCCAGGAGCAGTGCGAGATGGACGTTGACGGTCGTTTCACACCCCAGACGCATCTCTGTCTCGAAGAGGAGATGGGACGCCTCTGAGCGAGAACGCCGGGTGACAGCGTTGCCGCTCGACGATCTCACCGTCATCGAACTGGCCGGGCTGGGACCGGTCCCATTCGCAGGGATGGTTCTCGCTGGTCTCGGCGCCGACGTGATCCGTGTCGATCGTCCCGGTGGTCCTCCCATCCCTGATCCGATGGTTGGTGCGGTTGGACGCGGGAAGCGTTCGATCGCTCTCGACCTCAAGAAGGCGCAGGCGGTTGACGTCGTTCTGAATCTCGTTGCTGATGCTGACGTTCTTCTCGAGGGCTACCGGCCGGGAGTCGTCGAACGGCTCGGTATCGGCCCTGATGAATGCCTGAAAGCCAACCCTGATCTCGTCTACGGCCGCATGACGGGATGGGGAACCGACGGCCCATACGCATCGATGGCGGGCCACGACATCAACTACGTCGGACTCAGCGGTGCGCTCCACGCGATCGGCGGGAGTGGACGACCGTCACCGCCACTGAATCTCGTCGGGGACAACGGGGGAGGGGCCATGTATCTCGTGGCCGGCGTCCTTGCTGCAGTCCACGACCGCGGTCGTTCGGGTGGCACTGTCGTCGAGGCTTCCATGATCGAAGGTGCGGCGTCGCTCATGGCCCCGTTCTACGAGATGTCCGCCAACGGGCTTTGGGAGGATCGTCGCGAGGCGAATCTCCTCGATGGCAGTGCGCCGTTCTACACGACCTATCAGACCCGTGACGGCAAATGGATGGCTGTCGGTCCGCTCGAACCGCTGTTCTATGCAGCACTGCTAGACGGATTGGGCCTTGACCCTGAGGAGCTCCCCGGCCAGTACGACCAGGACGAATGGCCTCAGCTACGCCGTCGAATTGGTCATGCCTTCGCGGAGAAGACGCGGGCCGAATGGCAGGCCATCTTCGATGGCACCGACGCTTGTGTGACACCGGTACTGTCCCTTTCTGAGGCTCCGGAGCATCCACAGAACGTTGCTCGCAGCGTCTTCGGTGGGCCGGCCGACCATCGCCTCCCGAACCCGACTCCTCGTATCGGTGGCGAACATCCGGCCGTCCTCGCTGAGGCACCCGGGATCGGGGCCGATACCGACGAGGTCCTCATCGGGTTCGGATATGAGAAGGCTCAGATCCGGGAACTGCGCCATCTCGGGGTGGTGTCGTGAATGAATGGCCCCTCGACGGGGACGATCAGCGAGAGGACCGTGTTCACGCGGTGAAGGAGAGGATCGAGCGGGGGGAGTATCAGGTGCCGGCAGCGTCGGTCGCTGACGCCGTCATTGAGTGGTACCGCAGAACGGAGCCGATCAATCGGCGGTGAGTTCGCCGACCTCGTCGTCCACGGTGTGATGACCGATCTTTCGGCCAAGGGCTTCTAATCCGAGGACAACGGCGACCGCGAACACGGCGACCGCGAGGGCGGCAAGAGCATCATCACCCGGTGCGTGAAGCGCTGTGCTGTCGACACCGAGCGGCCAGGGCCACAGCACCCGGAGGGAACCGAGCATCAGACCGATCAGTGCAGCCATCACCGTGTTGTAGTGATCCCGGAGGGCTCGATGAAGGATCTGGGAGAAGAGAGCCAATCCGATCACCGCCCCGATGGTGAACACGATCAATGAACCGAAGTCGCGGGACGTCACAGCCGAGAGCAGTGGACCGTACATGCCGAGCATGACGAGGATGAACGATCCGCTGATCCCCGGAAGGATCATGGCGCAGACTGCGATCGCCCCTGAGCCGAAGAACGCCCACATCGCCGGATCGGCGATCTGGGCCGCTGTCTCGCTCGACGTGCTCTCGCGCAAGCCGAGCAGCACGAATACTGCCAGGGCAATGCCGGCGATAGTGGCTACCCGGCGGACATCGCGAATTGTGAGCAGTTTCCATGCGATCACCGCCGAACCGGCAACGAGTCCGAGGAACAGAGCCGCCATCAACACCGCGTGGTCATGGAGCAGCTGCTCCAGCAGGTGGGCGAGTGTGATGATCGCAAGCCCGATCCCGGCTCCGAGGGGAAGGATGAAGGGCCAGTCGACCTTTCGGAGCCACTCGACGCCGCCGGTGAAATCGAGACGGAGGAACGCACCCAGGGCGGAACTGCCCGCGCGCACCGAAGCGATGAGACGCTCATAGATGCCGAGCACGAGCGCGATCGTTCCCCCGGACACACCGGGAACGATGTCGGCGGCACCCATCAGGAAGCCGCGGAAGAGCGACCAGGGAATCTCACGAATCACGGCGGCGAGTGTAGGGGACGGGTTCCGTCACCGGTGTACCGTGCACTCCGAATCAACGAGGAAGGTCGGATGCGCATCGTCCTGCAGCGAGTCAGTCGATCCGCGGTCGAAGTCGATGGGGAGACGACGGGGAGGATTGAAGGCGGTCTCCTTGCCCTCGTTGGCGTTGCAGCGGGAGATACAGAGGCGGATGCGCGTATCGCGGCAGCCAAGACGGTCGCCATGCGCATTTTTCCCGATGCCGAAGCCAAGATGAACCGAAGCGTCGCCGACATCGGTGGAGCGGTTCTCGTCGTGTCCCAGTTCACCCTTCTCGCCGACGTCCGCAAAGGCCGCCGACCCGGGTTCACGGCAGCGGCACGGCCCGAAGAGGCGATCCCGATCCTCGCATCGTTCACGAAGACGATCGAGGCCGAGGGTGTGCGGGTCGAACATGGAAGGTTCGGCGCTCACATGAAGGTTGACCTGCTCAACGATGGCCCGGTAACGATCGTGTTCGACGCAAAGGATGGGAGGATCGAATGAAGATCAAAGGAAGCGTCCCCGACGGAGTCGTCTTGACACGGGACGAGTACGGGATTCCTCACATTCGAACCAGAGATCTCTCAGGTGCCTACTGGGGGATGGGGTATGCCCATGCACGAGACCGTGCGATGCAAATGGGGCTGATGCGGCTTCTCGGGCAGGGCCGAGTCGCGGAGTATCTCGATGGCAGCGACGAGTCGGTCGAGGTCGACCGATTCTTCCGGCGTATGAACTGGTTCGGGAACACCGCTGCTCAGGTCGACGCCCTCACGCCGGAGACGCGTGAACTCGTTGAGGCGTACTGCGCCGGCGTCAACGTCCGTTTCTCCGAGGCGCGACCATGGGAGTTCCGCGCTCTCGGATACCGTCCCGAGCCGTGGACGACCGAAGACGTCTTGCTGATGGCTCGCATGACCGGCTATCTGACCCTCGCAACCTCACAGGCCGAGATCGAGCGCCTATTCGTCGAGATGGTGCAAGCAGGCGTGAATGACGAGCGACTCGAGGTTCTCTTCCCGGGGTGTGTGGAGCAGCTGGATCGCGATCTCCTCCACAAGGTGACACTCGGGGAGCGTGTCGTGCCCGACTCGGTCAAGTGGACCGTTGGCGGACCGAGGATGATGGCGTCGAACAACTGGGCCGTGTCGGCACAGCGCTCGGCAACAGGCCATGCCTTGCTTGCCAACGATCCCCATCTGGAGATCAATCGACTCCCCGGCGTTTGGGTCGAACAGATTGTCGAGTTCCCCGACGACACCGTGTTCACGGCGAACATGCCCGGTCTGGCTGGACCGTTGGTCGGACGGAAGGACGATCTCGCCTGGGGCGCAACCTACGCGTTCATGGACGCCGTCGATTCGTGGGTCGAGGAGTGTCACGACGGGAAGTTCAGGCGTGAAGACGGCTTCGAACCGTTCACCGAAAGACGCGAGCAGATCGTGGTGAAGAAGCGCGAAGCGGTCGACGTCGTGTTCTATGAGAATGTGCACGGCGTGCTCGACGGCGACCCCTTCGAGGACGGTTTCTACCTCGCGACGAGGTGGGCGCCATCGGATTCTGGTGCAGCCACGCTCAATGCCGTGACCGATATGTGGAACGCCCGGACCGTGGAAGAGGCCCGGGACCTCTTCGGCCGACTTGAGACCGCTTGGAACTGGGTCTTCGCAGACGCTTCTGGACGGATCGGATATCAGATGTCCGGCCAGCTCCCGATTCGCGACGAAGAAGCGACGGGCTTCGTCCCGATGCCCGGGTGGGACCCGAAGTGGGACTGGCGCGGATTCGTCGACCCTGCCGACTTGCCCGGAGAGCTGGATCCGGCTGAGGGCCTTGTCGTCACCGCCAACAACGACCTGAATCATCTGGGAGTCGCGGACCCGATCAACATGCCGATGGGCGACTACCGGGCCCGGAGGATCGCCGACCTGCTCTCCGAGGACCCGGTCGATCTGGATGTGTTCCGGCGGATCCACCAGGACACGTACTCGCTGCAGGCCGAGGAGATGATGGCGATCCTTGCGCCGCTCCTTCCCAGTTCGCGAATCGGGCACCGACTCGGCGCCTGGGACTACCGCTATGAGCTGGACTCGAAGGGAGCGGTGATCTTCGAAGACTTCTACCGTGAGCTACTGATCGAGATGTTTGCTCCCGACGGTATGGGCCAGCCGGTCGTTGAACACCTCATCGACGCAACGGGGGTGTTCATCGACTTCTATCGCAACTTCGACCGCATCCTTGTCGCACCGGAGTCGCCGTGGCTCGGTGACCGCGAACTCGATTCGGTCTATCGCAAGGCGTTCGATCGTGTGGACCCGACAGAGAATCGCAGATGGGGTGATGTGAACCGCGTGACGCTGACCCACGTCCTTCTCGGGGGCAAGCTGCCCGGATGGGTCGGCTTCGACGTCGGTCCGGTCGAGATCAAGGGAGGCAGGGCCACGCCGCATCAGGGCCAGATCTATGAGAGTGCGGGCCGGACGACGAGTTTCGCTCCGTCACTGCGGTTGATGGTCGATATGGGTCAACCAGGGTCGCAGACGGCGCTCGCAGGGGGACCATCAGATCGGCGTTTCTCGAAGTGGTACACGTCTGACCTCGAGCGATGGAAGAACGGTGAGTACAAGAGTCTCCGTCGCCTCGAGGATCAAGAAGACTGAG
>CAZWDQ010000005.1:0-41591 GCA_964632475.1 uncultured Acidimicrobiaceae bacterium
CGGTTGGTTGCCCGTTCATAGACTCCATCGATCGGAAGGATCTCGTCGTGAGCAACCGATCCCGGTCGACCAGCCGACTTGAAGCCATCGCCGATCTCCACGCCTTTGATCCCCTGGATCGACATGAGGGCGGCCGCAATCGCCGTGTCGAGCCTCCGG
The DNA here is from genome assembly GCA_964632475.1 of uncultured Acidimicrobiaceae bacterium. GTDB lineage: Bacteria > Actinomycetota > Acidimicrobiia > Spongiisociales > UBA5794 > JAHEEL01. The sequence goes on from CAZWDQ010000005.1 coordinate 160, forward strand.
TCCCAGTGCACGTGGCTACCGATGCCCACCGGTACGCCGTATGCGAGAACCTCGACGACTCCTCCGAGGGTGTCCCGTTCCTTCTTGGCAACGTCAATCGTTGAGATCATCGCCTGCTCGGCCTCCTCATCGATACACCGCACGGGGGAAGCGTCGATCCTGGACAGATCACCGGACTCGGGAAGGACTGAATCGGCAACGACCGATCCGATCTGCACCACGTGGCTCAGGATGGTGACACCGACCTCGGCAAGCAGCATCTTCGAGACGTATCCGGCGACCGTACGAGCTGCCGTCTCCCGTGCCGAGGCACGCTCGAGCACGTTCCTGGCGTCATGCGTGTCGTACTTCATCATCCCCGGCAGATCGGCGTGGCCGGGACGAGGGGATGTCATCACGCGTCGGGATTCGCCCTCCGCTGGGGACATCTCCTCCGACCAGCGTTCCCACTCGGTGTTGCGAATCATCACGGAGATGGGTCCGCCGAGCGTGCGACCGAAGCGGATGCCGCCGAGGATCTCGATCTCGTCCCGTTCGAGGCGCATTCGTGGCCCGCGGCCGTGACCGAGTCGGCGGCGCGCCAGTTCTTCTGCGAGGCCGTCGGCGTCGACCGAGAGGCCTGCCGGGGCACCTTCGACGATGGCTGTGAGAGCCGGCCCGTGTGACTCACCGGCGGTGAGGAATCGAATCATCGGAACATCGTGGCAGGGGTGCGCGTCGTTGTCACGTCCCACCGTCCAGATACCAGGACGCGATGGTTGCTCCCCAAGCGATCGCGATGTAGGCCCCACCGACGAGATACGGACCGAAGGGGATCGATTCCTTACGGTCCTTGAGTCGGAACACAAGGATCACAAGCGACACCAGACCTCCGAGCAGGAACGCTGCGAACACGGCCACGATCAGGGTCTCCCACGATCGGTACGCAGTGAACAGGCCGAGCAGGAACGCAAGTTTGACGTCCCCGAATCCGAAGGCGCCTCGTGCAGCGAGTGCAACGACCAGAAGAACGAGGAAGTAGATCGCTCCGCCGCCGAATGCTCTGAGGATCGGCCCGCTCTCGATGAGCGCCCCCACGGTCAGCAGGACGGCCCCCACCACCGTACCCGGGAAGAGGATCCGGTTCGGAATGAGCTTCTCGTCGAGGTCGGTGAGGGTCAATGTCACGGTCACAGCGACGAACCACAGGTAGGCGGGAAGCACCCAGTCGATCCCAACCAGGATCGCCGCAACCGGGAAGAGGACGGCGGTGACCATCGCTACGTACGGAGTGCGCCCGGGTCTCTCCACAATCGACTCGAACGATCGATCGGTCGCGACGCGCTCGGCGAGCACGCCAACAACGAGTCCAAGCGGGACCAACAGAAGAGAGAGCATCGCCGAGGAGCCTATCCGCTTCCCTGTTCCACACCCGGCATCATCGACACTCAACGGCCACGGGGCGCCGCGCACTCGAAGGAACCCAGGTAGTTCGGCGGGCTAGAACGCGGATCGCATCACGTCGATCGGGGCAGACAAGCCAGTCCAGATCTCGAATGCGGCGGCGGCTTGGGCTATCAGCATGTCGCGACCGTCGGCGAGGGGGATCTTCACCGATCGAGCCCACGCTACCGACGGGGATTCGGATGGCCCGTAGGTCAGGTCGAAGAATCCGGAAGCACCGGCAAGAACGTCAGCGGAGATGGACTCGTCGTTCATTCCAAGCGGTGTGGCGTTGATGACTACGGCTCCCTCCATGCCGTTGCCCCAGGGCACGATGGTTCCATCAATTCGTACCCGGGCGAGAAGGTCGGCAGCTGCATCGGTTCGGCGACCCGAGATGGCCACCGTCCTGTTCGCCAATGCGACGGCCGCTCCCGCGGCAGCACCGCCGGTCCCCAGGATGAGCACCGGTGCGTCGTCCGGGAATCCAACGGCCTCAATGACTGACCGAATCCCATCGACATCGGTGTTGTAGCCCCAGACTTCTCCAGCGATCCGGACGAATGTGTTCACTGCACCCGATCGAAGGGCCGCTTCTGTGACCCGATCTGCGAGTTCGAAGGCCAACTGCTTGTGGGGCATGGTCACATTCGCCCCGTCGAGACGGCCGTAGCGAATCTCGTCGACAGCGAGCACCATGCCCGCCGTGTCGACGCGACGCGCCACATAGGTTCCTTGAATACCGACGGCATCGAGAGCGGCGTTCTGGATGGCAGGCGACCGTGAATGCTCTACCGGGTCGCCGAGGAGGACGAGCTTCATGGGAGGACCCCGTCCTTCTTCGCCTGCGCGATCTTCTCTTTGTGCTCCTCATAGGTCTTGGAGAAACCGTGCGCACCGTCAGGCGACACGAGCACGTAGAAGAAGTAATCCGTTTCGGCCGGGTTAGCTGCAGCCTCGATCGACTCCATCTGCGCCGTTCCGATCGGTGTCGGTGGCAATCCGGTCACGCGGTACGTGTTCCAGGGTGAGTCGATCTCGAGGTGCTCGGTGAGAACCCGCCCGGGACTCTCGCCGAGGGCGTAGACCACGGTTGCATCGATCTGAAGGGGTATGTCCTCGGCCAATCGGTTGTAGATGACTGAGGCGATGAGCGGACGGTCAGCGTCCACCCCCGCCTCCCTCTGGATGAGGGAGGCCACGATCAGTGCCTCGTAGCGGGTGATCCCCAGTTCTTCAAGCCTCGACCAGTCCACCGTATTGACGCGACGAACGGTCTCATCCGCCAGCATGGTGAGAATCTCGGCCGGTGTCGCCCCTTCGGGCAACTCGTATCGGGCTGGGAAGAGGAGGCCCTCCCACAACGTCAATTCATCGACTCCCTCAGGGACCTCGGTTGGAAGGAGCGGCGACGTCACGGCACCGCCGACAAGTGCCGCTTCGAAGTCCTCGACGGGATAGCCCGTCTCGGCTGCCAGCCCCGCAAGGATGCGCCGGATGTCATGGCCCTCGTAGACGATGACTCCGGAGCCCGTCGGGCTGTCGGGTCCGGTGAGCATCCGTTCCGCTACGGCTTCCGCGGTCATCAGAGTCTCGAGGTGATAGGTGCCCGCCTGCAACTGGGATGCGATTCCCTGTGCATCGATAACCGCGCTGAATTCGCTGGCCCGTACGACCCCGGCCTGTTCCATCGCTGTCGCGATGTCACGGGCTGATGAACCGCCCTGGATCTCGACGGAAACGGCCACACCCGGTTCGATGTCGAGAGCCTGGTCGCCTGAGACGGCAGATGCGAGCAGCCGGGCTGCCAAGCCCAGGAGAAGGACGCCGACGATGACACCGACCGCGATGAACAGCGGTCTCCTCCAGCGCCGTTCAGCCGTTGTCGTTGCCTGTGGTTCGGTCACCTGGGGGTTCCTTGCGATCGAGATAGGTTTGGAGAATCACGGCTGCCGCCACTTTGTCTCGTATGTCGCGCCGCTTGGAACGCCGCACGCCCCCTTCCAGCAAGGCCGCCTCAGCAGTCACGGTGGTGAACCGCTCATCCTGGTACTCAACCGAGAGACCGGTTGCGTCCGCAACGGCGTCTCCCATCGCTCGTGCGGCCTTCGCCGACGGTCCTTCGGTCCCTGAGAGACCGGTCGGGAGTCCGATCACTATCCGCTGGACGTCGTTTTCCTCGCACAACATCCGCACGGCGTCGGCGAGCTCCACCGACCGCCGATCGATCACAGAGTGTGGTGACGCAATGGTACCGGTGGGGTCCGATAGCGCTACGCCAACACGCCGCTCCCCCGGGTCCAGCCCGAGGATTCGCGTCACGATGCGGTAACCGCTGCTCTCGCCGCGGTGCGTGCCACCTCAAGGGCGTCGTCGAGTCGATCTCCGTTGGGTCCGCCGGCCTGAGCAAGGCGCGGGTCGCGACTGCCGCCACCACCAAGGATCTTGGCTGCCTCACCGATGACGTCGCCCGCTGAGAGTCCGTCGGCGACGAGGTCATCCGAAACGAATGCGATGAGAGCGCCCTTGCCACTCGTGGTCGAACCCAACACTCCGATGCCACTTCCGAGCCGATCGCGTATCTGGAACGCGAGAGCTCGCAAGGCGTCGCCGGAGAGGCCCTCTTGACGAGCCACGAGCACGTTCTTCCCGTTGTGTTCCTCTAGCTCACCGAGCAGATCCTTCGCTGCGGCCGAGCGGGATTGCTGCTCGAACTCCTCGATTCGTTCTTCCTGCTCCTTGGCGTGCAACGTAAGTGCCAGTGCAGCTTCGACGACGCGCCCGGGCTGCGTACCGAGGGCCGAGGCAGTGCGTTCGAGATCAGCCCGGAGCGCTGCCAGGTGCTCGTATCCGGCTGTTCCCGTGAGGGCGTCGATCCGCCGCGTATTCGCAGCGACCGATCCCTCGGTCACCAGAATCAACGGCCCGATCTGTCCAGTCGTCGGAACGTGCGTCCCCCCACAGAACTCGGTCGAGAAGTCCCCAGCCCGGACGACGCGAACTTCTTCGCCGTACTTGTCACCGAAGAAGGCGATGGCTCCCATCTTCTCGGCATCGACCTTGGACGTCTCAACCGTGGTGACGGCGGCGTTCTCGATGACGCGTTGGTTGGCAGCAAGTTCAACTCCCCGCAACTCCTCGGGACTCATGCCCTGGTAGTGGCTGAAGTCGAACCGCAGTCGTCCATCGGATACGAGAGACCCCGCCTGGTGCACGTGCTCCCCGACGATCTCTCTCAGGGCCCAGTGAAGGATGTGGGTGCCGGTGTGGTTCTTGCGGATGCGTTCCCGGCGATCGTGGTCAATCGCCAGCGTCGTGTCCTGGCCGAGCTGCACGGATCCAGAGGTCACTACGCCGCGATGTCCATGGAGACCCGGAACGGCGAACTGCGTGTCCTTGACCTTCACCGACCCCGTTGGTGTGACGATCGATCCCGAGTCGCCAATCTGGCCGCCGGATTCGGCGTAGAACGGGGTTCGATCGAGGAAGATCTCGATCTCGCGACCTTCCTCGGCCAGCTCGACGGTCTCTCCCTCCGCGACAATCGAGAGAATGCGCCCGACGCCCTCTTCCCTGTCGTAGCCTATGAAATCCGTGTGATCGACGCCGCTCAAGAGTGTGCGGTACGCATCCGCCTTGGCGGCAGCGTCAACACCCTTGAAGGCGGCGCGGGCCCGCTCTCGCTGGCCCTCCATCATGGAATTGAACTCGGCAAGATCAACCTGGAATCCTCGTTCCGAAACGATCTCTTCAGTCAGCTCCTTCGGGAAGCCGAAGGTGTCGTGCAGCTTGAAAGCTGTCTCTCCTGAGAGCATCGCTCCGGGTTCGAGTGTCCGGAGCTCCTCATCGAGGAGCTGATGACCCGATCGGAGCGTGCGCCGGAACTGCTCCTCTTCGCGGGTGACCATCTCGATGATCCCGTCCTGCTTCTCCCCCAGTTCGGGATACGCCTCGTTCATCACGTCGATGGTTGAGTTCACGAGCATCGGCATGATCAGATCTTCGGCTCCGAGCAGAGAGGCGTGCCGCACCGCACGACGGATCAGCCGCCTGAGCACATAGCCGCGGCCTTCGTTCGACGGCACGACCTTGTCTCCGATGAGGAAGGTCACCGCCCGGCCGTGATCGGCCATGATTCGGAGCGAGACGTCCGTGCGCTCTGAATCACCGTACGTCTCCCCAGTCGCGCCTTCTGCGGCGGCAACGATCGGACGGATCAGATCCGTTTCGAAGATGGTGTCGACACCCTGGAGCACGGTCGAAATCCTTTCGAGACCGGCGCCCGTGTCGATGTTCCTCGCCGGCAGATCGCCTACCACGTGATATGGCTTGTCCTGGATGTTCTGCATGAACACAAGGTTCCAGATCTCCACGTGGCGTTCGTCATCGACGGCGGGTCCGCCCGCCTGGCCATATGCCGACCCTTTGTCGAAGAAGATCTCGGATGACGGTCCACATGGGCCGGGAGCGCCCATCTGCCAGAAGTTGTCCTTGTCGAGCCGCTGAACCCGATCGGCGGGCACCCCAACACCGTCGATCCAGATCTCGGCCGCCTCATCGTCGGAGATGTGAACCGTGTACCAGAGGCGCTCCGGATCGAGGCCGTAGCCTTCGGTGATCAGGTCGTACGCCCACGGAATCGCCTTCTCCTTGAAATAGTCGCCGAAGGAGAAGTTGCCGAGCATCTCGAAGAAGGTGAGATGGCGAGCGGTGGTTCCCACGATGTCGATGTCGACAGTCCGAGCGATCTTCTGGACTGTGGCGGCGCGGAGGTAGGGTGGTGTCTCCTCGCCCAGCATGTACGGCTTGAACGGCACCATGCCTGCATTGGTTAGCAGGAGTGTCGGATCGATCGGGATCAGCGATGCCGATGGAACCACTGTGTGGTCGCGATCGGCGAAGAATTCCAGGAATGTGCGACGGATTTGGTTCGAGTCCATGGGATCGGGAGGTTAGCCCGACCCAGGATCCACATCCTCAGCTTCTTCCGCCGCGTTCGAGGCCTCGGCAGTCGTGCCGACTCGTTGCATGCGCCGACCGGCAGCTCCCATGACGCCTGCGGCGGTCGAGACGCCGGCCCGTGCCATGGCTTCAGGCGTGATGCGCTCACGAGCTTGCTTCGCCTTCGCTCCGAGGTAGACGCCGGCGCCGATTGTTGCGGCGGAGCCCGCGGCAAACCATTTCAGTCGGGTAAACATGGCGCGAGAGGGTAGCGCCCTCAACTCCCCCAAAGACCGCGTACCCAGGGTACGCGACGTCCCATTTGGCGGTGGGGACCCACGGAATGGGCCGTACCAAAGACCCGGCGTCCGCGGCGCTATCGATTCTTGCCGAGAATCCTATCGATGCGAGCAAGACGCTCTGCGAGTTCCGACTCTTCCCCGTGCTCGCCGGGATGGAACAGGATCGTTCCATCCGCCGCGTCGGGGAGATACTGCTGGGGAACAACACCGAGCGGATCGTTGTGGGGGTAGTCGTAGCCCTGACCGTGTCCCATCGATCGCTGGCCCGATGTTGCTGCGGAACGCAGGTGCATCGGAACATCGGCTCCGGGCGTGTTCTCGACAGCCTCTCTGGCCGACCCGATTGCCGTTGCCAACGAGTTCGACTTCGCGGCGCTCGCGAGATACACAGTGGCGTGAGTGAGTGCGTATGCGCCCTCCGGGAGTCCGATGACTTCGACGGCTCGGAACGCGTCCACCGCGATCCCTAGAGCTCTGTGATCCGCGAGACCGATGTCCTCGGAAGCAAGGATCACGAGTCTTCTGCCGATGAATTTCGGATCCTCTCCTGCCTCGATCATCGTGTGGAGCCAGTAGAGGGCGCCATCGACGTCAGACCCCCGGACACTCTTGATGAACGCTGAGATCACGTCGTAGTGGCGATCGCCGCCCTTGTCGTACCGGATCACCCGTCGTTGTAAGGCCTCGCCCACTTCTGCGACTCCGACCATTTCACTGTCCCGACCTGCAGCGATCGTGACCGCCAGTTCGAAGGCATTCAGAGCGAGTCGGGCATCGCCACCGACACGGTTGGAGAGGTCATCGAGAGCCTCGTCGTCGATCGCGGATCCGGGGATACCTCGCACGGAATCCGACATCGCTCGCCGAATCAGATCAGCGACCTCATCCGGAGCGAGTTCCTCCGTGCGGAACACCGTCGATCGGCTGATGAGCGGCGAGTTGACTTCGAAGAACGGATTCTCGGTAGTCGCCCCCACCAGGATGATGATGCCGTCCTCGACCCCGGGGAGCAGAGCGTCCTGTTGGGCCTTGTTGAACCGATGGATCTCATCGAGGAACAGGACGGTCCGGCCGTCTCCGTTCTCGACACGCCGTGTCGCCATTGCGAGCACCTCGCGAACGTCCTTCACGCCGGCCGAGGTTGCCGAGAGCTGCTCGAAGCGTGCGCCGCTGTTGGCGGCTACGAGACGGGCGAGCGTGGTCTTACCCGAGCCCGGCGGCCCCCAAAGGATCATCGAAACCGGCCGACCCGCCTCGACCATGGTCCGGAACGCGGCCCCCGGAGCAAGCAATCCCTGCTGGCCGACGACCTCGTCGAGACTCGTCGGTCGCATTCGAGCAGCGAGCGGAGCGTTCGCTCGTCGCCGCTCGGCGCGCTGATCGGAGAACAGATCGGGTTCAGTCACCGGCCGCCTCGACGGCGGCCCACTCGGCCCGTACTGCCGGCCGTACTTCGATCCCAAGTTCGCGAAGCTGCTCATCTTCGACGCGAGCGGGCGAACTGGTGAGGGGATCCGCGCCGGTCTGCGTCTTCGGGAACGGGATGACCTCGCGGATGTTGGGCGCGTTCTGGAGAATCGCAACGAGGCGATCGATCCCGATCGCGAATCCGGCGTGCGGTGGCGTGCCGTATCGCAAAGCCTCGAGGAACCAACCGAACCTCCGCTCCGCATCTTCGTCGGAGATCCCGAGGGTCTCGAAGACCTTCGCCTGAACTATCGGATCGTGGATCCTGACGCTCCCCGACCCAAGCTCAGAGCCGTTCAACACGAGGTCATAGGCTTTTGAGATTGCGTGGCCGGGGTCTTCGCTCATCGCCCGTACATCGACCGGAGCGGTGAACGGATGGTGGAGCGGCACGAAATCGCCGTCTTCGTTGCGCTCGAACACGGGGAAATCCACGACGAACAGATATGCGAGTTCGTCGTGTCCGTCGGGTTGCCCAACTTCGAGACGGATCTGGCCGAGGATCTCCAACACGAGGCGGGTTTCGTCGGCAACGAGAAGGATCACGTCACCGACACTTGCGTCGAGAGCGGCAGCGATTCCCGCAATCTCGTCGCTCGAAAGGAGCTTGGTCACCGGAGAGCGGAATCCCCCGTCCTCCTCGGCGACCATCCAGACGAGGCCCTTCGCCCCGAGCTCCTGAGCTCGCGCTGAGAGGCCATCCAAACCAGATCGCGAGAGGCCCAGAGGACCAGCGTTGATGCCGCGGATGGATCCGCCGGAAGCCAACACGCCGGAGAATGCCTTGAAGTCCGTGTCGGCGAACACTCCGCTGAGGTCATTGATCTGCATGTCGAATCGGATGTCCGGCTTATCAGTTCCGTAGCGCTCCATGGCCTCATGCCAGGTGAGTCGGGGGAACGGCAGGTCCAGATCGATATCACGGTGGTCCTTCGTGACCCGAACGGAAACGGCTTCGAGCGTGGCGAGCACGTCCTCCTGCCCCCAGAACGAGCCCTCGAAATCGAGCTGCGTGAATTCGAGTTGCCGGTCCGCTCGGAGATCCTCGTCGCGGTAGCAGCGAGCCACCTGGTAGTACCGCTCAACGCCGCCGATCATCAGGAGCTGCTTGAACAGCTGCGGGGACTGCGGCAACGCGTAGAAGTTCCCTTTTCGAAGACGGGACGGCACGAGCATGTCGCGAGCGCCCTCCGGAGTCGAGGCGATGAGCGTCGGCGTCTCGATTTCCATGAAACCGAGGTCACCCATGACGTCGCGCATCGCGCGGATCACCTTCGACCGCGCCCGGAGATTGTCGGTCATCGAAGGGCGCCGCAAATCGAGGTAGCGGTACTGCAGCCGTCTCGCTTCGTCGACCTCAATCCGGTCGTCGATCTGGAACGGCAACGTCTCGGACGGGCTGAGGACGCTCATTTGATTGGCAACTACTTCGATCTCACCGGTCGATAGCTCAGGGTTCGCCATGTCCCCCGGTCGGAGTCGGACAGTGCCAGCGATCGAGATGCAGAATTCCATGCGAAGACTGTTCAGCTCCTGCTCGGTGGCCGGCGCATCATCGGGGTTGAGGACGATCTGAACGATCCCGCTTGCGTCTCGGAGGTCAACGAAGATCACCCCTCCGTGGTCTCGGCGTCGGCCGACCCACCCGGCCAGCGTGACCTCTGATCCATTGTCGGTGGCGCGCAGGGTGCCCGCACCGTGGGTCTTCATCGTTTCAGCCATGCCTCAATCTCCTCTACACCAACCGAATGTTGTTCGCCGGTCGCCAGGTCACGTACGGTGACGCGACCTTCGTCCCATTCCTCGCCGACAACAAGGGCATTGGCTGCCCCGGCTCTGTCGGCTGCCTTGAACTGTGCTTTGACCGACCGGTCACCGGCCGTCATGTCGATCCGTAGCCCCTCGTCCCGCAGCCGTCGAACAAGGGCGCTCGCGACAGGTCGACGGTCCGGATCAGCCACCACAACGAACGCGTCGAGGGAGGGCCCGCGAGCGACCTGGCCCCTGGCGAGCAGTATCCGGTCGAGGCCCATGGCGAGTCCGACGGCAGGGGTCGGCTTTCCGCCGAGCCGCTCGAAGAGCGGGTCGTAGCGGCCACCGCCGCCCACGGAACTCTGTGCCGCTTCGAAGTCGAGTGGTACGTACTCCCAGACGGTTCGGTTGTAGTAATCGAGGCCCCGTACGAGTGTTGGCACGATTCGGTAAGGGATGTCGAGGGCCTCGAGGCCCTCGCGAACCGCCGCGAAGTGTTCGGCGGCCTCGTCCGAGAGGTGGTCGGTCGGTGTGGGTGCGTCGGCGACAACGGCTTTGTCAGCCTTGGAGTCGAGGACCCGAAGCGGGTTCTCGTACATCCGTCGAAGTGCATCGCTGGAGAGTTCGTCCCGGCGGCTCTCGAGGTAGGCGATGAGTTCGGTCCGATAGGCGGACCGGTCGGTGGCGTCGCCAATACTGTTGAGTTGCACCTCGACGTTGGGAACACCGAGTTCTTGGAGATAGCGGTACCCGAATTCGATGACCTCAACGTCGGCTCCCGGCGCCGGTTCGCCAATGTACTCAATGTCAGCCTGCAGGAACTGTCGGCTTCTGCCCTTCTGGGGACGTTCGTACCGGAACATCGGCCCCCAGCAGCTTCCCTTGAACGTGCCAACCACACCTCCGGCCTGGATCAGTGCCCTCACCACCGACGCGGTCGCTTCGGGCCGCAACGTCAGAGAGCGGCCACCTTTGTCGGTGAAGGTATACATCTGCTTCTCGACGACTTCGGTGTCTTCACCGACGCCGCGGGAGAAGAGCTCTGCTGCTTCGAACAATGGAGTGAGCACATAGCCATAGCCGTAGCGTTCGGCGAGATCGAGAAAGACGCGCTCGGCCTCCACCCAGGCGGCGGAGTCGGGCGGCAATACGTCGTATGTTCCTTTGGGGGCGCGGTAGGCCATGACCCTCCGGTCATTGGAAGAACGGCAAGGGTAGTGCCGTGCGAATCCTGGATTCGTTGACTCTCCATTCTCTGGGCTCACACCGCCAAATAGGACGTCGCGAACCCTGGGTATGGGAGGTCAGGGGGTGTCTATCCACTCCAGGATGAAGGGATTCACCATACGTTCGCGCTTGATCGTCGTTTCCGGGCCGTGCCCAGGTAGGACCCTCATGTCGTCAGGGAGGGTCATCACCTGCGTCCTCATTGACTCCATAAGGTCTTCCCAACTCCCATAGGAGAAGTCCGTGCGTCCGACGGATCCTGCGAAGAGCTGGTCGCCTGAGAACACAATGCCCTCATCCTCCACGACGAATATGCAGTGTCCTGGGGTGTGGCCCGGCGTGTGCCTGACCTCGAACTCGAGGCCCGCGAGCTCGAGACGTTGACCGTGCTCCAGGTCGAAGTACCGCTCCGGTGGTGCAAGCTCCTCGGCCCCGGGAGGTATGTAGCCGAACAACGAGCGGATCTGGCCCACCGGGTCGGAAGCGAGGAAGTCGTCATCAGGGTGGAGATAAGCGCTCACCCCTGTGCGGTGCACGACAGCTCCCGCCCCCCCGGCGTGATCGACGTGGCCGTGCGTGACCAGGAGACCCACAGGGATCAGGTCATAGCGTGTCAGCAGACCGACGACGGCTTCAAGATCCGGAGGCGCGTCGACGATCACCGCGGGCCCGCCGCGCTCCGGCGCAATGACGTAGCAATTCGTCGCCGCCGCCCACAGCTCAGCAGATGTCAGGATCATCGTCCACCTCCAGGAACAAGTCGATATGCCTCATACACGCCTCCTACATCACGCAGATCCGAGAGCACTCGTTCGAGTTGCGCCGGGTCGGAGAGCTCTACTTCGTACCGCAAGAACGCGACTCGGTCACGTCCTGCGACTGACGATGACGTGTGAATGTTCGCACCGTGGTCGGACAGCACGGATGTCACATCACGCAGGAGACGAGGTCGATCGAGCGCTTCCACCTGGATCCAGACGAAGAACGAGTCGGATTGGCTTGGTGCCCATGCCACCTCGATCAGCCGTTCTGGCTGCTCTTCGAGAGCGCCGATGTTGGCGCAGTCGGTGCGATGCACCGAGACGCCGCGTCCAATCGTCACGAAACCCATGATCGGGTCCCCGGGCACGGGTCCACAGCACCGCGCCAGATTGACGAGCACGTCGTCGAGACCATCGACGATGACGCTGCTGATCGGTCGAGTTCGGCGCCTCTCAGGGGCGACCAATCGGTCAAGAATCTCATCGGTATCGTCGTCCTCGTCTGGCGTCAACCTCCGCTCGAGACGCCCGACAACGGTCTTGCCACTGACCCTTCCTTCGCCGACCGATCCGTACAGGTGGTCGAGGTCGTTGAAGCCGAGTTCTGCAGCGACGGCGAGGAGTGCGTCGTCGTGCCCCGAGAGCGCCATCGATCGGCGCCTCAGCTCCTTCGCTACTTCGTCGCGGCCATCCGAAAGCGCCGTCTCGCGGCGCTGCTTGACGAACCACTGCCGGATCTTCGCCGCCGCTCGCGATGAGGTGACGAACTCGAGCCAATCGCGACTGGGATGTGCGTCTTCCGATTTCGACGTGATGATCTCAACGATGTCACCCGATTCGAGCTGCGTCGCGAGTGGCACCAGACGTCCGTTGACCTTTGCCCCCACGCATCGGTGCCCCACATCGGTGTGAATTCGATAGGCGAAATCGACCGGTGTGGCTCCTCGAGACAGTGTGAGCACAGCGCCCTTAGGCGTGAGGGCGAACACTTCGTCCTCGTACAGGTCGAGCTTCAGAGCTTCGAAAAACTCGCCAGCATCTGCTGTGGCGCTCTGGAGGAAGTTGATGTCGGCGACGAGCGGCATCTCGGATCCGTCGTCGCCCTCCTTGTATCGCCAGTGTGCAGCGATACCGGCCTCAGCACGTTCGTGCATCTCCAAGGTGCGGATCTGAACCTCGAGCGCCTTCCCGTCCGGTCCCACCACGGTGGTGTGCAGAGACTGGTACAGGTTGAATTTCGGCATGGCGATGTAGTCCTTGAAGCGCCCCTGAATCGGGGCCCACATGGAGTGCACCAGCCCGAGCGCCGCGTAGCAGTCCCGGACTTCCGGGACGATGATGCGGATTCCGATGAGGTCGTGGATCTCCTCGAATTCCAGGCCAGAGTCGATCATCTTCCGATAGATCGAGTAGACGAGCTTCGGCCGCCCCGTGATCTTCGCTTCGATGTGCACGTCTTCGAGCGCTCCGGCGACCTCTTCCATCACCTTCTCGAGGTAGAGCTCGCGCTCTGGAGCTCGTTGCTGTATCAGCTCTTCGAGATGTTCACGTCGAGAGGGATAGAGTGCGGCGAAGCTCCGCTCTTCGAGCTCGTGCTTGATCTCCTGCACACCGAGCCGATGGGCAAGCGGCGCGTAGATGTCCAGGGTCTCAGAGGCGACGCGCATGCGTTTCTCTTCCGGAAGCGGGTCGAGCGTCCTCATGTTGTGAGTCCGGTCGGCGAGTTTGATCAGCAGGACTCGGATGTCCTTGGCGAGGGCGACGGCCATCTTGCGGATGGTTGCGGCCTGCTGTTCTTCCCGGCTCGAGAATTTGATGCGGTCGAGTTTCGTGACGCCGTCAACGAGGAGTGCCACTTCGGAGCCGAAGTCTCGCTCGAGATCCTCGAGGCTGAATTCCGTGTCCTCGATAACGTCGTGGAGAAGCGCCGCCACGATGGTGGCGGTGTCGAGTCCGTAGGTCGCCAAGATCTGCGCAACTGCAAGCGGATGCACGATGTACGGGTCACCGGTCTGCCTGACCTGGTCCGAATGCGCTTCGGCTGCGACCGCATATGCAGTTTTGATCGCGTCGACATCCGTCCCCGGATGGTGTTCGACGGCGATCTCGATCAGATCGTCGAGCATCTCCTCAGGAGACTTCGATGCCTCTCGGGATGTGACAGCCTCTGCCATCCAGAGAGTCTACCGACGCTTCTTCCGCTTCCGTGGTGCCCGTGCGGCCGCTCCCGACGCACCGGTTGGCGCCGAAGGAGCTGCGTGGACGACGGTGGACGGCGCCTGTGATGACTCCACGATCGGTTCGCTCGAGTCTCCACTACGCCTGCGCATGACGCGCTTGCGAGCGACGATCCAGTCGTCCTCGCGCTCCTTCCACAGGGCGAGCAATGGAGCAGCCACGAAGATGGATGAGAAGGTGCCGATCGCAATTCCGATGAACAGCGCAAGTGCGAACTCTCGAAGCGTATGAGCACCGAAGGCGAAAGACCCCACGAACAGCAACGACCCGACCGGCAACAACGACGTCAGCGACGTGTTGATCGAACGCATCAGCACCTGGTTCATCGAAGTGTTGACGATCTCGATGTACGTGTAGCGATCGTGCATGAGTTCAACGTTCTCGTTGACCTTGTCGAAGACGACCACGGTGTCGTACAGCGAGTAGCCGAGGATCGTGAGCAGGGCGATGACGGTCGCTGGTGTGACCACGAATCCGAGTGCTGCAAAGAGCCCGGCTGTGATGATGAGGTCGTGGAAGAGCGCTGCGAGCGCGGCTGCCGCCATCTTCCATTCGAATCGCCAAGTGATGAACAACGCGACAATGAAGAGAAAGACGACAAGCGCCTCAATGGCGGCACGCGTCACCTCGGCACCGAACGTCGGACCCACGGCGTCGATCGTGACCGAGTTCACCTCGGTTCCTGCAACCTCTGCGGCGGTCTGGATCAACTCATCCTGAGACGCGGCATCCAGGGCCTCGGTCTGGATCAGGATGAATCCCTCTCCGGTGAGTTGGACCCGTGCTCCGGCTTGGCCGATGCCGGCAAGCGATGACCGCACGACGGTGATGTCAGCATCGGCCTCATTCTCGACAGTGACGATGACACCACCGGTGAAGTCGATGCTGAGGTTGAGCGGCCGCACGACGAGTATCAGGAGTGACAGCACAACGAGAGCAGCAGAAACCAACAACGTCTTCTTCGAGATGCCAACGAAGTCGAAATGCGTCTCGCCCCTGTACATCCTGGTGAGGACACTCATGACGTCACCTCAACTGGTTCGACGGGTGTCGAGGGTTCGCTGCGCTTCCCCATCGCTCCGCGAATCGAGAACCAACTGCCTTCTCCGAGCGCTGAGTGGGCGACCAGCCAGGTGCCGGGGCGTGTGTAGTAGTAGGACACGAGGACATCGATGACCGTCGCTATGCCGAGGGTGAGGGCGAATCCCTTCACGGGGCCAACGGCGAGCAGCCAGAGGAGAATGGCCGCCATGAAGGTGACGGTGTCGCCCTTCAAGATGGTGCTGAATGCTCCCGGATAGGCGTGATCAATCGACGGACGGAGTGGACGCCCGGCGCGGGATTCCTCCTTCACACGTTCGAAATACACGATGTATGAGTCGAGTGTTATCCCGATCGACACGACGATGCCGGTCACGCCGGCAAGCGTGAGGGTGGTCCCCTGGAATTCACCGAGCAGGATGATCGCGCCGACGAGGAAAGAGCCGAACACAGTCAAGCCGAGCATCGCAATCACACCGAGGATTCGGTAGTAGATGATCATGTAGACCGTCACGAGTGCCAGGCCGATGAGTCCTGCGATGAGGCCAGCTTTGAGCGAGTCGGCACCCAGCGATGCAGAGACCGACTCAACCCGTTCACGCTCGAATGTCGTTGGCAAGGCACCGTAGTTGAGGATCGCAGCGAGATCCTCGGCCTCTGCCTGTGGGCTGTCCGACGACCCGATCGTGATGACGACCTGGTTCGGGTCGAGTCCCTCGTCGGGGCTGACCCCTGCGGCGACTTCGGGTGCCGATCCGACGACACCGTCGACGACGATCGCGAGGCGACGCTGTGGAGCTCCCACGGTGTACGTTGCAAGCTCACCCGTTGCGAGCCTGAACTTCTCACCACCTTCGTCGGTGAAATCAGGAACGACGACCCAGCCTCCTGCTCCGCCATGGCCACCGGTGCCACTGAACTGGGCTCGACCGCCCTTCATATCGGAGCCGGTCAGGAACGCAGGACCCACGATGTAGACGAAGAGGCCGTCATCGCTTGGAAGGTAGGCGATCGCCGCATAGACGTCGTCAGGATCGGAGAAGCCGGTCACCGGATCGAGATTGTCCGGGTGCTCTCCTTCAGGATCGGTCAATGCGGGACTCGCCTGGACCAGGTCGAATACCGGCCGAAACGACATCTCACCGGTTGTCCCGACTGCCTCGAGCGCCCGCTCGCGATCGTCGACGCCCGGAAGCTGAACGACGATGGAGCGCTCACCCTGAACCGAGATCTCGGGCTCCTGAACGGATCCGAGTTCTTCGATCCGGCGGCGCATGATCTCGACTGCGGTATCGAGCGTGGCCGGATCGGTTCCTTCCGGGCCCACGAGCACAACAGAGAACCCGCCTTGAAGGTCAAGTCCGAGCTTCGGTGCCCACCCTGCGAGCAGCATGGCTCCGAGTGAACCCCACGCAATGGCGAGCGTGATCAGAAGCGTGAGAAGCGCCTTCTTTCGATTCACTACGAGTCGTCTCCCCTGCGTTCCGAAATCGCCCGTTTGGAGATACGCATTGTGGAGCCTCCACCGACGTCGATCGTGAAGCTCTCATCGTCCTCGGATCGGATCGTGCCGTAGATACCGCCGATGGTTCTGACCTCGTCGCCAACGGCGATCGAGTCGCGAAGTGCCTGCGCTTTCTTGGCACGCCGACGCTGTGGCATGACGAGCAGGAGGTAGAAGAGGCCTCCGAGAATCGCTATCGGCAGCAAGAAACCGATGAGGCTGCCGCCGCTCTCGGTCTGAGCCAAGACGACAGACAGAATGCTCGACAGATACAGCACTGGATCCTCCGTTCGATGCCCGGCAGGCGCTGCCGGTGAAGCGCCGAAATTCTAGCCGCCGGGCGGACTTACTCCTTCGCTCGGGAGGCCACAGCATCCCGTCTGAACTCGATGAAGCGGCCGGCGTCGATTGCCGTCCTCGCTCTCTCGAGGAGATCGAACGTGTATGTGAGATTGTGGAGCGTGAGCAGCCGGTCGGAGAGCGGCTCGTTCGTCGTGTAGAGGTGCCGTAAGTAGCCGCGACTGTGACGCCGACAGGTCAGACACGAGCACGCGTCGTCCAGCGGCGTGTCGTCCTTCACCCACTCGGCCCGCTTGATCGAGATGTCGCCGTTTCGGGTGAGGGCCTTGCCGTGCCGGGCGAGTCGGGTCGGGATGACACAGTCGAAGAGATCGACGCCACGAGCGATCGCGGCCAACATGCCTTCGGTATCGCCAAGGCCCATGACGTATCGAACCCGATCAGGTGGAAGATGGGGAATCGCGGCGTCAAGGGCGCGGTCTCTCTCCTCAGGGGTCTCTCCTACCGCAAGACCTCCAATGCCGAAGCCGGGGAATCCGAGTGCCGCGATGTCCTTGGCCGCCTGCTCGCGGAGATCGGGTTCGGCACCCCCTTGCACGATCCCGAAGAGCGCACGGTCGTCACGCTGCTTGGCTTCCAGCGCGCGCTCAGCCCATCGCAATGTTCGATGCATTGCCTCTTCGGCTGCCAGGCGTGGCGACGGAAGAGGAACGGGTACGTCAAGAGCCATCGCGATGTCGGATCCGAGGGCTTCCTGCACAGCAATCGCCCGCTCAGGCGTCAACTCGACACGGGCCCCGTCGTAGGTGCTGCGAAACACGAGACCTTGCTCACTGATCTCCGGGTTCAGCGACAGCACCTGATAGCCGCCGCTGTCGGTGAGGATCGGTCCGTCCCACGCCATGAATCCGTGGAGTTCCCCGAGTTGTGACACCACGGCCTCGCCCGGCCGCAGCATCAGGTGATACGTGTTGGCCAGAACGATCTGGGCGCCCACGGTGCGCAGATCTTCGACGTCCATCGTCTTGACCGTTGCCCGTGTCCCGACCGGCATGAAGTTGGGTGTCTGCACTTCGCCATGTGGTGTCGTCATGATGCCGGTTCTCGCCACATCGTCTGACTCGGTCAGATCCCAGGTCACGGCGCTCATGAATCGACCTCGATGAACATTGCATCTCCAAACGACAGGAAGCGATATCCGGACTCGAGTGCATGATCGTATACGTCGCGCCAACCGGGTCCAATCAGTGCGGCGATCATGACGATGAGGGTCGTGCCCGGGGCATGGAAGTTCGTCACAACGGCATCGACGATCCTCGGTCGATATCCCGGGGTGATAAAGAGGTCGGTCGATCCGTCGCCTGCCTGCAACCTGCCATCGGCGTCGGTCGCCGTCTCGAGGGTACGAACGACCGTGGTGCCGACGGCAACGACTCTCTTGCCTCTCTTCTTCGCCTCGCAGATCTCGGCCACAGTCGCCGGAGGGACGGAGTAGCGCTCCCGGTGCATCTGATGATCCGAGATTGGGCCGTCGGCCATCGGCCTGAACGTATCAAGCCCGACGTCGAGCTCCACCTCTGCGATGTGGACCCCGCCAGCCTGCAGTGTCGCAACAACCGCGGGTGTGAAGTGCAACGCGGCCGTCGGGGCGGCGGCAGATCCGGTGGCCCGGGCGAACATGGTCTGATACCTCTCGTCATCGTCGAGCGTCCCGTGGAAGTACGGAGGGAGCGGCACTTCGCCGAGCCCCGGCAAGATGTCGTCCACGTCGCCATCGCCGATGATCTCCACGATCACGACGCCTCGATCGGGTTCCGTCATCACCGTCATTTGCAGCGAGTCGGCCGTCATCCTGGTTCCCGGTCGGATCCGCCGTGCCGGACGCACCAGCGCTTCCCACTTGATGTCGTCGATGCGCTTGGTCAGCAGCACCTCGACGGCGCCACCCGTGTCTTTGGTGGCGCGGACCCGTGCGGGGCGAACGCGAGTGTTGTTCACAACAACAACGTCTCCTGGATCAAGCAAGTCGGGAAGGTCGGTGAAGTACCGATCGTCAAGCGTGCCCGCCACGAGCAGGCGGGACGCGTCACGGGGTTCGATTGCGGCCTGAGCGATCGCGTTGGCCGGGAGGTCGTAGGTGAAGAGGGATGAGTCCATACGGTCGTGAAGATAGGAGGAACAGAGACATGAGATGAGAGACAAGAGACATCAGACGGAAAGCATCAGACGGGAATCCCGATGTCGATCCCGCGGTGCTCGCTCAGAGCTCACATCTCAAGACTCATCGCTACTCGCCAAGCAGCGTTCCCTGCGGTGACGGAACCACGTCTTGGGGAACTCCCAAATGCTCATATGCCCGCGGTGTTGCGATCCGCCCACGTGGGGTCCGCTGGAGGAATCCCTCCTGAAGCAGGAACGGCTCGTAAGCATCCTCGACCGTCTCCGGCTCTTCGCCCACCGCAATTGCGAGCGTCGAGAGACCGACCGGGCCACCGCCGAACTTCACCGCGATCGCATGGAGAATGGCACGGTCCACCTTGTCGAGGCCCATGGCATCGACCTCGAATACCTCAAGGGCAAGATCGGCGATGTCACCATCAACATCACCGTTCGCCCGAACCGCCGCGTAGTCACGGACCCGTCGGAGAAGCCGGTTGGCCACTCGCGGCGTTCCCCTGCTTCTGCGTGCGATCGTGTCTGATCCGTCCTCGGTGATATCGACGTCGAGAATCGCTGCCGACCGGTGGATGATCGACGAGAGGTCGGCCGTGTCGTAGTAGTCGATCCTGGCGACGTACCCGAAGCGGTCTCGAAGCGGCGGAGCGACGCGACCGACGCGGGTGGTCGCCCCCACCAGGGTGAACGGCGGCAGATCGATCTTGATCGACCGAGCCGCCGGACCCTTGCCGACCACGATGTCCAGCTGGAAGTCCTCCATGGCCGGGTAGAGGACCTCCTCCACCTGCCTCGGCAGACGATGGATCTCATCGATGAACAACACATCGCCGGCCTCCAGGTTGGTGATCACGGCTGCGAGATCACCGGGCCTGTCGAGTGCGGGCCCCGAGGTCCCTCTGAATTGGGCATTCATCTCAGCGGCCAGGATCCCGGCGAGGGATGTCTTGCCGAGCCCGGGAGGTCCGGAGAAGAGCACATGATCGACCGCCTCTCCGCGCCCCTTCGCAGCCTCGATCAGGATGGCGAGACGCTCCTTGAGCGCTCCCTGGCCGATGAACTCGTCCATCTTCCTGGGACGCAGGCCCGACTCGATCACCTCGTCTTCCGGAGTCGTGTCTCCGGTCAGGAGTCCCTCTTCCCTCATCGTTCGCTCCTCTTCCCGAGCGCCTGGAGCGAACGCTTCAGCAGTTCCTCGATCGGGAGATCAGAGGGGAAATCACGCAAGACGCTGCTGATCTCGTCGGATTGGTAGCCGAGCCCTTCGAGTGCCGTTCTGACCTCCCCGAGCGGCCCGGACGCCTGCAACTCACCGTCGGGCACGTCGAGTTTGGGACGGAGTTCGAGCAGCAGCTTCTGCGCTGACCGCTTCCCGATGCCGGGAACCGCGGTGAGTGCCGCTGCGTCGTCGGTAGCCACGACCTTTCTGAGATCGTCGGCTGTCATGGTGGCGAGGATCGCCAATCCAACTCTGGGGCCGACCCCCGACACGCCCATCAGCAGACGGAAGAGATCACGATCGTCGGCCGTCGTGAAACCGAACAGTGCGAGCTGATCCTCACGAACGTGGAGATGGGTGTGCAGCACGATCTCCGAGCCGACCCCCGGCAGTTCCAGGAACGTTCGTCCCGTCACGGCGATCTCGTATCCGACACCGCCAACGTCGACCGTCACGGTATCGGCGCCGGCAGCCACGAACTCGCCACGGATCCGTCCGATCATGAGATCCTCGCATTCAGGGATGAGTGCTGGATGTGACAGAGGGCGATCGCCAAGGCATCCGCGGCATCGGCTGGGGTGGGAGCGCTCGGGAGTCCAAGGCGCATCGCAACGACTCGCTGCATCTGTTGCTTGTCTGCGGTTCCCGAGCCGGTCAGCGCCATCTTGACTGCCGATGGCGTGTACTCAGCGGTATCGAGACCCGCTTCCGAGAGCACGAGAAGAGCGACTCCCGACGCCCGGGCAACTGACATCGCCGTCTGGCGGTTGTTATTCAGGAACACCTGCTCGATGGCGGCCGTCTTCGGCTCATACTCCGCGACGATCTCACGAAGGTCCCGAGCAAGTTCGACGAACCGCTGGCCCAACGGATGCGACGGATCGGTGCGTATCACACCGGCGGCCGTTGCTACCTCAGTTGCGCCGTTCTTCTCGATGATCCCGTAGCCGGTGCGAGTCAAACCGGGATCGATACCCAATACGAACATATGTTCTAGAGGCTAGCGGGCGTCGGTGACAGAACCCGGATTTGCGGTTCTTGGACGCCAGGGCCCATGACCGGACGGTGGGGTCTCCAGGTTGTCAACTGCCGAGGGTCGCAAAGACCTCATAGACCATGAACGCGGGCCAGAAGAGTCCTTGGAAGAAGGAGAGCAGGTACCCCCAGAACGTGTCTGCCTGCTGCCAGAAATACACGAACGCTCCGAAAATGCCCAGACCGTAGAACGCCCCTCCACCGGCGGCACACGTGTTGCTTGAACTCATCGTCAGCCTCCTCGAATCGATGTATCGAGCGTACTCGCCGAAGAGGCGCGACACCGGGGCATGTCGGTGTCAAGGGGAAGTCGCAATTCCCACGACGTTCAGCGGTGAACCGTCTTGCAGCCGATCGGTTGAGGCTGCGTCGAACCTCGGCGGCCGTCCGGTCGTGTATGTTCGCTGTATGCGTCAACCTTCACGTGATCGACCGGAACTGCCCGACGGCTACGGAGTTCCAGATGGAAGTGAGGGTGTTCTCGAATGGTTCGCGGTCGAGACCCGATTGAGAGAGTCGCTTCACTACTGGATGGCCACGACCAGGCCCGACGGGAGGCCCCACGCGGTTCCGCGCTGGGGCGTTTGGATGGATGGGCGATTCTGGTACGACGGAGCCCCGAGCACGATCCACGTGCGAAATCTGAATCGGAGTCCTTTCTGTGTGCTGCATCTCGAGGATGGCCGCCAGGCCGTGATGGTGGAAGGGCGCTCTGAAGCTGCTGAACCTCCCGGATCGGTTCTCGGTACTCGGTTGGCTGCCGAGTTCTGTGCCAAGTATGCAGAACTCGGATACTCGCCGGAGCCCACCAGTTGGGAGGGACCCCACGCCGGCGGCCTGAGAGTGTTCACTCCTGTCAAGGCGATGGCTTGGTTCGAGTTCCCGACAGATGTCACTCGATTCCGGTTCTGAACGAACGGCCTTGTCGTGATTTGGGATCGTGCTGTTGACCTGGGGCGGCCGGAAGAAGCGGGCCGGTTGACAACCCGCCCTCACAATCCCTGATTATCAGATTCGACGTCGTTCACCACGTCCCGCCAATATCAGGTCGCGGGGGATGACGGAGGCCGGTGTTGCACGCCCCGGTCGGCAGTGAGACGCCGCTTGAGCAATCGACGCCAGCCCGGTTGAATCCCGCTTCGCTCCTCCACCCCCGGCCCGGAGATGAGAGGGATCACGCCTGAGACCGGGTTCTCTCGAGAGTCGAAGCCCGTCTCGGGTGCGACTGGTTGAGGATAGACTCCAACGACCGCGGCTCACTCCTCGAGTTCGGCGATAACTTCGTCGGGGATGTCGAAATTGGCATGTACCGACTGCACATCGTCCAGGTCCTCGAGCGCATCGACGAGGCGAAGCACCTTCGCAGCGTTCTGCGCGTTGAGCGGCACTGAGATCGCGGCGATCTGGGTCACAGCGCCCTGCTCGACCTCGACATCCGATTCTTCGAGCGTCGAGCGAACCGCAGCCAAATCACCGGCGGCACACGTGATCTCCCACTGGTCGCCCGCTTCCTCGACGTCATCGGCGCCACCATCGAGGGCCGCCATCATCACCGTGTCCTCGTCACCTGTGACGAGGAGGTAGCCCTTCTGTTCGAAGAGGTACGCGACTGACCCCGGTTCACCCAGGCTCCCGCCGTTCTTCGTCAACGTCGATCGGACATCAGCTGCTGCACGATTGCGGTTGTCTGTCAAGATCTGCACGTAGAGCGCAACACCGCCTGCGGCGTACCCCTCGTACCAGAACTCCTCGTAGTTGACGCCCTCGGCATCGCCCGAGCCACGAGCAACAGCACGCTCAATGTTGTCCTTGGGTACGGACACGTCCTTGGCGTTCTGGATCGCTGTGGCAAGCGTCGGGTTCCCATCCGGATCGCCGCCACCGGTTCGTGCCGCGGCCTCGATCCCTTTGATGAGCTTGGCGAACACCTTTCCCCGCTTGGCGTCTTGGCGGCCTTTGCGGTGTTTGATGTTTGCCCACTTTGAATGTCCGGACATCAGCGCTCCTCAGCAAGTTCGATCAGCATGGTGTGAAGACGGTCGTCGGCCGTCAGCTCAGGGTGAAAAGACGCCGCGAGGATACGGTCCTGTCGAACCACAACCGCATGTTCCCCTCCCCCACTGGGATCTTCAACTGTCGCGAGGACCTCGACGTCGGCGCCGACCTTCTCGATCCACGGAGCTCTGATGAAGACGGCCCTCATGGGTTTTGAGAGACCGGTCACTCGCAGGTCAGCCTCGAAGGACTCCACTTGCCGACCGAACGCGTTCCGCTCCACGACCACGTCAAGCACCCTGAGCTGCGGTTGATCCGCTCCGGTCGTGCTCGATGCGAGGAAGATCAACCCGGCGCAGGTGCCGAATACCGGCATGCCGTCTGCGATGCGAGCGCGGATCGGATCCATCAAGCCGTAGATCGTTGCCAGGCGGCCGATCGTTGTGGACTCGCCACCCGGGATGATCAGGGCATCGATGCACGCTAGCTCGTCGGGGGTTCTGACCTCGATGCCGTCTTCACCGAGGCGTGAGATGACCGCGAGATGCTCCCGGAAGTCACCCTGAAGGGCGAGGGCACCGATCTTCATGTCAGTCGCCGCGGTCTTGCATCCGCTCTTCGGCGGGCATCGTGTCAATATTGATTCCGACCATCGCCTCACCGAGACCCGCTGACACTGATGCGATCTTGGCAGGGTCCTGATAGAAGGTCGTCGCTTCAACGATCGCCCGGGCGCGCACGTCGGGATCCCCCGACTTGAAGACACCGGATCCCACGAAGATGCCGTCACACCCGAGTTGCATCATGAGAGCCGCATCTGCCGGTGTCGCGATGCCACCGGCTGCGAAGTTGACAACCGGCAGCTTGCCGGTCCCGGCAACCTCTTTCACCAGTTCGATCGGGGCTCGCAACTCCTTCGCGGCATTCATCAATTGATCGGGACCGAGCGTGGTGAGCCACGCGATCTGGCTGTTCATCAGCCGCATGTGCCGCACAGCTTCGACGACGTTGCCCGTGCCGGGTTCGCCCTTCGTACGGATCATCGCGGCACCCTCACCGATACGACGGAGCGCTTCCCCCAGGTCTTTCGCTCCGTTGACGAATGGCACCGTGAAGGAGCGCTTGTCAACGTGAAATTCGTCGACTGGCGTCAGGACTTCCGACTCGTCGATGTAGTCGACGCCGAGAGACTCGAGGACCCGAGCTTCGACGAAGTGGCCGATACGCGCCTTGGCCATTACGGGAATCGAGACAGCGTTGATGATCTCTGTGACCTTGGCCGGGTCTGCCATGCGAGCCACACCGCCGAGAGCGCGGATGTCGGCGGGGACGCGCTCGAGTGCCATAACGGCAACGGCCCCCGCTTCTTCAGCGATCTTCGCCTGGTCGGCGTTGACGACGTCCATGATGACGCCACCCTTCAGCATTTCGGCCAACCCTCGCTTGACGCGATCGGTGCCGTGCTCGGTCGTAGTGTCCACGGTGCTCTCCTCGGTGTCCTGTTTGTCAAGTCTACCGATAGGTCGCCCGGTAGAGCCGGTCGTCGGCAAGCGCTACTCGCGAGCGATGGCGTCCTCGTATGCACCGATGTAGTCGGCAGCGACCGACGATCCATCGAACCGCTGAACCCGCTCTGTTGCGGCTGCTCCGAGGTGTGATGCAATACCGGGATCGAGGAGCAGAGCGATGATCTGGTACGCGAGCTCTTCGGGATTCGTGGGTTCCACGAACTTGGCGGTCGGGCCGGCCACGTGTTCGAAGGCGGGGATATTCGACGCCACGATCGCGCAGCCCGAGGCCATCGCTTCGGCCACGATGATGCCGAAGCTCTCACCTCCAAGATTCGGAGCGCAGAACACGGCGGCAGTTCCCAACTCGGCCTGCTTCACGTCGTCGCCCACCCAGCCAAAGAACTCAACGCCTCCTATGGATTCCTCCCGCGTTGCCCCGAGGACGCTGAGCGTCGCGTCTGGTACGGCATCGCGCACGGCCGGCCATGCCTTGAGGAGTACGGGCAATCCCTTTCGCTCATCATCGCGACCAAGGAAGGCAACTCTCCCCGGTGTCTTCGGACCAGTCTCGTATTGATCGACGTCGATCCCGTTGGGAATGATCCGGTACTCGACCACTCCGTCGATCGAACTCCCGGCGACCGGGCTCACCGCTGTGATAACAGCCGCATTTCGGACTGCCAGCCGAACACCACTCCGACCGTGGCGGTAGAGCCGTCTCACCCAACCCGGTGGGTCGGCGTGAAACGTCGCGACCTTCGCCGGCCCGTCGACCCTCAGCGCCGCGGGCGACACAGCAGGCATCAATGGCTCGTGGACGTGAATGACATCGACGTCGCCGAGGGCTGCCGCAAGTTCGCGACCGACGCGAGGGTCGAGCCGAATCGGGGTTCTTGCCCGGTTCGCGGTTACAACCCTCGTCGACCCGAGGAGGATGGCGCCGCCCGGCCCTTCGGTTCCCGGCCCGACGATTCGTGGCTCATGTCCTGCGTCACGAAGCCACCCGGCAAGACGAATCACCTGGTCCTGGACACCGCCCGGTCGGCCGAGGTCGTATGGGGAAACGAGTCCGACCTTCATCCGTCCGAGTCCTCAGCCACCCGATCGGAGGGCCAATTCGGAGAGAACAGGTGCCAGTCGGTCGGCTTCTCCCTGATCAACTTCTCGTATGCGTGGGCGATCGCCTGCGTGCCGAGCCGAATACGCTCCGACCGGTCTTCGGCATCCGGAATCTGCAACTCTGGTTGGCACGGGAAATAGTGACCTTCACCCTCGAACTGCGATCCGATCGGAAAGATGGCGGCCCCGGTTAGCAGAGCGAGCGACACCGGTCCGGCTGGCATCGTCGTCGTCTCTCCGAAGAACTCGACCTCGACACCGCGCCCCGTGACATCTCGATCGGCGGTGAGTGCGACCACCTGGGCATTCTTCAGAGCTCTCACCAGCGGGACCGTAGTGGAGCCTCGGCCCGCCACAATGATCTCGATGCCGTATGCCGCTCGTGTCTTCACGAACCAGTCGGTGATCCTGGCATTCGGAAGATCCTCGGCGACCGAAAGCACATGCAAGTCGAGGGCCTCGGCGATGGCACCTGCGGTTTCCCAATTCCCCATGTGGGGTACGACAAAGATGATCCCCCTCCCCTGGCTCTTGGCCGCGAAGACGTCTTCAAGGCCCGTTACACGCGTCCCTCGAATGACCTCGTCTTTGCGTCTCGGCCCGAACCAGAAGACCTCCGCCCAGTAGCGTCCGTAGGAGGCGAACATCTCACGCCCGGCGGCGGTGATCTCCTCCTCACTC
Organism: uncultured Acidimicrobiaceae bacterium; assembly: GCA_964632475.1. Lineage (GTDB taxonomy): Bacteria > Actinomycetota > Acidimicrobiia > Spongiisociales > UBA5794 > JAHEEL01. The sequence goes on from CAZWDQ010000005.1 coordinate 26,850, forward strand.
GGGCCGGAGCCCATCACCCGCCGCATGTGACGGCGGAGAAGGGTCATTCTGTCTCTCGCTACATACGACAGTCCGGTGCCGAGGGTACGCCCGGTTACACGAGCAGCAGACGCGGGAAGGAGACCGAAGAGACCGGACAGCACCCGGTACAGCAAGTAGCCCGGAAGACCTTTCACCCTGGGAGCTGCTGCCAGGTGTTACGGATCCGCTGGAGCACGGTCAAGCCCGTGAGAACGACAAATATCCAGAGCATCGGGATCAGCACTGGAAGGCCGAAGCCGGCCAGGATCATGCCTACCACGGCGACGATCATCCGCTCGGCGCGCCCCATCCACCCGCCGCGTCCCTCAGCCCCCCAGGACTCTGCTTTCGCCCTGACGTATGGCACCAGCAATGAGACAGCTAGTGCGACGAGACACAGAATCAGGCCCATAGGATTGTCTCGTAGGTAGACGCCGAGGCCGACCCAGACAGCGATCTCTCCGAAACGGTCTGACATCGTGTCGATAAATGCTCCACGATCCGACGCCGTGCCCTTGAGCCTCGCAAGCGGACCATCCAACGCGTCGAGAAGCACACCGAACCCTGCCACGAAACCACCCTGCCACAACAAGCCGTTCGCGATCATCGCAGCACCACCGATCGTGATGGCGAGACCGAGAACGGTCACCATCGTGGGAGTCACACCGATCTTGGCAAGGCCGCGGGCGATCGGCTGCAGAATCGGCGCAGCCTTCTTCCGTGCTTTGAGATCGATCATCTAGGGCCTTTCGATAGTGGCGAAGGTACCACACGACTCGACGCAGTCCACACTCGATACAATGTGTGAACGATGTGACATCGACGGCCAGCCGATGCCCCGCTACGCGAAGGATGTGATGCCATGGTCGATCGCTACGCCCAACTGAGCCTTGACGGCTCAGAGTACGAGCTCCCGATTCACGAACCGACCATCGGCAACGAGGGTGTGGATATCTCGAAACTCCGAGAAGCATCGGGTGGCGTCACGTATGACCCGGGCTTCGCAAACACTGCGGGAGCGAAGTCCACCATTACCTACATTGACGGTGGCGCGGGGATCCTGCAGCACCGCGGATACGCGATCGAAGACCTTGCAGCGAACGCTTCGTTCCTCGAAGTGGCCTATCTGCTGCTCTTCGAGAAGCTCCCGACCGCGGCCGAACTCTTGGCATGGGAAGACTCCGTGAGGCATCACACGCTCCTCAACGAGGAGATGAAGCGGTTCTTCGACGCGTTCCCGAGGAGTGCCCATCCCATGGCGATCCTCTCGTCGGCAACGAGCGCGATCTCGACATTCTACGAAGAGTTCCACGACCCGCATGATGAGGTGTCGTTCCACGAGAGCACTCTCCGGCTCATGGCGAAGATGCCGACAATCGCCGCCTGGTCCTACAAGAAGTCAACGGGAATGCCCTACTGCTACCCGAGGAACAACTTCGGCTACGTCGAGAACTTCATCCACATGATGTTCCACCTGCCCGTCGAAGAGTCAAACGTGGATCCCGTGGTCGCGAAGGCACTCAACGTGCTGCTGGTCCTGCACGCGGATCACGAGCAGAACTGCTCAACAGCGACGGTACGCGGTGTCGGATCGAGTCAGGCGAACCTCTTCGCTTCGGTGTCGGCTGGCATCGGTGCGCTGTGGGGTCCCTTGCACGGCGGAGCGAACCAACGTGTGATCGAGATGCTGCAGCAAATCGTCGACGAACCCGATGCCACTGCGAAGTCGATGATCGCTCGCGCAAAGGATCCGAACGATCCGTTCCGACTCATGGGCTTCGGTCATCGGGTGTACAGGAACTACGACCCGAGGGCACGCGTGCTCCGCAGCTACGCGGACGAAGTCCTTGCAGCCGTGGGAATCAAGGATCCGCTCTTCGAAATCGCGAAGGAGCTCGAGATGACCGCACTCGAAGACGACTACTTCGTGGAGCGCAAGCTCTTCCCGAACGTCGACTTCTACAGCGGGTTGATCTTCCGGGCGCTGGACTTCCCGACCAGGATGTTCCCCGCCCTGTTCGCCATCGGCCGTCTCCCCGGTTGGATGGCGCAGTGGAAGGAGATGACGCAGGATCCGGATACGCGGATCATGCGTCCTCGCCAGATCTACATCGGCGAGATCGACAAGACGTACGTCCCGCTCGATCAAAGGTAGTCCGTAGAGAGAGGGGGCCGGTCCTTATGGACCGGCCCCCTCTCTGTTCAACTGGTCTACTAGATCACGCGTGGCCATCTCCGAAGGCGTGCTCGACACGCTCTGCATCGAGGGTCGCTTCTCCGCGGTTGCGGTGCCAGCGGTCCCACACCACCAGCATCGAGGGCAACACGAGGATCGCTGCGAGCAGCGACAGCAAGATCGTGTACGCCGTCACGAGACCGAACTGCCGGAACGGGATCGTTGTGGACGTCATCAGAATCCCGAACCCGAAGATCGTCGTCATCGCCGAGCCCGCGAGTGCCCCACCCGTGTGGGTGAGCGTCGACTCGATTGCGTCGTTCTCGTTGTCGTTGCGGATCCGGTCCTCTTCGTAGCGGTGGGTGACGTGGATCATGTACGGAATGCCGATACCAACGGCGAGTGCCGCGACCGTTGCGGTGATCGGGCCGAACGGAATGCCCCCTGCCCACATGATCCCGAACGAAAGCACGACCACGAGTACGACCGGTAGCGTTGTGATCACGCCGAGCATCGGACGCCTGACCTCGAACCAGAAGTTGATAATGAGGAGGATCACCACGGCAATGAGCGTGTACATCAGCGACGAGACCTGTGACGTCTGGAGGGTATTGATGATGACCTCAGAAATGATCGGCGTTGATGTGGCGACCGCTTCGAGACCGACGTCGGTCACGGGCACGAACGCCTCATTGAGGTCGGTCTGCATCTGACCGGCACCCTGCTCACCGGCCTGCGTCTGGATGGTGAATAGCGAGGACGCGTACGCCCCGGATTCATCGATGTGGATTGTGGCTGCTGCCGCCACGGGGTCGGCGGTGAAAAGGGCAGCGTAGAGCGCCCCAACATCGGCTGAGTCGACGACCTTGAGGCTCGTCGCGGTCATGCCGGCCGCTCCCGCTGCCTGAGCCACCGTCGGATTGAATGTCGGCGACTCCGGACTCGCAAGCTGCAGCACAAGCGAGACCGGGGACTCGGCCGCCGGGAACTCCCCGAACTGAAGGACGTTCTCGACGCCGCTGAGGTTCGTGGTCGAGTCGACCATCGCGTTGTACGCGGCCGGTGTCGCCACGTCGCCCTCGATGAGGACGCTGGTTTCTTCGCCGAATCCGCCACCGAAGTCGTCGATCAGGGTCTCGAACGTCGCCCGATACGGCGAGGTAACTGGGACGAAGTCGATGAAGCTGAAACTCGCCTCCAGGCGACTCGTCCCGAACACTCCGAGGACTCCGAGGATCAGCGAGACGATCAGCGTTGGGATTGCAGCGTGTTTCGCGAGCCAGGCCGTCTTGCCGATGGCCTTCGGCAGGGCACGGGCGTCCCCTCCCTTCAGCGCAGCGCGGTCAAGCCTGCCCTTGCTATCCCCACGACGGTCAAGCAAGAGACGCACCGCCGGCACGAACGTCATCATGATGAAGAACGACGCCGTGATACCGATGGCCGCAAGGACACCGAACTCGCGCAACGCAGGGATGTCGTTGAGCAGGTTGGTCAGGAAGCCGACTGCCGTCGTGATCGTGGCGAGAACGAGCGCTATACCGACGGTGCGAATGGAAGTAGTGATCGCGTCGGCCACGGGCTCGCCTTCAGACGCCTCTTCGCGATACCGCGTCGTGATATGGATCGAGTAGTCCACGCCGAGGCCGATGAGAAGAATCGGTAGGATCTGACTCATCGGACCGGCCTCACCGTAGATGAGGTAGCCGGATCCGTTCATGATCGAGATAGCGAACCCGATGCCGGCCATCGTGACCAACGTGTCCGCCACCGTTCGCCGCAGCCGTCCGGTCGAGACCGCCCAAACCGCGAACACAAGCGCGAACACACCGAGGGCCGCGGGGAGCAGCACTGATGTCTCCCAATCCGCTATCCCGGCCGGGAAGATATCCGGATACGCCTTCGCAAGGCCGGGCAGTACGAGCATGACGATGGCGCCGAGCATGGCGACGACTCCGACTCCAGCGATGACCTTGTTCTTTTTCTTCTTCGGGAGCACGAGGAAGACCGTTGTGAGGACCAGGAGGATGATGAAGCCGGCGCTTGCAAAGAGACGACCGATCTCGCTCTGGAAATCGTCGGTTCCGGCGAAGATCAGCTCCATGGAGAACGCCTCAGCGGTGTACCCGGTTGTGAGCGGCAGCGCAGCGACAGCCTCCGCCGTCGCCACCGATGCGTCGACGAAATCCGGGTCTTCAAACATGCCAACGGAGAACGACAGCACGAGGCCGCTCGGCGACGTGACAGCCGTCTGATCGGCATCGTTCGGAAGCATCCCCTCAACGAATCCCTGTTGTTCCACGGGCATCTGCCCGAACGCCGTTTGGTAGAGCACCTTCACCTCGGCGTCCGATGTCGGCGCGGGTGATCCGAATGCGACGGCCTGCTCGACTGGGCTCATGTAGGACAAGACCGCGGGCTGATCGGGCGACGTGACAAGATAAGGTCCGAGTGCTCCCCCAAGAACGGTCTCGCGGATCGCGGCGGTAGCGGCGAGTCCATCGAGCGTTAGAACGTCACCGTTCTCGGATGAGACGATGAACTGCATCACGCTCTGGGCGGTATCGTCGCCGTACTGTTCCGCGATCCGCTCGGCCGCAGCCAGTTCCGGTGCGTCCGGAGCGAAGCTCTCGTTAGCGTCTTCCGCGGGTGTGAACTGTCCGGCGAAACTGCCCAGTCCGAGGGACACGACCACAGTCACAAGGATGACGGCCCACGGGGCACGCCGGACGATCCAGGCCAGAGCGTTGACGAAAGTCTTCACGACGTTGGTTCCTTTGGTTGCAGGATGGCGACACCGGTCGCAGAGAGATCAGATTTACCGGGGAGGGGCGCTTCGCTCGGCCAGCGTGGTGACGGCCGTTTCGAGCGGAACCCCCCGCTGCTCGCCCTCATCCTCGCGGAGTCTCAGCCCTACTGTGCGATCTTCTACGTCGCGATCTCCCACGACGAGGACCGCAGGATGCTTCTGGGTGATCGCGCGTCGGATCTTCTCTCCGACGGTTTCATCTGCGGCATCGACCTCGGCCCGAACGCCGGCGTCCTTCAACACTGCAGCGACGTCGAATGCATAGTCCTGATGACGATCGGCCACGGGAACGATCGTTGCCTGCACGGGAGCAAGCCACGCTGGGAACGCGCCTGCGTAGTGCTCGACAAGCACCGCTACGAAACGTTCGACGGACCCGAGCAGTGCTCGGTGGATCATCACCGGCCGTTCGCGCACGTTCTCCGTCGATGTGTAGGTGAGTCCGAAGTTCTCAGGCTGAGCGAAGTCGAGCTGGATCGTCGAGAGCTGCCAGCGTCGCCCGATGGCATCCTTGACGTGGATGTCGATCTTCGGGCCGTAGAAGGAGCCTTCCCCGTGAGCCATCTGGTACGGCAACTCGGCCGTCTCGAGCGCCTTCGCCAACGACGCTTCGGCGACCGCCCACAGTTCTTCGGAACCGATGGACTTCTCCGGATCTCGCGTGGAGAGATCGGCCTCGAATTCGTTGAATCCGAAGTCGCGAAGCACCATCAGGACGAAGTCGAGAAGGCTCTGCAGCTCGTTCGGCATCTGCTCGAACGTGGTGAAGATGTGGCTGTCATCCTGGGTGAAGCCTCGCGCCCGTAGGAGTCCGTGAACCACTCCGGACCGCTCGTAGCGATAGACGGTTCCCAACTCGAAGAGTCGCAGCGGCAATTCCCGGTAGCTCCGACCCCGTGACTTGTAGATCAGGATGTGGAATGGGCAGTTCATCGGCTTCACGTAGTACTGCTGGCCCCCGTCGAGCTCCATCGCCGGATACATGCCCTCTGCATAGAATTGGAGGTGGCCGCTCGTCTCCCACAGATCCGCTTTGGCAACGTGCGGGGATACGACGTACTCGTAACCGTTCGCGAGATGTGTTCTCCTGCTGTAGTCCTCGATCTCCTTGCGGAGCAGGCCTCCCTTGGGGTGCCACACAGCGAGCCCGCTCCCGAGGTCCGATGGGAACGAGTACAAATCGAGTTCGGTTCCGAGCTTGCGATGATCGCGTTTCGCTGCTTCCTCGAGCCGGTTCAGGTACTTGCGCAGCGCCTTGCGATCCTCCCATGCCGTGCCGTAGATGCGTTGCAGTTGCGGCTTGTTCTCGTCGCCCCTCCAGTACGCACCGGCCGAGCGCATCAGCTTCACGGCCTTGAGGCGACCGGTAGACGGCACATGTGGTCCCCGACAAAGATCGACGAATGCATCGTTGCGGTAGATCGACACCTCGCTCGCTCCGGCACCTTCGGCCTCGTCGACGCCCCGGATGATCTCCGATTTGAAGGGATGATCCGAGAACAACTCGAGGGCGTCGTCGATCGAAAGAGACTCGCGAACGAAGGATTGATCGATCTCGATGATCTCCTCCATCCGAGTCTCGATGCGTTCGAGGTCTTCCGGCGTGAATGGACGGCCAATGTCGAAGTCGTAGTAGAAGCCGTCGGTGATCGGTGGGCCGATCGCGAACGTTGCACCAGGAAAGAGGTCGAGGACGGCCTGCGCCATCACGTGTGCCGCAGAGTGACGGAGAACGTGCCGACCTTCTTCAGTGTTCTCGGTGACCACAGACAACGCGCCGTCACTGTCGATCGGCCGGTTCAGGTCAAGCGTCTCACCGTCCAGCGTGACGGCCACGGCCGCGCGGGCGAGACCGGCACCGATCGAGGTGGCGACGTCAAGGCCGGTTGAGCCATCCTCGTAGGAACGAACGGAGCCATCGGGAAGGGTAAGCTGGAACGACATGGAGAACACTCTTTGGTTTCGGGGCCGCCAAGGCTACATCCTTCCTGATGCGATATGGTGCGTGTGACAATGGGTCCTCAGAATCAGGGAAGGACCATGGACGCATACGCACTTGCGGAACGCATTGCCGCGGGGGACCGGTTCCAAGATTTCACGCGCCCGACCAAGTCTCTCGCCGTGAACCACCGCTTCCGGATCTGGCGGGACGGGAGCAGCGTGCTGCTCAAGGTTTACGGCACACCGGCACGCGAGCGGCGCGAGTCCCACGCCATCGAAGCGCTTCGTGGACTCGACTGCATCCCGGTCCGCATCGATGGAAGCGGAACCGAGGAGCCGGCGTGGGCCTTATTCGAGGATCCGGGACAGTGGAGCCTCGGGTCGCTTCCATCCAATGCCGATCCGGCGCGGAAGGCTGGAGCTGCTCTGCGCTCGGTTCACGAGTCCCATCCGAGATCTCTGACAAATCTGAAGCGAGGGATCGACAACGAATGGGTCGAAGTGGATTTCGCCTCGACCATGCGTCGGCTTGCGAGATATCGGGGACGGATCGGCATCGACGCTGATCTGTACGCTGCGATGGCGGCGGTCCCTCCACCGCAGGCTTCAGAGCCGTGTCCCTCTCACACCGACCCGACCCCGGAGCACTTCGTCCTCAACGAATCCGGGGCCGTGAGCCTCATCGATTGGGAGTGGGCCACTCTCGCATCGCCTGAGTGGGATCTGTCCAAAGCAGCATGGCTCCTTCGGATCCGCTCTGGCTCCGGCTCCGCAGACGCCTTCTTGGAGGGCTACGGACGGACGCTCGATCGCGTCGAGATGAATCGATGGACTGTCTATCACGCTGCCATGTTGCTCAACCACAACGCCGAGCGACGCATGTCGGACGCGGGCGCAGATTCTGATTCCGACACCGTCGACGAGATTGTCCGGGTCATCGAGGCCGCAGCGTCTTGAATGCCAACGGGCTTATCGTCGGAAATACCGGGAGATTTCGCGCTCTCGGCATATGATCGACTGGTCGTAGGAGCCAGGAGACGTCGTAGGAGCCAGGAGATTCAGATGTTTGAAATTGCGATCGCGTCGGTGTTCATTGCAGTTGCTTTCGTCGCTGTCGGAGCATCGTCCCGACCGATGATGTCGGCAAGAACCGCAACAATTCTGCCGGTCCTCGGTACGGAGGAAGCATTGACCGACCTCCCGTGCCCATGGTGTCTCGCTCAGACCCGGGAGCAAGACCCGAACTGCCCGTCGTGCGGGCAACCTTTCGGATAGGGCCGTTCCAACCGCTCGCCTCAGGGCAAGGCGAATTCACGTGTCCTGAAATCCTCGACCAGTCCGAGCGTCTCGTAGAGCCGAGTCGCAGCATCATTCGATGTGTCGACCCACACGCTGACCTTCCGGGCACCACGCCTCTTCAGCACGTCGAGACCCGATCTGATCAGATCGCGGCCGACACCGGTGTGCTGAGCCGCCGGGTCTACGGCGATCACGACGATCTCGCCGAAATGGCCGTCCTCGTACTTCGTGATGCAGAATCCGACGATGCGCTCCCCATCCCTGGCAACAAGAACGCCGTCGGATTCGAACCACGATTGACCAATCAGGCTCGCAAGATCCTCCTCGGTCATCGATCCCTGTTCCGGGTGACCTCGGAACGCCCGGTTGTTGACATCCAGGATTCCTGGACCATCCGTCGACTTCATCGTACCGATCGGCATCGAGGGCCCCTCTCTCGTCGTCACCGTCGGAATCGGCCCGGTCATCCTGGACACCGCTCGGATCTCGCGGTAGCCGAGACGTCTTGCCGCTGCTACCTGTTCGTCGCGAAACGCCCAGACGGTGTAGGCGGCATCGTCCGGGACCAAAGCAGCCGACAGACGAATCGCTGACTCCTCCCTGTTCGGGCCGCGGTGGTCGGGGGCAACTGCGATCTCCACTGCCCAGTGGCCGGTCGGCTCGTGGAGCGCTGCGATGCCGATGACACAGAGGGTCGTGTCGTCAGACCATGACCCGGTACGGGCTCGATCTCTACCGATCGATTCGACCTTGTACCCGGAGAACGGCGGGTGACCATCGGTTTGAGTCACAGTTCTCACGAGATCGGTCACGGCCAACTCTTCATATGGCACGGGATGCATGGCTTCCACCATACGGTCGACGGAACTCCCCGGCGTACGTCGTATCCTCTGCCCATGAGTTCGGTAGGACTGGTTCTCGGTGGTGGTGGCATCACAGGCGCGTCGTATCACTTCGGAACCCTGTTCGCATTGCAGATGGCGACCGGCTGGGATCCGGCGGATGCCGACGTCGTCATCGGCACCTCATCCGGGTCCTTCATCGCTGCGATGGTGAGGGGCGGCGCTCTGAACCTCGACACGATGGTGGGCAACTCCCGACGGGATGAGGACGTCGTCGATTGGCTCTCCAACAACGTGTACCGACGCATCCGGCCTCGGGGCCTGGTCCGTTGGATCCGCACCGGGATCGTTCCGAGCATCACACGCCCGGGGTTGGGCGTCGTATTGGGAAGTCCCGGAATCTACTCGACAGATGCGATGGTCGAATGGGTGGAGAACAGTCTGGGTGATCTCGCCGACGGATGGCCCGATCGCCCAACGGTCATCGTCGCCCACGACCTGGAAACACGAAAGCGTGTTCCATTCGGCACCGAAGCGGCTCCAATCGTCCCGCTCAAGCTTGCCGTCGCCGCCTCGAGCGCTCTGCCACTTGTGTACGAACCGGTAACGATCGATGGCCGGGTCTACGCCGACGGCGGTGTGAGCTCGGGCACCAGCATCGATCTGCTGCTCGCAAATCCCGAGCCGCTCGACCTTGTGATCATCGTCGCACCAATGGCATCCACCGGTACGCGTCGTGGGGGCAAGTTCTACGAGGAGGTGTTCGACCGCGCCGGCCGCACCGCGTTGGCCGCGGAGGTGGATCTTCTCAAGAGGACGTGGCCCGAAACCGAGGTCCTCGTCTTCCGACCCGACCAGCGGGTCCTCGAACTCACCCGCGGCAATCCGATGTCGGTCGAAGCAGCGATCCCGTCGTTCCTCGCCACGCTGCGCTCGATGCGTGACGAGCTTGCCCATCCCGCAACGTGGTCGACGCTCGAGCGGCACATCGTCGACGCCGTTCACGCCTAATTCTCTCTCCGTCCGAGCACTCGTCGGCTACGCTCCCCGACCATGCCTGACAACGACGGCGAATCTCTCGCAACCAAACTCGACCTCAACAGCAAGATCGAATCGATCGCTTCGATCGTCCTCGCCATTGCCGTCGTCCTCACCGCGTGGGCCGCGTTCCAGGCCGGCAAGTGGGGTGGCGAGCAGTCGATCCAGTTCTCCGTTGCCGGTGCCTCGAGAACGGAATCAACCCGGGCAGACACCCGCGGCGGACAGCTCGCCCAGATCGACGTCTCGATGTACACGGACTTCGTCGCTGCCTACCTCGACGACATCGATACCGGCGCGATCCAGCCGTACGACGGCACCACGTTCACGCCGACTGCTGGGACCCTCTCAGCGTTCCTCTACAACCGGTTCCGCGACGAGTTCCGTCCGGCGATGGACGCGTGGCTGGCGACCGACCCCGCCGGTAATCCCGATGCTCCCACGACACCGTTCGTCATGGACGAATACAACGTCGCGGAATTCGCCGAAGCGGAGCGCCTCGTCCAACTCGCTGACCAGGCCGCCGTCGACGCGCGCGCCGCGAATCAGAACGGGGACAACTACGTGCTGACGGCGGTTCTGTTCGCTACAGTCCTCTTCTTCTCCGGAATCGCGTCGAAGCTCGAGAACCGATGGAACCGTCATTTCGTGAACCTGGTGGGGATCATCGGGGTGGTCGCAGGAACCATCATCCTGATACGGCTCCCGGTGTTGTTCTAGGCGACCTGCGGTCGGCTAGAACTCCTCGAACCTCGCTTGGAAGAATCGCAGCGAGTCGGGTTCATATGTGAACTGAAGTCCGCGTACGCTTTGGCGTTCCTGGTACACGTCGATGACCGACTCGGCGGTGACATCCATGTGAGACTGTGTGTAGACCCTGCGGGGGATCGTGAGCCTCACCAGTTCCAGCTTCGGATGCCGGTTCTCTCCCGTCTCCGGGTCCCGACCCGCAGAGACGTTCCCGCGTTCCATGCCACGCACGCCCGAGTCGCGGTAGATGGCCGCTGCCAGCGCTTGTGCAGGGAAGTGATCCTGGGGCAGGTGATCGAGGATCTCGCTTGCGTTCAGGAACACGCCGTGACCACCGATCGGCCGGATCAGGGGAATTCCCGCTTCGCTGAGCTTCTCCCCCAGATAGACGACCTGGCCGACACGTGCTCTGACGTGATCGTCGGTCGCGACCATCTCGCGAATCCCCTCGGCGAGGGCTTCCATGTCGCGTCCCGACATGCCGCCGTATGTGTGCAGACCCTCAAACGCAACGAGCAGTGCCCGTGCCTGGCGCGCGAGCTCCGGATCCCGCAGAGCGAGGAAGCCGCCGATGTTGACGAGATTGTCCTTCTTGGACGACACGGTGGCACCGTCGGAGTACGAAGCGATCTCACGCACGATCTCAGCGATCGATCGATCCGAGTATCCCGCCTCCCTCTGCTGGATGAAGTAGGCGTTCTCGAGTGCACGCGTTGCGTCGAGCATCACATAGATGTCGTTGGCCCGGCAGTACTCGTAGACCTCGCGGATGTTGGCCATCGATGCGGGTTGACCACCGGCCATGTTCACGTTCGTCTCGAACGACACGTACGGCACCCGGTCGGCTCCGTACTCGTCAACGACCGCACGGAGCTTGTCCATATCGATGTTGCCCTTGAACGGGAACTCGCTCAGCGGATCGTGAGCTTCATCGATGATCACGTCCACGAAGATGCCGCCGGCATACTCCTGGTGGAACCGGGTGGTCGTGAAGTACATGTTGCCGGGGATCACGTCACCGGGTGTTATGAGGATCTGGCTGAGGAGGTGTTCGGCGCCACGGCCCTGGTGGGTCGGGATCAGCTCCTCGTATCCGTAGACGTCTCGGACGGCGTCCACGAGTTTGTAGAAGCTCGTTGCTCCTGCATATGACTCGTCGCCAAGCATCATCGCCGACCATTGATGATCCGACATCGCCGACGTACCCGAATCGGTGAGCAAGTCGATATACACGTCGTCCGACTTGAGAAGGAACGTGTTGAATCCGGCATCCTGGATCGCGCGTTCGCGATCCTCTCTGGTGGTCATCGTGAGAGGTTCGACCATCTTGATCTTCCAGGGCTCCGCCCAGCTTCGTGACATCGTCATCGTCCCTTCGTTAGACCGCGTCGAGCGCGGTGGAGATGTCATGGATCAGGTCATCGGGGTTCTCGACACCGATGGAGAGGCGAACCAGCGCGCCGTTGACGCGGAGTTTCTTCTTCTCGTCGGGATCGAGTCCGGCGTGGGTCATCGTCGCGGGATGCTCGACGAGCGTCTCGGTGCTCCCGAGGCTGACCGCGAGATGGACAAGGCTCAGAGAGTCGATGAATCGGAAGGCTTCTTCTTCATCGCCGTCGATCCAGAACGTGATCATCGCACCGGGTCCCTCGGCCTGGTCTTTGTATATCTCGTAGCCGGGGTCGCCTTCTTCGAGGAGGCCGAGGTAGCCGACGTCCATCACCTTGGGGTGGCCGACGAGGAATGCGGCGATCTTCTGTGCACTCTCGCTCTCTCTCCGCATTCTGAGATCCAGAGTCTCAAGACTTCGCATCATCAACCACGAGGTCAGCGGAGTCGCCATACTCCCGAGAACGGTACGCATCCCAGCAACAGGATCCATCATCTCGCTCCTGCCAAGAACTGCACCTGCGATGAGATCGGAGTGCCCGCCGATGTACTTCGTCGCCGAGTAGATCACGAGATCGGCACCGTGCTGCAGCGGGTGTTGCCAGAGCGGTCCGAGGAACGTGTTGTCAACGGCCACCGGGACCGGGCGTTCACCGTCGCCGTATCGATCGGCAATGCGGCGGGCCATGGCGATGCTGAACAGGTCGTTCGTTGGATTCGCCGGCGTCTCCATCAGGATGGCGCCGAGACGCCTCCCTTCGAGGACCGCCTTGAGTGCCACGTCGATGTCGCCCTCAGACATGTCCGGTTCCCACTTGACGGTGTGGACGCCGAACTCGGGTAGGACGTCATGGACGAAGTGGTCGGTCCCTCCGTAGATCGGAGCAGTGTGCAACAGCACATCTCCCGGTCGGAGATAGGCGAGCATCGCCGTCGTGATGGCGGCCATCCCCGAGGCGAACACGAGGCCGCGCTCCGCACCATCCCAGAGCCGGAGACGATTCTCGAGGATCTCGAGATCAGGGTTGTTGAGTCGGCTGTAGATGAGACCGGGCTTCTCCCCGTCGGCGGCTTCGACAGCACCTTCAGCGAGAGCGAAGAATCGTTTGCCTTCGGCAGCCGTCTCGAAGACGAAGGTCGACGTCTGGAAGATGGGGCTCTTGATCGCACCCTCCGACCATTCAGGCCGGTAGCCGTAGCTCATCATCAGGCTCTCCGGTGAGAGCTTCTTCCCTGCGATGGTGTCGTCGTACTCGTCCCGCACTGTGGTTCCTTCCGTGCGCTGTACGCCGATACGGGGCGAAACCCGTACGGACGGTCTGCCAATAGCATCATTGTGGTGTATCGTGCTACGAACTGCCACTCGATCCGGAGAGGATTCGCCAAATGGCTGACGCACCCCACCTCGACCGTACAGATCGCGCAATCATCGCCCTCCTGCAGGACAATGCACGGCTCTCGAACAAGGAGCTGGCGGCCGGGGCCGGGATCGCTCCGTCTACCTGTTCGGAACGCATGCGGCGTCTGGAGTCGATCGGCGTGTTCTCCGGCTTCCACGCCGCCGTCGACCCTCACGTTCTGGGGATCGGTCTTCAGGCCATGATCGCAGTCCGTCTGCGGCGCCACTCGGCTGAGGAGGTCCAGGCTTTCGAGCTTCATGCAACGGCTCTGCCTGAAGTCATCAGCCTGTCTCATGTCACCGGACCGAACGACTTTCTGGTTCGCGTCGTCGTTCGCGACGCCGATCATCTTCGTCAACTCGCCGTCAGCGGCTTCACCACGATGCGCGAAGTCGATCACATCGAGACGGCCCTGATCTTCGAGCACAATGAGAAAGGGACGCTGCCGGACTTGAGTGAGTGAGACGCCGCCTCCTGTGAGCTGTGAGCAAGATCGCGGACTACGGACTACTCGAACCTAGTTCCTCTACGACCCGGTCCACGAGTTCCTTGGTGGTTGCTTCGGCGACGCGGTGGAGGAATGCCTGGTCGATGAGACACCCGAATCCCCCAAGTGGCGGCGCGTACTGGCCCTGGATCTTGACCTGGGTCATCTCATCTCCCACTCGGGCAGTCACGAGTTCGGCGTCCATCTTCGGGAAGACGCCGGGCGTTCCCGTGGCTTCCCACGTGAGGGCGACTCGGCGAGCATCGGAGGACTCAACGTCCTTCCCCACACGCAGGTGCGCGGCCTTCGCAACGAGCGACCCCTCGCCTCGGGGTCCGACTTTCGCTCGGATGGCCTCTCCGTCGCGGTACGACGATTGTGCCCAACCTTCGAGTTGTGCCAGTACCAATGGGCAGCGGGCGACTACGTCGTCATATGACCGTGCCACCTCGCCGTAGTACTGCACAAACATCGGAGCCGCCAATCTCGCAGGGGCGCAGCCAAGCCGGAGTCGCTCGCAAGAGGCTAGGGGCAAATGGCCTTCATCCCTGAACCGTGGACGACACGACCAGGGCGGCGAATGGCTGCCGGGA
>CAZWDQ010000005.1:41691-49015 GCA_964632475.1 uncultured Acidimicrobiaceae bacterium
GCCTTCATCCCTGAACCGTGGACGACACGACCAGGGCGGCGAATGGCTGCCGGGACTAGCCAAGCAGGTCGCCGTGTCCTCCTTGTTCGATCGGATGTCATGCGCCAACCGTCGATTCGATGAAATCGGAGACGACCTGAACCATGGCCCGACTCGACCGGATCGATGGATCGTTGTGATCAACACCGGGGACTTCGTGCATCGCGGCGCCGAGCGCCTCTGCGATGGTTCGGCTCTGCTCTATCGGGACCGTTCGATCTCCCACGCCACCTATCACGAGTGCCGGGACACCGTCAACCTCGCCGCGCTCGATCCGCTCGAGGGACGGGTACCGATCTCGTACCAGCGTGTCAACGGGGAGCCACGGGTAGTGGTGGCGCCCGACGTCGACCAGGGACGTGAACGGAGAACCCAGAACGACGGCATCCGGAGCGACCGTCGAGGCCGCACCGATTGCAACGGCGGCACCGAGGGACTCACCGAAGTAGACAACACCCGCCTCTCCCAAGCCGTCGTCGCTCGCCGCCCGAGCGATGGCCAGGGCATCGGCTATCAGATGGGACTCGCTCGGTGTGCCGGCATTGCCGCCGTAGCCGCGGTACTCCCCCAGGATGACTCCGTAGCCCGCAGCCGCCAACTGGTCTCCGAGCGGGACCCGCCCGGCCCGATTCCCTGCGTTCCCCGGAAACACAATCACGAGAGGGCTGCCCATCGCGGCATCATCAACTCGGACCCACACCGAGAGTTCGATGCCATCTTCAGTCGCGATGCTGCGTTCCTCCCACGGCACCGGGGCCGGACCCGGGTCGGGACCGGGGAAGTAGATGAGTCGATCCTGCAGCATCCAAGAACCTCCGACGACGAGACAAGCGACAAGGAGGCCGAAAGCGATCACTTTTGTCAGCCTCATCCCCTCACGCTACCGAATGCGCGAGACTTGGGTATGAACGGAACCGATTTCGTACTCGTCTCCATCCTCCTGATCATGTTCGGTGCCGCCGTCGTGCTCGGCGCTGCCGAGGCATCACTGCTGCGGGTCCAGCGTGTGCGCGTCGAGGTGCAGGCCACCGCCGGCGACCGTTCCTCGAAACGGCTCCTGGGGCTCCTGGATGACCTCCCCCGAGTGCTGAACACCGTCCTGCTGGTTGTACTCCTCGTTCAGATTGGTGCGGCGACAGTCGTGGGCGTGCTCTCCGGTCGGCATTTCGGCAACCTCGGCGTGACGGTCGCCTCGATCGCACTGACGGTCGTGCTCTTCGTGTATGCGGAAGCGATACCGAAGACGTATGCCGTCCGGCATCCATACACCGTCGCACGAGCGACGGTCGGTCTCGTGGCGGGACTCGCGTGGGTGCTGCGCCCAGTCGTCAGCGTGCTGGTGCGATTCGCGGATCTCCAGGCACCCGGCACCGGGATCGCAACGTCGACGGTCGTGACAGAACAGGAGTTGCGGAAACTCGCATTGGATGCCGCCGTCGAAGGATCCATCGAGGAGACGGATCGGAACCTGATGGAAAGAGCGTTCGATCTCGGCGATAGAACCGTCGACGAAATCCTCACACCCAGAACCGAGATCGTGGCCGTCGGAACCGATGCCACGATCGGCGCGGCCCTTGAGATCGCTATCCACAGCGGCCACCGCAGACTCCCCGTATACGAAGGCGAACTGGATCGGATCCGGGGCGTCGTCCGTCTCCACGATCTAGCCGCGGCCGTCACGGACTCGCCGGACGCCCCCGTGCTGACCGTCGCGACCGAAGAGATCGTCGTCCCGGAGACGAAGCGGGTCATCGATCTGCTCAGTGAGATGCAGCGCACCGGCGTGCACCTCGCCGTCGCGGTTGATGAACATGGTGGAACCGCCGGGATCGTCACGATCGAAGATGTCGTCGCAGAGCTTGTCGGGCGGGTTTCCGATGAGGGCGAGATCCTCCGCCCCGCCCTGCGAGCGTTGGGGAACGGACGATGGCGCCTCGATGCCGGTGCAGACGTCGAGGACCTCGAGGCGGCGAGTGGCGTGGAGCTCCCCGCCGGTGACTGGCACACGGTTGGCGGCCTTGTGGTGGGCATCGCTGGACGAATCCCTGAGCGGGGCGAGACCTTCCGATTCGATGGTATCTCGATCACAATTCTCGATGCCGAACCACACCGGGTGGTGACACTCGAGGCGGTGATGACGGATCAGGATCCGTCAAGCTGAGCGGACAGCTCTGCCGGCGACCCGGCAGGAAGATCACAGACGAAACCGCGACACACGAACCCACGGGCTCCTCCGGATGGGACCCGTTCTTCGAGCAGCGGCACCACACTCTCTCCCCCGTCGCCGGAGGCCAGGACGGTCCCCGGACGGAATCGTTCCCACGCTACGTCGACGAACGGCTGCCGGTCTTCACGGACGCCGACCACCGCGATCTCGACCGCCGGGTTCGCCAACCATACGCCGAGCATCTGCCCGTGGGCCCAGGGCTGAGTCGACAGCGTCGAGCCGATACTCCCGACCGTTCGTTCGAACCGGCCCTGGACATCTGCACTTCCGGTGAAGGCGGCGAGCGTCGCAAGAGCCTCGGCGGCGAGAGCGTTGTCGGACGGCGTTGGGTTGTCGTGCACGTTCTTCGGCCGGGCGATGAGTGGCGCAGCGTCGACAGCCGTAGCGAAGAAGCCTCCGGTGTCGTCACCGAATCGATCGATCATCACCCGAGTGAGTCGTTCGGCGTGGCGGTACCAGCGCTCCTCTCCGGTTGCCTGATACAGAGCGAACAGGCCGATGGCCGTAGCGGCGTAATCGTCGCAGAAGCCGTCCGGCCCGCTCCGTCCCTGACGCCACGAACGCAGAAGTCGATCGTCGCTCAGCGCAGGGCCGGTGAGGAACGTCGCGATGCCCTCTGCCACCGACCGATAGCGGTCGCTGTCCAGGACCGCTGCGGCTTCTGCGAACGCGCGAAGTGCGAATCCGTTCCACGCCGTGACGACCTTGTCGTCGCGGCCGGGCCGGACTCGCATGGAGCGCCGTTCGCGAAGAAGATCATCGATTCGCCGCTTCTGCTCCCGCAGCTCGTCCTCGGACATGCCGAGGTGCTCTGCAGTGTCGCTGAGGGGAGCGGGAAGGTGAAGGATGTTCGCCGCCTCGAAATTGCCTTCCGGAGTGGCACCGTAGATCGCTGCGCCGACGTCGAGGTCATCGCCGAGGATCCCGGCGAGCTCGTCCCATGTCCAGACGGCGAACGATCCCTCCCGACCCTCGGCATCGGCATCCTCCGCGGAGTGGATGCCACCAGAGGAATCGATCATGTCTCTGGCGAGGTAGTCGAGCGTCTCACATGCCGTTTCGAGCATCCAGGGTATTCCCGATACTTGCCAGGTCCGGAGATAGATCCGCGCGAGGAGGGCGTTGTCGTAGAGCATCTTCTCGAAGTGGGGCACGAGCCACCGGTCGTCTACCGAGTAGCGAGCGAATCCACCTTCGAGATGGTCGTAGATGCCTCCCCTCGCCATGTGGTCGAGCGTGGTCTCGACCATCGCGAGTGCAGTTGCAGACCGATCACTGTCCGGTCGGAGAACTGCGAACCGGAGAAGAAATTCGAGCGTGGATGGCTGGGGGAACTTCGGTGCCCGACCGAATCCGCCGTTCGACGGGTCGAAGGTGCCGGCGATGGCGTCGATCGCGAGTTCGATCGCCCCCGGCGAGGGCGCGACACCGGAAACGGTGGACCGTTGGGAGATGAGCCGTGTGATCTCCTCGGATTGATCGATCAGCCCATCTCGTCTCTGGATCCACGCCTCATCGATAGCCCTGAGAACGTCCATGAACGACGGCATGCCGTGACGCCGCTCCTTGGGGAAGTAGGTGCCGGCGTAGAAGGGTTTGCCGTCGGGTGTAAGGAAGACGGTCATCGGCCAGCCCCCGTGACCGGCCGTCGCCGTGACGGCGTCCATGTAGATCCGATCGACGTCTGGGCGCTCCTCCCGATCGACCTTGATGCTCACGAAGTGGCCGTTCAAGAAGCGGGCGGTCTCCTCGTCTTCGAACGACTCGTGTGCCATGACGTGGCACCAATGACACGCCGAGTAGCCGACGGAGAGCAGAACTGGAACATCACGCTCCGCAGCTTCGGCGAAGGCGTCGGGTCCCCACTCCCACCAGTCAACCGGATTGTCGGCGTGTTGGAGCAGATACGGCGAAGATGCGACGTTGAGGCGATTGGGCATGGGCACAACGCTACCCGCCCCCCGCTCAGGAGTCTGCCATAGATTCCGGCATCATCGTGCCGCTTCCTACGCAGGACTCCTCAGAATCTATGCTCGGTGAATGCGCTCAACTCCTTCTGACCAAGATCCCGTGCCGAGCAGTGCCCAGGCGGTTGATACGAAGAGCTTGAGCCGGCTCTTCGGCGACGCAGGAGGCCTGCTCCCTCTCTGGATCGCGGAGCCCTACGTCGACCTTGCTCCCGGGGTCGTCGCCGCCCTCGAGACCAGGTCCACGGCCGGGTGGTACGGCTACGAGATGCGCCCGCGGTCAGTGGTCGACTCTTTCTGGGAATGGATGGCGACCCGTCACGGGTGGGACGGAGCCGATCTGAAGACGTCGGTCAGCCCGAGCGTGGGAACGTCGATCGGTGTCCTCATCGAGGAACTCACAGAACCGGGAGAGGGAGTTCTGCTCCAGCCCCCCGTGTTCACGGACTTCAAGCCGCTCATTACCTCGGTGAACCGAACTGCTGTACGCAATCCACTGCAAATCACCGACGACGGCTACCGCATGGATCTCGATGATCTCGAGGCCAAGGCCGCCGATCCGCAAACGCGGATGATGATCCTATGCAATCCCCACAATCCTGTTGGGCGGGTGTGGACTGGCAAAGAACTCGCAGAGGTCGCCGCGATCTGCGCCAGACACGGCGTCTTCGTGGTCGCCGATGAGATCCACGCGGATCTGGCACTCCCCCCGTTCCGCTTCACACCGTTCGCCTCAGTCGCAGCCGATTCCGGTGTGTCGTGGGCGGCAACGCATGGCCCGATCAAGACCTTCGGTCTCGCGGGAGTGAGCGACACTCTCCTGGTGACGGGTGACGAGGAAGTCTCCAAGCTGTTCCGTACGAGGAGTTCACAACTCCACCTGACCCGCAACAACGTCTTCGGCATCGCCGCGTTCGAGGCGGGATACCGCACCGGCGGGGAATGGCTCGATCAGCTCCTTGCGCTGATCGCTTCCAACGTGGCGTTGCTTCGGAACGGTCTCCCACCCGGCATCGACCTCGTCGAGCCGGAGGGCACCTACCTCGCGTGGCTCGACTTCCGCGAGATGAAGATGGACGTTCCCGAACTTGCTAGATGGCTGAGTAGGTCTGCCCACCTCGCTCTGAGCCCGGGACACTGGTTCGGACGCCAGGGAGCGGGCTTCGCCCGTATGACGATCGCGGCACCTGCTGTCCAGATCGAGGACGCCATCGCCCGTCTCACGGACGCGGTCGACGCTCTTGATGCCTGACATGCTTAGGTATCGTCGACTCATGGTCGTCAACGCCATTCCAATTGATTGCCCCGGACTCGCAGGGAGGACCGTGTGAGTCCGAACATCGGCGTTGTCGGCGGCATCAACATGGACATCCACTTGTTCGGAGGAGAGCACCGGTCGGAGGATGGCGCCTACCTGGCCGAGCGCTACATCATCGAACCCGGAGGGAAGGGTTCGAACCAGGCGCGAGCCGCTGCACGACTCGGCGCCGATGCTCTGCTCGTTGGGTGTGTTGGTGACGACGAATTTGGCCGCCTCTGCCTCGACGCGACAGCCGCTGATGGCGTCGACACCACCCACATCGTGACCATGCGTGAGCGGCCCACCGGGTTCGTCGTGATCCAACTCATCGACGGTCGGCATCGCTCGCTGGTTTTCACTCTGGGTGCAAACTCCTTGCTGACTTGGGACCTCATCGCTCCGGCGCTCGATGCGCTCGCCGCGTGCGACGTCGTCATCACGCAAAGCGAGGTACCGACCGACACTGTCGATCGGCTGATCGACTGGTCCCGCGAATCTGGCGTGCCGGTCTATCTCGATCCCGCCTCTCCGCAGGAGGCGTCGAGGCATTCACTCAGCGGTGCCGAAGTGATCACCCCCAATGCACTCGAAGCCGGAGCGCTCACAGGGCGTTCGATAGAGGATCCAGCGACCGCTGCCCTCGCCGCCCGAGATCTGTCAACAATGGGCGTTCGGCGATCCATCCTGAAGCTGGGATCGGCAGGCGCTCTCTTCACCGCGGACGACTCGATCACATCGGTCCCCACCGCGGCCGTCGAAGCCATCGACGAGACCGGGGCCGGGGATGTTTTCGTTGCAGCGCTCGCTATCCAACGGGCAACGGGAGTCGAGTGGACGGATGCCGTCACGTTCGCGAACGCTGCCGCGGCCGTGTCGATCTCGCGAAGCGGACTCTCCCTCCCCCGATTCGAGGACGTAGCGGCGGTTGTGGGAACGATCGGTCCAACCGTCGTCTTGGCCTGACCACCCGACGACTACTCCCACGATGGCCACGAACACGCCCGCGCTGCCGACGTTCGTCTGCGACGCCGGGCCGCCGGTACGCTCATCCAGGCCATGAGCCAGGTCCTCGCACTCACATCCGCCGTGTTCTACGGACTCGGCGACTTCCTCGGCGGTATCGCCACACGGCGCTCGTCTGTCTGGACTGTGACGGCATGGTCCCAGACGCTGGGACTCGGCGTGCTGGCGATCGGCCTCATCGTCGTCCCCGCGGAAGTCGTAACAACGGCAGACATTCTGTGGGGAGCCCTCGCCGGAGTCATCGGCCTCGCCGGTTTGGCCGCCCTCTACTCGACGCTGGCATCGGGTTCGATGACGATCGTTGCTCCGATCGCCGGGGCCACCACCGCTGTGATCCCGGTCGTCGTCGATCTCAGTCAGGGTGCCGAGCTCTCGCTCCGGCATTGGGTCGGTATCGGTCTCGCCCTCGCAGCGGTCCTCCTCATCGGCTTCGACCCCGCCGGAAGGAGCACCGACGTCCGGATGATCGGTCGGGCAGTCTTCGCAGGTACCGCGTTCGGCGTCTTCTTCATCGCGTTCTCCCAGACATCCGAGGCGTCCGGACTGTGGCCGCTCGTCGGTGCCCGAGGCATGACGATCCCTCTCGCGTTTGCCATCGCGGGATTCAAGCGTGTCGCATCACCGCCTAGAGGACGCGACCTCGGCATGCTCGCCGTGCTGGGGAATCTGGACATGGCCGCCAACGTGGCGATCGCTCTCGCTCTCCAGCGGGGACCGCTCGGCATCAGCGCCGTGCTGTCATCTCTCTACCCGGCGTTCACCGCCATC